>NZ_AODE01000008.1 GCF_000525855.1 Listeria cornellensis FSL F6-0969
TCCTGCAACTTTTTTTGCGATGGCATTCTCGATTTCTAAACGCTCATTCTGTGCCTCTAATTCTTTGATGCGTAGCGTTAAAAGGTCTGTTTCCGTTAGTTCTTCTTTGTGCTTGGAACGACCGCGTCGGTCCTGTAACGCACCTTCTCCAGATGCTTGATATTTCTGTACCCAACTGTACACTTGATTGTAGGAAACCTGATAGGTTTCGATAGCGAGTTGGTAATTTTTCTCGTGCGCGATGGTGAACTGCGCAATTTCTAAACGTTCTTTGAAGGTTGTTTTTCGACCTGCATAATACATGTTGGATTTCCCCCTACCCGGATTCGTCAATGGAATGACTTCTCCATTAGTATACTTGGAAATCCATTTTTTTAGAACACTTATTTCTGAAATATGATAGGTACGAAGCACTTTTTCCATGCTATCGCCGTTTAAAAGATGAGCTTCTACGGCTTTTTGTTTCAGTTCGTCCTTGTATTTTTTATTCGTGTGACTTTCTTTTAAACCTGATAGCCCCTCTAGCTCCCATTTCCTTATCCAAGTCTTGACGGTTTGAAATCCAACTCCTAGCTGTTTGGACATGCCGTTAATGGATATTTCGCCTTGGAGGCATTTTTTTTACTGCGGTATGTTTTTCTTCGACGGAAAAACGTGTGCGTTTTGACATACAAAAAACTCCCTTATAAAGTAGATTTGGAATTTTTGTTTTTTCCATTGTCTACTCTATAGGGAGCATATCAATTAGATCTGAAGCCCCAAGCATTTTTTTTATTTATATTTTGGTATTTCGAAGTCTTGAATATAGCTTGTGAGTAATTTATACATGTTATACATATTCGTTGTTTGACTCGTCGCCCACTTAATATCTGTTGCGTATTGGTGAACGCCCGGGTTAGCAGGATTCCATCTCATTTTATAGATCGTATCCTGTCCTTTTGCTACGTAGTTTTGCGCTACGAACTGTGCGCCACCGATGATTGCTTTTTCTGGTGTGTCCCAGCCTTGTTTATAGGCATACTCGGAACCACCTTTCAACGGATTGCTATCTACAGCGCCGATTCCATACATATTATATACAAGTTTCGGCGTTACTGGTTTGCCATCTACAGAGCTTACCAACACACCGTTTGCAAGTTGTGAGGAACCATTTCCTGTTTCTAGCATTGCATGTGACATCAGATAAATTTCGTTAATCTGATACGTTTTCGCAGCCGTTGCAAAGCTTGCACCTTGCCCAGTTAAGATTCCTTTATTCACAAGAATTTTACTGTTCACTTCTGCCGTATTGATCCCTGCTGGTTTCGATAGCACAAGGAACTGCAAATACTCTTTCGTATCTTTCACAAAACTGTTCGGGTTCATATAAAACTGTACATCTTTTTGATACGCATTCACCCAAGCACGTGTGTAGTTGAATTTATACCATTTCGCGCCATCGGTTCCTGTGACAGTTCCCGTAATGGTGATCGTTAAATCTTTCGCGAGCGGTCCAACTAAAAAGGCATTTGGATTCGCAGCATCGCGAACGCTCGTCGCTGCCGTTGTTTTCCCAGTCTTTCCACCAGTATTTAAAGTGACAAAATTACTACGAACGTAATTGTTCGGCGGTTTGACACTCGTTTGCGGTGGTGTGGAACCAGCCATTTGTTTCGCTAGAGCTTGTGCCAACGTGGAAGTATACGATTGCGTGCGATAGTTCTTTTCGATGCCTGCTACGTAATTGATGTTAAATGATACAGCTGAACCGCCTGTGTCCTCCATATATTCAATGATGAATTTATGATTTCCTTTTGTGAGTGGGATAGCTTCCTTGTAATTGCTTAAGCCTGCCGTCCAATCTTCATAAACGACTTGGCCGTCCACTTTCACGCGGATGCGATCGTCAGCGCGACCCGATATTTCATAATTACCGTCTTTCGCCATGTTTAATGTTGCCTCATAGCGAGCCGTGAAGCGGTCATTTGGAATGCTCGGATCTGGGCTGCCTGCTCCCCAGTTATCATTAATGCTACTCATTGTTTTGTAGACAGGACGTCCAGAGAAGCTGTCTGTTGGATAATATCGCGCCAACCAAGTATTGCTCGGTAAAATATTAAAATCAACAGATGCCGCACCTGTGCGTTCGACATACTCGACTTTTACATTATGCGTTCCTTGCGTTAAAGGAATCACATAATTTTCCTCTCGTACATAACTTAGATTACGGTTATCAAAAACCACTTTCCCATCGATCGTTACGCGCATCCCATCATCCGCACGTCCTACAATGTTGTAATTCCCTGTTTTAGGAGCGACATATTGCTTTTCGATGACTGCTGAGAAATTATCGTTTGGAATCGCTGGGTCTGGACTACCATACGCCCAGTTTTGATAAAATGCTGATTGCGTGTCGTGAAGCTTAGCTACATAAGCACCGGTAAAATTGGTGTTTTTGTAGTAGCGCGCAAACCATTTATCTAGTTTTTCGATGTTCATGTTAATCGATGCTGCGCCGGTTTTATGTTTGTAAACAACCGAGATTGCATGTTTTCCTTTTGGAACCCAGATTACTTGGTTGTATTGGCCAGAAACAGTGCCCATATTTTTGCCATCCATATAAATGGTTGCTTCGTCCTTAACGTCGCCGTAAAAACGATAGTGACTCGCTTCTGGGGCATCGATTTGACGGTGCATCCGTGCGGAGAAATGATCGTTTGGTACCGCGCTATTTGGCGAACCTGTACCCCAATTCTTCGCAATCGTTGTCATGCTCGTTACCTCATCAAAGGCATACGGAAAGCCAGATACGGTTTCATTCGGGTAGTATTTAGCGTACCAAACGTTGGCATCGATCACATTAAAGTTAACATATGCCACGCCGCTGCCTTCTTTAAACTTAATCCGAACATCATGTGTACCTTTTGATAAATAAACAACTGTATTAAACTCACCGCGTGTCGTTAAGTTCGTCACGAGTTTGCCATCTACATAAATCGCCGCCGCATCGTCCACATTCCCGATAATCCGGTAATCGCGAGCCGTTGCTACTTCGATTTGTTTATCCATGATACCTGTAAAATTGTCTTTTATCATACTTATATTTGGTGCCCCTGTACCCCAATTATGCGACAGTTTATTCGTTGTCGAACCAACCGTAAAGTAGCCTGCATTCAAGCTCCATTTCGCATTGTTAAAGTACTGCTCATACCAAACATTTGCCTTCACGAGATTCATTTGCAAATGAGCCGCGCCAGACTTTTCACGATATTGTACGGTAACTTGGTGTTTACCTTTTGTGAGTGGAATTGTAACATTTAAGTTATCCTGAAAAGAATCCCAAGTGTTCACAATCGCTTTGCCATCCACGTAAATTCGCATGCCATCGTCTACTTTTCCAACAAAACGATAGTTACCTGCTTCGGCAATATCATATTGTTTCGAAAAGAAGCCACTAAAATTATCGACGCCAATACCAGCGCCAGGTGAACCGTAACCCCAAACTTTATTCAGATACGTTTTATTGCCGATATTCTCTGTCAACTTCACGTTGCCCGTCATGTTATTGTTTGGAAAGTACACCGCATTCCATTCATCCGCACGAACTAAATCCGCGGTAATGTATGCTGCGCCACCCGCTTCTAGATAATCGATTCTGATTTCATGTGTTCCCGCTGTTAACGGAATCGTCATGTTCAGGTTCGCCATGCTCGGTTTGAAATCATCGTACACAAGCTGGTTATCAACATACACACGAATACCATCATCGGCTCGCCCAATTAAGCGATAATCTGTGGTGGTGCCAACTGTAATTGTTTTACGGAACGTCGCAGAAAAACCATCCACTGGTAGCGCTGCGCTTGGTGAACCGTAACCCCAATCCAGATGAAGATCCTTCTCCGTCCGTTTTAAGACCGGGGTACCAGATAGCGTCTTGTTGTTATAATAGCTCGCTTCCCACGAACTTGGAGTTGCCGCCTCCGCTTGCATCGGTTCTTTCATCACAAAAACCGCACACGTCGCAGCAAATCCTAACGCCATTATTACTATTTTATTTCTGATTGACCTTTACCTCCTTGACATAAATTGCGTACGTCTCTATTATTTCACACTTGGAGGGTTTAAACAATATTACAATGGTGTCATTTTGCGCTGTTTGCTGGAACTATTTTTAGGGTTGTTCCCTTAGGTAAATTGTAATAAATCACAAAGTTACTTGCTTGATAACCAGGAACAATAGGGGTACTCATCCACAAATACTGTTCATAAGGTAAACGTTTCAAGGTAACTACTTTTGCACCCGACTCAGCTTGAGCCTTAACACTTGCGATACGTGCATCATCTGAACGCCCAATTTGCGTAAACATATACATGAAAGCAATCATGAATACAAGAACAAGTGAGAACAACGGTACATAGGCCGCTCGCAGATTTAAATAATTCTTATCATACATGAAATGCACTGTTCTGACTGCAAAAAGAACGAAGAACATATAACAAATAATAAAGTTCCGTGGACCAACTGGTGTGACGAAAAACAATGGTGCTGCTAGTGTAACCACAGATAACAAATAGAACGATAATTCCGTTTTTAAATTGCTTCCTGGAATAAATAGAAACACAGTCGCAACTAATACGAGATAAAACGCTAGCGAGAAATACGCTTCAAATGTTGCTGTATCCGCCGATGCAATGTGGAATACTTGATCCACAACCGGGCGATATAACGGATAAATCGTTAAAACAATGATGAATAGATTTTTGAAAATAAGTTGTACGGTTGAAAGGTTTTGCGCGACTTTCGTCAAAACGAGAATCCCGATGATAGCTAGAACAATATTCAACCCAACATTATTCATCACAAGGAATTGATACATTGTCGTTTTAAAAATACTGTACATTCTTTCTAAAAAATTCATATCGCGATCAAGTGTACGGTACGTGTCTTCCCCACTGAAAATTTTGGCATAAGCTCCATTTGAGAACATCCATACTGCACCAGCAATCGCCGATACTAAATAAAGAATATGGAACATGAAAAATTTGCGGAACTTAACGAAAGCTAAAATAATAACAAAAATCCCAGCCACAATATTGTATAACGTTGCATGCTCTACAAATAACTGCGAACAAACACCCAGCGGCACTGCAAAAATCGTTAAGAAAATATTATACTTCGGTGTTTTATCATAAAACACATTTTTTACAATCAATAAATAGACCAAGATACAAATCGCTGCCGTATTGTAATTCGCGAATCCAGCTGCCCAGCCGTAGGTTTGCGCAAACATGTTCGCTGGCACAATCAAGAATAACAAGAAGCTAAGCAAATAGACGCCTAGCGAATTCGTTTTGGCAATAACTGCTGGAAGAATAACCATCAGCGCGCCAAATGCACCCATCATCAAAATACGGAACCAATCCACACGCGTAATTAATATCTCCACTATATTTCCAAGATACCGACCGTTGTAGTCCGCAAAGCCATTGTGGTATCGCTTCATTCCCTCAGCAATTCCCCAAGTCCAATCATCATGCGTTAGCGGTGTCCGAAACGCAATGTATAAATAAAACATAAATGCAACAAAACTTACCAAACTTAATAACTTCCAATTTCTCTCTGTACGAATCATAATTTACCTACCTTTTTAATTCCTAATTTTAAATATTATCCACTTACTAAATACATAGTTCAACACAAGCACAATCACGTTTGTCAGAATTTTTGCTAGCAACGCGTTCGTGCCCAATCCACTAATCAGAACAACCATTACCGCCAAATCGACCAAATACGTCAAAAAACGGAAACCAAAGAACGACGAAGCTTCACGCGCGCGGTCTTTCCAAGTCGGTGTATAGCTTTCAAACACATATCGCTTATTCGTCACATAAGCAAAAATGACAGACAGTACCCACGCCACGGTATTTGATGTGACGTAATCGATCCCGAGCGCAGTATTACACAACCAGAATGATGCAATATTAACGACTGTTGTAAAGCCGCCCATGATGATATACATGATAATACTATACAAATTGGCATGCTCTTTTCTAAAGTTAGCGATTAGTTCCTTTATCTTCTTCATTTTATCGGCTCTCTCTCATCGTTGTATTCTTCGACAAAGTATAGCGGACGACCTTTCACTTCATTAAAAATTCGACCCAAATATTCTCCGATAATCCCAATCGAAATCAGCTGAATTCCACCTAAGAATAAAATAACTATCATCAGCGTTGGGAAACCTTCGACGGCATTCCCTGTCACAAGCGTTGCGATGAATATGTATATCATATAAATAAAAGCAGCGATCGATACGATAAATCCTAAGATGGAGGAAATTTTGAGCGGCGTTGTGGTGAATGATGTCATCCCTTCCAAAGCTAGATTGAATAGCGAACCGTAGTTCCATTTCGTTTCTCCAGCTAAACGCGGAGCAGCATCGAATTCAATTTCGACTTTCTTGAATCCCATCCAACTATACAGCCCCTTAGAGTAGCGCTGTGTTTCTCGTAATTTTTTGAGCGCATCGATACAACGACGGTCAAGCAAGCGGAAATCACCAGCATCTGGAAGAACCGGCGTTTTCGACATTTTTTGTAGCAGTTGATAGTACTTTTTCGATGTGAATTTTTTCAGCCATGTTTCGCCCTCACGAATTTTCCGTTTCGCGTAAACATCTTCGTAACCTTGTTCCCATAGCAGCAACATTTCTGGAATCAACTCTGGTGGATGTTGCAAATCAGCATCCATCGTCACCATCGCATCGCCCTTCGCGTAATCAAAACCCGCAGCCATCGCTACTTCTTTCCCATAATTCCGAGCAAGATCCACGTAAGAAACCCGAGAATCCTTAGCACGTAGGTCTTTCATAATTTGAACCGAATTATCCGAACTACCATCATTAATGAACAGAAGCTCGTAATCATAACGATCCGAAACCGTAGCCATGACTTCCTTTATGCGATCGTATAAATGTGGTAGTACCTCACTTTCATTATAAGCAGGTACCGAGATTGTTATTAATTTCATATTTCACTACATCCTCATCATTTTTTTACATACCTTATCAGTATAACAGAAAAGATTTGCGGGCAAAAGGAAAGAATTACAAACATACAGTTTACGATGGTTTTTCTATTAATATCGAGTATGCCATGGTGTACATAATTCGTAATCTACCTTGCAAACATTTCTTTAGCTTACATTAAAACCTAAATATAGAGTACTGGTGGGCAAATTAGTCCACCAGTACTCTATTCTCTATCTATTTTCTTCATTAAATATTGAACTGGTATAAAATAACGGGTTCCTTGATCATAATTTCTATCCAGCCTTTTGCACAGCTTGCTGCTACATTGGAATTCAATTTCCTCTTAATTTCGTGTCTACTTAATTAGACCAAGTCCAAAAATAACTTTCTCAACTTTTATTTATTTTTTTCTGTAAGTGTTGCCCGTCATCTGGTAGATAGCCTATATCTCCTGATAAAGATACCTTTAACCACCCATTTTCTTTACCCACAACATTGACTTGTTCACCTTGTTTACGGCTTCCAGCTTGACCTGTCCCCCATTGAGGTGCGTCTCTGAATATTACATCTTTCATGCATATATACGCAGTATTAGGACTCACAGTATACCAGTAAGGGTCTATTGCTCCGGAATACCAACCTTCTTGATCTCCTACCTGAACGTGTACAAATCCATTTTGCGTACGGTCAAAGTCAACTGTAGCGGCATAGTAAGCTTTTAATGTAAATGACAATTCACTGTTCCAGTTTCCCGTTTTCAAAATATGCAAATCATTCTTTGCATACAAGGTTTTCTTGCCTTTCAAATTAACATTAGGATTCTCTGTTAACCAGTAAGGATCTATTGCTCCTGAGTACCATCCTTCTTGATCACCAGCTTTGACATAAACAAACCCATTTTGCGTACGTTCAAAATCTACTACTGCCGGCGTGTTTGCTTTTAGAGTAAATGCAACTTGACTATTCCAATCCCCAGACTTCAAGATATACAAATCATTTTTTGCATATAGAGTCCTTACATTTGGCTTCTCTTCATACCAATAAGGGTCTATTGCTCCTGAGTACCAACCTTCTTGATCACCAACTTGCACATGTACAAACCCATTTTGCGTACGATCAAAATCAACTAATGCTGCATAGTATTTCTTCAGAGTAAATGATGAATCACTAGTCCAATTTCCGGACTTTAAAATGAATAGATCATTCTTTGCGTATAGCCATTTTTTCCCCTTGCCCTCGTTTGCAAGTTTTGTTTCTGACCAATAAGGATCCATTGCTCCTGAATACCAGCCCTCTTGAGTTCCCGATTTAACATGTACAAATCCATTTTGTGTACGGTCAAAATCAACTACTGCTGGTGTATTAGCTTTTAAAGTAAATGCAGACTGGCTATTCCAATCCCCAGATTTCAAAATATACAAATCATTCTTTGCATATAAAGTCATTTTTCCTTTACTTTCAGTGTTTGGCTTTTCTTCATACCAATAAGGCTCTATGGCTCCTGAATACCAGCCTTCTTGATCTCCCACTTGTACATGTACAAATCCATTTTGTGTGCGATCAAAATCAACTAATGCTGCATAATATTTTTTCAGAGTAAACGACGAGCCGCTACTCCAGCTTCCTGATTTCAATATATATAAATCATTCTTTGCATACAGCCACTTTTTTCCCTTTTTTTATCATTTACAATTTTGGTTTCTGACCAATAAGGATCCATCGCTCCTGAATACCAGCCCTCTTGAGTTCCTGATTTCACATGCACAAATCCGTTTTGTGTACGATCAAAATCAATCACAGCTGCAGACCCTTTAGCAAGCGTGAAGGCTGTACCGCTATTCCAATTTCCTGACTTCAATATATACAAATCATTTTTGGCGTATAATGTTTCCTTTCCTTTAGAAGGTTCTTCTAAATTAGTCATGCGACCAAAGCCAACTATATATCTACTCCAGAAAGAGTTATTTAAATTATCAATCATTACTCCGTTATCCTGAGCGTTTATCATCTGATTATTGCCTATGTATATTCCGACATGAGCAATTCCATTCCCGTAATCAAAAAATACTAAGTCTCCCTGCTTTGCTTGTGATCTTGAGATTTTGGTAGACGCACTGTATTGTCCCCCTGAAGTCCTTGGTATAGAAACCCCAACCCCATTCTGGAAAACATATTTTGTATAGCCAGAACAATCAAATGTATTTGGTCCATTACCTCCCCAAGTATAGGATTTACCTAAGTGCTTCTTCGCTTCATTGTAAAGATTTTCATACGTTTTAGCAGGTGTTGCATTTGCATTTTCAGTACTCCAGTTTATATTTGCAAAAGAAATTACAAATACAAGTAGTACCACAAATATTTTTGATATTTTTTTCATTAAGCGCCTCTCCCTTTTTAGTATTATGTTCTAATTAACTTTAGCACAGCTAAAAAGAAAGCGCAATCATTTTTCTGTGTAAGTATACACCCATTATTAAATTAATATAATAGCTTGTAGCAAAAAATCTGCATAGATACACTCAATTAGACCATTTAAAATCTACAAAACAGCGTATCTAGCAGCTCTTACTAAGAAATATAAATCTTAAACTCTATACATTTTTCAATGTTTGAACAATAACTGGTTGGTTATTCTCAGATACTCTGAACGCGTCCATCACCGATCGCCCTGTTCCAACAAAATAACCAAAGAATATCATAAGTATAATAAGTAATGTCAACATAAATTTATCTAGCCAGCCGAGCCTATATCTATTCGCATTTGGATTGGGATAAATAACTTTTTGGGGGAGCTTTTGATTTCTTTTGTAATCATCTTGGTATTCTTTCTTGTATGCCTTAGGCTGACCATTAAACCATCGTACAAACTCATCATACTTGTCGGCTACCTCTTGTGCATCTCCGATTTCTCGAATTTGCCCATAATGCATCCAAATAATTCTATCGCACAACCCTTTCATTTGACCTAAAGAATGGCTGACAAAAACAATTGTACGACCAGCTTCTTTAAATTCAGTAATCTTATCGACACATTTTTTATAAAAAGTTGAATCACCAACAGATAATGCTTCATCAATAACTAGAATATCTGGGTTAGTGTGAACTGAAATCGCAAAACCTAGTCGTGAACGCATACCGCTGGAGTAGTTTTTAATTGGTTGATTCATGAAGTCGCCAATATCGGCAAAATCAATGATGCTCGGCATGAGGGCATCGATTTCGGATGTTTTCAAGCCGTGCATGAGTAGTTTTAAGCGGACATTCTCGTAACCGGTGAGCGGACCTTTTAAGCCGACTGCGATGGCAATGAGCGATGTTTCGCCGTTAATGACTACTTCGCCTTGGGTTGGCGGGATAACGCCAGACATGATATTGGAAATGGTTGATTTTCCAGAGCCGTTGATGCCGATTAGTCCCACTGTTTCGCCGTCGTAAATGTTGAAGTTGACATCGCGCAGTGCCCAGAAAGATTGCATTTGTTTGCTTTTAGGCAAGAATAGTCCTTTGATTTTATCAGATTTATTTTGATAGAGGTCGTATTCTTTGGACACATGTTTGAATGCTACTTTAATATTTTTTCCCATTTGTCCTTACCTCCTATAAATAATCCACGAATCGTTCGCGGAATTTCATGTGTAATACGGATCCTACAAATAAACATACAAGTGTGATAAGCCAGAAGTAGACGGTGTAGGATGGTTCTTGCCAAAAGCCTTTATTACCGACAAAACTTTCTCGGAATCCTTTCAAAATATAAACGATTGGGTTCAGTTTCAAAAGGTCGACAACCCATGCAGGCAACTTCGTGTCTAGATTCCAAACAACACCAGAAACATAGAACAGAACACGCATAACGGACTGTAACATAACATAGTAATCACGAACTAGAACACTTATCGTTGCGTTCAATAAAGTGACACTAAAAAGAAACGCAATCATCGCAATAAAATAGTAGAAAAATTGTGCCCAATACATCGATACTGGAGCGCCTTTTATAAAAAGTAACACAAAAAAGATGACCATCATTGTCGCATAACTAGTTAGATTCGATACAATCGTGATACTCGGCATAACACTCATCGGAAATTTCATCTTGGAAACCATGTGTATCTTATTGAAAATGCTATTCGCTCCTTGCAAGATAACCGCGCTGATGAAAAACCACGGGATAATACCGGCAAGCATCCACTCGATGTAACTAGCGCCTGCTATCCCTGATTGGCCACGCATCGCGAATCCGAATACAAAGTAGTAAATAGCAACTTGAATTAGTGGGTTTAAAATTTGCCACGCAAGACCTAGGTAATGGCTCTGATACGTCGCTTTATCTTCATAACGCGCAATTCGAAAAATCATTGGCGCGTACTTAAATTGTTCTTTTAGGACTTCTATTACTTGTTTCACAAAAACACTTCTTTCCGGAATAATAATGCGGTTAGCTATTTTAGTAACCGAAAATCGCTTGCTCCATATCGTATAGGCTCCACCCCTTGGTTCTTAGAAAAAGGTACATAATGATGTCGTTTACGCGTTTCTGGGTTGTTTTTCTAGGCTGCTTTTTAGTCGATTCTTCCGTAAATGTAGGTCTGTTTCTACGTATTGGCGGTGAGCTATTTGAAAAATGGTAAAAACCCACCTTATGTTAAATTACCTCAAAAGTGGGCATTTGTAAAGTAAGATCTTTATTTTACGCGCATTTATTTTGGATAGATAGCTTCGAATAAGGCTTCTTGCCCTTCTATGAGGCGTGGTCCCGGACGACTGACAATGGATGGATCCATTTCGTAGATGCGATTATTTTTTACCGCGGGGATGTTTTTCCATGCGGAGCGTTTGGCGATTTCTTGTTTAGCATTGGGGTAAATCGTGATGATCACGTCGGGCGCGGCTTGGATAACTTGCTCTTCGCTGTATTGCGGGTAGCCTTTTTCCGAGACGATGTTTGTAGCTTTGATGTTGGTAAGCATTTCGTTGATGAACGTGTCTTGGCCGGCTGTGTATAGATCTGGCTGATTTCTAGCCATACTTTCGCTTTCGTTTGGACTTTTTGCGTGGCTTCCTTGCGTATCATTTTGTCCGTTGCTTGCATGGATGACACTAGTTTTTCGGCTTCTTTCGTCGTGCCGGTGAGGTCGCCGATTTGTGTGAATGTTTTGTAGGCTGCATCGAACGTTTGCGCATCTTCTACGACGAACAGTGGAATATTCGCTTTCTTGATTTGATCGTAGGCGTCTTTATTGTAGCTCATCATCGAGGCGTGGCCAAGAACGAGGTCGGGTTTCATGCCAATGATTTTCTCGACATTGATTTCTGTTGTCGCAACGACGGGAACTTTTTTTGACCGCGGCTGGATAATCGTCGCTCGATGTGACGCCTACCACGTTTTCACCAAGCCCGAGTCGGTATAAAATTTCGGTATTGCTAGGAATCAGGGAAACGATTTTTTTTCGGTTTCGCGCTGAGCTCCATTTTAGCGCCTGTCGCGTCTGTTGCTATGTATTCTGGTTTTTGTGCGGTTTTCTCAGATGTTGTTTGTGCCCCGCAGCCTGCTAAAACGAGGATAATGGCTAGACTTAAAGCCGTGATTATTTTTTTTAAATTGCATCTGAATTCTCCCTTTCAAAATGGAAAAAGTCGGGCGTTTGGATATCCCGACTTTTTCCTTGTTGTTATAGTCCGTATGAGGCATATCTTGCTGGTTTGGAATTATAATGCATCATATTCAGCGCCTTCGGATCCAGCTTTGTTGTGGTTCTTGAAAAGCGTCTTTGCTTTTTTAGAACCTCAATATGCAGTGGAGTGAAATAAAACTGCCTTCCTTTTAGCCAGAATATGGTTGTCAGTCTCGCGTTGCTCCACTGCCTATTGATCCACTAAATCAAACCAAACGACGGTTTGAAAGTTCATCAACATAAACGGGCCGTTTCAGACTCTTCCAACTTCCATAAGCAGGTCAGCTGATTCAATCACATCGCCATCTGTGACAAAAATCGCGTTGACTTTGCCGTCGAATGGGGCTTGGATTGTTGTTTCCATCTTCATTGCTTCGGTGATTAGAAGTGGATCGCCTTTCTTCACTTCTTGGCCTTTCTCAGCAACAATCTTAATCACGGAACCAGTCATCGTTGCTCCAACATGTTCTGGATTCGTCGTGTCAATCTTGCGACGCGTCACAACGGTTGATTGGACGTTAAAGTCTTGTACAGAGATTTCGCGCGGTTGGCCGTTTAGCTCGAAGTAAATCACGCGTGTGCCGTCTGCGATAGGTTCTCCGATTGAGTTTAACTTGATAATCAACGTTTTACCTTTTTCAAGCTCTACTTCTACCGTCTCGCCTAAACGCATGCCTTTAAAGAAGGTCGGCGTATCAAGCACCGTCACATCACCATATTTCTCAATCATCGTCAAGTAATCTAAGAACACTTTCGGATAGAGGATATAAGACATTACATCGTGGTCTGTCGGATCACCCGTCGTCATTTTTTCAGCAAGCTCTGCGCGAACTGACTCAAAATCAACTGGCTCCATCAAAGCACCAGGTCGTTCTGTCAAAGGCGTGCGGCCCTTCAAGACAAGTTTTTGCAGCTTCTCTGGGAATCCGCCGTACGGTTGGCCAATCTCGCCCATAAAGAACTCGATAATCGAATCTGGGAAATCTAGCGTTTCGCCTTTATCGTATACATCTTGTTCTGTAAGGTCGTTTTGCACCATGAACAGCGCCATATCGCCGACAACTTTCGAGGATGGTGTTACTTTCACGATATCGCCGAACATTTCATTCACGACTGCGTACGTGTCTTTCACTTCATCCCAACGATCGCCTAGGCCAACTGCTTTGGCTTGCTGTTGCAAGTTCGTGTACTGACCACCCGGCATCTCGTGGATATAAACCTCGGTTTGCGGTGAGTTCAGCGCGTTATCAAAGTCTTTGTAGTATTTACGAACATCTTCCCAGTAATGGTTGATGATTTGCGAATTGTGCGCATTGAGAATCGTTTGACGTTTTCCGTTTTCAAGACCGTAGTAAAGACCAGTCATGCTCGGTTGAGACGTCGCGCCACTCATCGCACTTGAGGATACGTCGACAATATCTACGCCCGCACTAACCGCAGCGGCATACGTATAAATCCCGTTACCACTCGTGTCATGCGTGTGCAAATGAATCGGCACATCGATCGTGTCTTTCAGTTCGCTCACAAGACGGTACGCCGCTTGCGGTTTCAAAAGCCCAGCCATATCTTTAATCGCCAAGATATCCGTACCTTGCGCCACAAGTTCTTTCGCCATATCTTTGTAATAATCTATGTTATATTTCGTACGCGTTGCATCTTCAATATCACCCGTATAACAAATCGCTGCTTCCACGACTTTACCAGCATCACGAACGGCTTCAATGGAAACTTCCATGCCTTTCAACCAGTTCAAGCTATCAAAAATACGGAACACATCGACGCCACTTTGCGCAGACTGCTTCACGAACTCGCGAATCACGTTATCTGGATAGTTTTTGTAACCAACAGCGTTCGCGCCACGTAATAACATTTGGAACATCACGTTCGGGATTTGTTTACGCAACGTTTCCAGACGCACCCACGGATCTTCATTCAAGAACCGGTAAGCCGTATCAAACGTTGCCCCGCCCCACATTTCAAACGAGAACATGTTCGGTAATAAATGCGCCATCGGATCTGCAATTTGGAAAATGTCTTTCGAACGAACACGCGTCGCAAGTAACGATTGATGCGCGTCACGCAATGTCGTATCCGTCAACAAGACCTCATTTTGCGATTTGACCCATTCGACGATTCCCGCAGGACCTTTTGCATCCAAAATTTGTTTCGTTCCTGGTTCGATTTTTGCGTCGAAAGGAATCTTCGGAATGCGCAGATCATCATAAACCAGTTTTTCGCGATGTTTAATACCCGGGAAGCCGTTCACCGTCACATTACTGATGTAGCGAAGTGTCTTCGTACCGCGGTCACGCACTTTCGGGAAATCGAACAATTCAGGCGTTGTGTCGATGAACGATGTATTGTAGTTTCCACTAATGAAATCAGGATGTTGCACCACGTTTAGCAAGAACGGAATATTCGTTTTCACGCCACGAATCCGAAACTCAATCAAGTTACGAATCATTTTGCGGCACGCTTGTTCAAACGTCATGCCCCACGTACATAATTTTACAAGTAAAGAATCGTAAAACGGCGTCACGATTGTACCTTGGAAACCATTCCCAGCATCAAGACGCACTCCAAAACCACCAGTTGAGCGGTATGTATTAATACGACCAGTATCTGGCATAAAGTTATTCAAAGGATCTTCCGTCGTAATCCGACATTGAATCGCCGAACCGTTGATACGAATCTCTTCTTGTTGCGGAATACCGACAATTTGGTCATGCATCGAACAACCATCTGCGATAAACAGTTGCGACTGAACGATATCAATCCCTGTAATCATCTCGGTAATCGTGTGCTCCACTTGAACACGCGGATTCACTTCGATGAAATAAAATTCTTCACCAGCAACTAAAAATTCCACCGTTCCAGCGTTTAAATAATCGACGTTCTTCATTAATTTCACGGCAGCATCACAAATACGCTGACGCAAATCGGATGTAATCGCGTTACATGGTGCGACTTCTACTACTTTTTGGTGACGACGTTGTACCGAGCAATCACGTTCAAATAAATGGACGATATTTCCGTGAGAATCCCCTAAGATCTGCACTTCGATATGCTTCGGATTAACAACGCATTTCTCAACGTACACTTCATCGTTCCCAAAAGCCGCTTTTGCTTCTGATCCAGCACGTTCAAACGCGTCTTTCACGTCCGCCGGTCCTTGAACGACACGCATGCCACGTCCGCCACCGCCAAGAGAAGCTTTTACCATCAACGGATAGCCATGTTTTTCTCCAAAAGCAGCTACTTCCTCAGGTGACACAACAGGTCCATTACTTCCTGGGATAACTGGGATGTCGGCAAGTAAAGCCTGTTCTTTCGCTTTAATTTTGTCCCCGAACATATCTAGGTGTTTCGATTTAGGTCCTACAAAAATGATGCCTTCTTTTTCACAGCGTTTGGCAAAGTCGATATTTTCCGACAAAAAGCCATAACCCGGGTGAATTGCGTCAACATTAGCGATCTTGGCAATCTCGATAATATTATCGATATCCAGATACGCATCGATCGGTTTTTTCCCTTCCCCTACGAGGTAAGCCTCATCCGCCTTATAACGGTGAAACGCCGCCGTATCCTCTTGCGAATAAATCGCCACTGTCTTAATGTTTAGTTCCGTACACGCCCGAAGTACGCGAATCGCGATCTCGCCACGATTGGCAACTAATACCTTTTTAATGTTGTTCATTTTTTTTCCTCCTAACCTACACTACCTAATTTTTCTATCTACATAGCTGCTAACCTTATTACCGTCATGGAGAAAAACGGTATATCAGACAATTATAGTATTAAAGTACCCCGAATGTAAATTGTTTTCGCTGATTTTTGCAAAAAATGTTCGAGAGTTCGGTGTGAAGTGAGTGGTATCAATGTTTGATTCGTGATGAACATAAAAATTCGGCATAAAGTATCAGATATACTACAAACCAGCAAAAATGTCGTATATTTGATACCTTATGACATAAAAAACGAGCCGCAAAATCCCAGCCCGTTTCTCCTATCCTTACCTCTGCGTTCGTGGCTGCACCGCTTTCCTAGGTTTCGCCAAATCCTTTTCCGAGCCGTAATTCTTTTGAAATTTATTCATCATCGACACGTTTAGCACAATTCCGACCAAAATCGACATCGACATCAGCGACGACCCACCGAAACTCGTGAATGGCAACGTCACCCCGGTGAGCGGAATCATGCCCGAAGCGCCGCCTAAATTAATAAACGCCTGAATCCCTATGAGCGTCGCCGTCCCGTAACAAAGCAGGGAACCGAACGAATCATTCAATCGCATCCCATTTGTAATCGAGCGCAGGACAATGAAGAAAATCCCGCCGACCGTAATCAAAATACCGAAAAAGCCTAGTTCTTCGGCAATAATCGCGATAATAAAATCGGTATGAGATTCTGGCAAATAACCTAGTTTCTGCACACTTTCGCCTAGCCCCTGTCCAAAGAAACCACCAGAACCAATCGCATAAAACGAGTTGACCAACTGGTACCCACTCGCGCCATGGTCCGTAAATGGATTTTGAAAACTCGTAATCCTGCCAATTCGTTTCGTCGTAATCAATTTTGAACGAAGCTCCTCTGGTAATAGGAAAACAACAACGCATAAAACCGCTAAAATGAGCAACCCAAGCCCGACTAATTTTAATATCGTTTTCAGTCGCATACCTGATGCCATAATGATCCCACAGCCTGTTAGAAAAATAATCGCAGCCGTCCCGATATCAGGTTGTAGCAATATCAAGAAACAAATCACGACTAAAAATAAGACCGGCGGCAAAACACCACGGTTAAAATCATCAATGTAACGTTGCTTTTTCGAATAAATCGCAGCCATGTAAATAATCATCGACACCTTGATAAACTCAGAAGGCTGAATCCGGATTGGTCCCAATTCCAACCAACTTTGCGCATTGTTCGCTGAGTCGCCAAAAACCAACACAAGCAGCAGCATCGCGACCGAGCCGAACATGATCAGCATCAACATTTTATTATTTTGAAGAATTTTGTATGGAAAAACCGCGAAGAAAATCAGCAAAACCAGCGAAATAATCCAGTTTTTCAATTGACTGTTGTAGAACGTCGCTGGGTCCCAACCTTTATTAATCGCGACAAACATACTCGAACTATAGACCATGATCAATCCAAAGATACACACAATGAGGTATACCGCCAAAAGAGGATAGTCATAGGATTTCAACATTTTTTTTAAACATACACATCGTCCAATCATTTCGAGCCTCATGCAAGGTCCCTACTGTAGTATCTCTCCATTATATAGGAAATCAGCTCGAAAAGAAATGATAAGTGCGCCCTATTAGAAAATGTATGGGAAACGTATTATTTCTTACGCCGTTGGTTAATATCTCGAATCCTGGCTAAATCCACCTTATCTTGGCGGTCAATCGTAAGCAGGCCATTGATTTCCTGCTGTACATCACTGACTTGCGTGTAACAAAAACCAGAAATATAATCAAGGCCTTGAATCGCGCTCGTTATACTTTCAAAACGCTCTAAAAACGCCGCCTCGTCCTGCACTTGATTACCATAACCCCAGCCGGATTCGGATTGGAAGGCAATTCCGCCAAACTCCGAAATAATGACTGGTTTCCCAAGATTTTCATAACCGCTAGCAAAAGGGTGACGGAAACCGTTATGTTGGAACGCATTGGATAATAGTTTTTCCTGATCCGCATAGCGCTCGGTAAATTTTTCACCGTTTTCTTCATAATCGTGTAGTGTAATAATATCAGAAATTGTGTGATCCCAGCCATCATTCGTCACAATAGGACGCATCGCATCAAAACTTTTGGTCACATAATAAATGCCTTCTGTGAATTGTTGTTGTTTCTTATTCCCATGAATATCCTCCATTCCCCACGACTCATTGAACGGTACCCACGTGATAATCGACGGATGATTGTAGTTTTGCTTCACAATTTCAAGCCACTCCGCCGTAAAATTCGCAACCGCTTTATCGCTAAAACTGTAAGTCGAGCCAACTTCAGACCAAACGAGCAAGCCTTTCTTATCGCACAGATACAAGAAACGATTATCCTCGACTTTTTGATGTTTGCGGACGCCGTTGTAACCCATCTCGATGATTTTGTCGATATCGAGCTCAAGCGCCGCGACAGATGGTGGTGTCAAATCGCTGTCTTGCCAATAGCCTTGATCGAGAATAAGCCGCTGATACAGCTCTTCGTTATTTAGCAAGATTTTCTCGCCTTCAATCGCGATTTTCCGCATCCCAAAATAGGATTCCACGCGGTCAACGACGGTATTGCCTTCTATCAAGGTGAACGTGATGTCGTATAGGTTCGGTGTCTCCGTATTCCAAACTTTCATACTCCACGGATCACCGTTTGCCAAAACCGATGCGTTCATAATGGCCACGCCGTCTTTCAAAGTAGCGCTAACCTCTTCAATAAGGTCGCCGTCAAACCGGATTGTCGCTCGCGCCGTCACGCCTTCATGCCAAGCATTTGCTTCCACTTCCAAGTCAATTTTCCGAGCATCGACATCCGGCGTCATTTTCACATAATCAATATGAACCGGCGACACGTATTCCAGCCAAACCGACTTCCAAATCCCCGTCGTCTGAACATACCAACAACCGAAGTTATCCTTAATCCAGCGCTGTTTTCCACGCGGTTGCGCCGTATCCATACTATCTTGAACGCGAACAGTCACCCGATTTTCCCCAGCCGTCACGTAATCCGTGATATTAAAAACAAACGCCGTATAGCAACCCCGATGCTCACCGACCACTTTCCCATTCACCCAAACCGTCGTCGCATAATCCGAACCTTCGAAATGCAGCAACACGTCTTTCTCCATCTTCGTAATCTCCACTTCCCGCTCATACCAAACGACCGCGTGATGCGATTCATCGTGAATCCCGCTCGCCTTTGTTTCATACGTAAATGGCACTTCAATCCCACGTTCCGTTGGCAAATGCGCGCACCAATCCTCCGCCAAACCAATTCCGGCATCATCAAACGCAAACGCCCATTTTCCGTCAAGCAACTCCCAATCCTTCCGCACAAACTGCGGCCTCGGATGCAATTTTGTCATCCCATTTCCTCCCCAATCAAGCTATTTTGTCGCGCTCTCATGCCTTTATTTTTCGCCAAGCCAATAATTCCCGCGCTCATAAACAAGAAAATATTCGGTATATCCATAATAAAATACGAAAATACGCCGCAAACGAGGAACCAAACCGGTAATTTCCAGCCAATCGCGCCATTTTTCCAATGCTTCCTCGCTAAATAAATATTCAACAATCCGAGTAAAATCAACAACACCCCGAAAATCACCACGAAATTAAAAATACTGCCAAACAGCGCCTTCATCGCCCGCATTTGCGCCACAGAAAGCCCCGCCACATCCAATCCTTGCCGTTTTATAAATAACCCATACACAAAAACTGTCAACAACCCATCCAACAACTGCCAAGCCGCCGCGATATAAATAAAAACCCGTTCCAATCGTCTGCTCACTTGAAAGCCCTCCTATCCTTTTACGCCAGATGATAGTGCCATCGACTGTAGGAAATATTTTTGCGCGAATAAATAGAGTATGAAAGTTGGCACAATAGCGACGAGTGCTCCTGCCATCAAATGCGCTGGTTGGGCTTGGTACATCCCTTGCAGCAGTTGAAGTCCCGGCGTAATCGGCATCATTTCGATGTCATTGAAGACGATCGAAGGCCAGAGGAAATCGTTCCAAGCCGCCGTGAAAGTGAACAACGCCACAACCATCAACACCGGTCGCAAAAGTGGCAAAATAACCTTGTAGAAAATTTTGAAATCACCAGCACCGTCCATGCGCGCAGCCTCGTCAAATTCAATCGGAATATTCACCATGAACTGCCGCACCAAGAAAATATTAAACACAGCAGCAGCACCGGGCACAATTGCCGCTAAATAATTATTCACCCAACCGAATGTATCGATAATTTTATACAGCGGAATCAAATTCACCACACTTGGGAACATCATCGTTGCCATCAAAAAAACAAACATCGCATTGCGTCCGCGGAATTTCAAGCGACTGTAAGCAAATGCCGCCAGCGATACCACAATAAGCACCAACACCGTCTGCGATAGCGCAATAATCATCGAGTTCATAAACCACCGCAAAAGTGGCGTCGCTGCATTATCGAACAGCAATTCGGTATAATTCGTCGTCACCCACTGCACTGGCAGGAACTTAAAGCCCACCGATGCGACCTCCGCCTCCGATTTAAAGGACGTCACAATTCCCCACGCGAGCGGAACAACCCAAATGACCGCCATCACGAGCAGGAATATAAAAGCAATTAATTTTGGTATAAAACGTGTATCTTTTTTCATCAGAAATCCATCCCCCTCGTCGTTAATTCTTATTCCGTAAAAAGAAAAATTGAATCGCGGAAACAACCATGATGCACAAACCGAGAATAACCGCCATCGCGGATGCAATCCCCGCAATCGATTGTCCCGTACCGAACGCATTTTGCTGAATATACATCAACAGCACCGACGTTGAACCGGACGGACCACCTTTTGTCAGCATCAACGGTTGCCCATACACGTTAAATTGTGCGATCGTCGTCATCACAACCGTGTACAACAACTGCGCGCGAATACTCGGAAGCGTAATCCGGAAGAACTTTTGCACAGAGGTAGCTCCATCGATTTCCGCCGCCTCATAAAAATCCTTCGAAATCCCGTTTAGCGCCGCTTGATAAATAATCATATTCCCGCCAATACACCACCAAACCGTTACAATTACAAGCGTCAACCAAGCATACGGCTGCGTTCCGACCCAGTTTACCGTCGTGCCCAGAAACTGATTAATCGGTCCAAAACTCACATTAAACATCAAGCCCCAAATAATAATAACCGCTGAAATCGCGAACAACGACGGCAAATAAAACAACGATTGAAACAACTTATTCAGCCTCGGTTTCGCGTTCAATGCACTGGCCAACAACAATGGTACAATAATACAAAATGGCACAGTCAACACGACAAAAACGAATGTATTTCGCAACCCATTATGTAACTGCTCATAAAAAGTTGAATCCTTCTGAAACAAAATTTCGCGATAATTATCAAAACCGACAAAATCCGGTGTCCCAATCAAATCCCAATCCGTAAAAGAAATATAGATTCCGTAAACAACAGGAACGAGAAAGAATATCAAGAAAATAATTAAATGTGGACCTGCGAACAACCATGGTGTGAATTGCCATTTTCTTTTTTTATACGTTATTGTTTTAGCGTTTGCTTCCATTTCCATCACTCCCAATTTTTCATCTAAAGACTTGAGGTCTACGCATCCCCAAGTCCCTTTTTCGATTTATTTATTGGATTTATCTTTTGCTATCTTATCTTCCACCGCTTTTTGCATATCCGCCAAGCCTTTATTCACTGGCGTTTTCCCGAAAATAATGTCATTCCCGTTCGCCTCCAATTGCTCGGATACGTAACCATTATATTTATAATCAAAAATCTTCAATGACTTCTGCTCAGCTGGGTTTAGCAACAAGAACGATTGCGGCATTTCTTTGTAAGCCGGGTCTTCCACGATTTTCAGAGATGCTGGATTTTGACCTGACTTCGCCCATTCTAGCGAGTTATCTTGTACCCAATCAATGAATTTTAGCACGCCTTTTGTTTTTTTCTTTCGAACGCCCTTCGCTATTAAACATCGTAAATTGGTGCGAGCTAGACCAGTTCACCATCTTATTTTTGTCCTCACTCAACTGTGGCGCATTCGTGATTCCCCAATCGAACTTGGCATCCTTCGCGTTGTTTTGCATCCAAATGCCCTCTGGCGCGAATATTACTTTTCCAGCGATGAATTTTTGGAAGTAATCCTCACCGTCCTTCGTCGTAATGCCATCTTTATACATGTCTTTCCAAAGGTTAAACGTATCTTTCGCCTGCTGGTTATCAAGCGTTGGATCCACACCGTTCTCCGTCAACTTCCCACCATTTTGTGCATATAGCGATAAGAAAACCGGCTTCACCCAACTCACCGATACCGCATCCATTTTATCTTTCTTAGCAAGTTCTCCCGCCGCTTTTATTTCGTCAAAAGTCACGACGTCATCATCAAGCGCGGTCGGAGCATATTTTTTCACTAAATCCTTGTTGTAGTACATAATAAACGAATGAATATCAAGCGGCACACTGTATCGTTTATTATCTATTTGCCCGATATTCCAAGCTTCCGGTACATAATTCTCCGCTTTAATATCAGGAAAACCAGCTAAATAATCGTCATAAATCATCAACATATCGCTATCTACATATTGCTTAATCCGCTCAGCGTGAACAATCGTCAAATCAGGAATATTCTTGCCCGAGTTTACAACTGTCGGGATTTTTGTGTACATATCGCCTTCTTTTAGTGACATGTTTTTGACTTTGAATTCCGGATTTGTTTTGTTGTAAGCGTCCACCATTTTTTGCATATTCGCGCCATCCGGACCAGTGAATGGATTCCAGAATATGATTTCCTTACTCTTAGCAGTGTCCTTCGCATCACTAGAACCCCCACACGCAGTCAATCCAGCAACCAACAATAACATACAAACAAGACCTAACATTTTTTTCATTTTAAATTCCTCCCTGTTTTGTCGAGAATCTTAAGTAACATAATTTGTTTCCTTAAACCCACTTGTGAAAACTACCTCACCCGTCTCACATCTTTAAATCCAATCTTTCCTTCACATTACCTGCAGTATAATGTAAACGCCTACATAACACATTTAAAAAAGAAAAGATTTAGTTAACTATTAAGTAAATTAATAACTAAATTTCTTTTATATTTTTACTATAATTCACTAAAATTTTATTGTCAACACTTTTAGTTCTTTTGATAGCAATTTTATGTTATGATGAACTAATAGGTTCACTAAATGGTTTTCTATCCAATTATAACGCTACTTAATCTATCTAAACATTAACTAAAGGAGGATATTTTTACATGCAATTAGATATTTCCAAAGATTCGATTCACGTATATGAAGCTCTTGCCAGCGACACGAGGATTCAAATTTTGAACTTACTTTCACAAAGTTCGATGAATATTAAGGAACTCGCACACGCCTTACATATGAGTAGCGCTATCATCACGCGGCACATCAATCAACTAGAAAACGCTAAGTTGATCCGCACAGAAAAAATACCTGGCAAATCTGGAATCCAGAAAATTTCCAAGCTTGTAGTGGATAAAATCGAGATTACATTCCCGACTACCATTTACCCTAATTTTAAGATGCGTTCCTTAGAATTACCAGTGGGTCATTACACCGATTACAATGTCACACCAACGTGCGGACTGGCCTCTAGCAAAGACTTCATCGGCCAGGTAGACGAACCGAAATATTTCATGGACGCCAGACGAATGGAAGCGCAAATCATCTGGTTCACACAAGGCTATTTAGAGTACAAAGTTCCCAATCCACTGCAGAAAGAAGAACAAATAGAACTACTTGAGATTAATTTCGAAATTGCCTCCGAGTTTCCCTATTCCAACAACGTCTGGCCTTCTGACATCTCCTTCTACTTAAACGGTCACAGACTCGGGATATGGACCTGCCCAGGTAATTTTTCTGACATTCGCGGAAAATATACGCCCAGTTGGTGGGAAGACGCTAACAGCCAGTATGGCCTTTTCAAAACCATTCGCATTTCGAAGCACGGGACCCATTTTGATGGAGACATATTATCCGAGCTAACTTTGGATGATTTAGATATAACTGAAGAGCTCCTTACATTCCGAATAGCCGTTGAAAAAGACGCGAAGAACATTGGCGGAACAACGATATTTGGAAAAGGATTTGGGAACCATCAGAAGGATATGGAGTTTAAGTTTTATTATTCATCGAAGTGCTGAAACGGCCCGTTCAGCTCCGAAAAAAACTAGAGCGGCCGCAAGAAAAAGCCGCTCTTGCTTTTTGTGGAGGTCGTGAAGTTTTCGAGGAGTTGGCCGTTGAAGCCGGATCCCGGAGGCGCAAAACATGACGCCGAACAAGGTATACGCTGAATCCGACTCCATATAAAACCAAGACCATCCCGCTCACTCGCCTCTTAATTCGGTTTAGCATTTAATCCAGATTCACCGTGCCAGGACCCACCAACGGATTACATGCTCGCCTTCGCTCTCATGCATATTGAGGCTCTTGGTTTAGCCGATTCTTTTCTGATTGCTATTTGTTCTCAGTTCACCGCATAAGAGCCACTGATGGATTACATGCTCGCCTTCGCTCTCATGCATATTGAGGCTCTAATTCAGCAAAGGATGCTTCATAAGAGCCTCAACAAAAACACCCCTCCCGACGCATCATAATCTCACGTCAAGAGGGGTGTTCTATATCTATATTCACTTACTTGTCGATAATTCATGTAATACGGAAAGCTCTTTCTCAAGCGTACTCAGCAAGCTCTTTCCTTCTGCTCTGTCAATCAAGCCTAATCTTACTGCGAAGTTTATCTCGCGCGATAAGCCGTACATTTGGGTATCCAAAACTTCTTCATAAGCCGGACATTGAGGTAAAGTTAGGTTATCCATCTGCACCTTAATTAACTGCAAAATTCTTTTCGCATCTTCTTTAAGAAGAGTAATAGCCTCTTCTCTGTGATCTATTTGTTTATTTGTCATCACAGAACCCCCCATTCAAAACACATGTGCATGCGCTTCATTAATCTATTTCCACCGAAACTATAATTTTGCAAATTTTATCCTCTTTAGTATAGCATATTTTTTTTCGCTGTGTAACCTGATATCCTAACATTTTTTAAGATAACCACATTACAGTCATTAGATACATAAAAACGAGGAAGCACAGGCTCAGTGGGATCGAGAAATAAATAATGATCCTATCAAAAAACTGAAAATGCCTCTTGAACGACCTGAAAAAGGCAATCAACGTCATGACAACATAACCAATAATCAGAACAAACGCAATGCCAAACGCCAAGTAAAAGTTATCAAACCAGTAAACCGCTTGCTGAACAAATACTAACGCTAAAAAAAGCTACTACTGATGCCAATAATGTAAGCACCATCTCTTTATGCCCCGCCTTTTTCTCTATCACCATTTCTAAAACCTCCCGTAGATATACCAATGTTTATCTTTCATTTTTTTCATGCTATAATAAAATCACGAGGTGAACGCAATGAAGGCACAATGTATTTTATGTGAAACAATCGATGAATTAGATGATAAGAAATTTAAAACGAAGCAACTTCGCAATAAACCGATTCGAATGTACCTTTGCCCAGAATGTGAAGGTCGTATTGCTGAGAAAACGGTTGCTCGGATTAATACTGGCAAGTTCGAATTTCATAAACCGAAAACGAAAAGCTTTATTGAAAAACCCGCTAAGCATTAAATAGCGGGTTTTTCGGTTCTATCTTAGTAAAAACTTTATTCTGTAATCCGGAAGTCTAAATCGATGGTTTTCGTTGTTTTTGTTGGTAACGCTTTTTCTGCGAAGTCATTCGGATTTGGTACGATTAGTTTAGTTAAATGCACGAGTGTATAGTAGTTCTCTTTGTTAAGCATATAGGTAATCGCGCCTTCTCGTTTTGATTTTGCTGGGAACATATTATGCGCAGACGGACTGCCTGATAATTGATAAGCTGTCGGTACGAAGTTTTCGAGACTTGCGCCTTTAGAAATTCCGCCACCATTGATTTGAATTCGCTCCGCTAAATAGTTGATGTTGCTCGCTGTCGTATTCTCAACAATCACATCTGCTGTTACTACAAAACCATCTTGATTAGCTAAATAAGATTCTGGGCTGTAAGGGTCCATTTTTTTTATTGGCTCCTGTTACGCTTTCCAATTTGTATTGCTTCACCGTTACTTTTAACGGGCCAAAATCCGCTGTTTGAGGCGTTGTATTTAGGTAAACTAGCGATACTGTTCCACCTGTTTTCGGTGCTACCGCGGATTGCTTGAAGCCATCTGCACTCAAAGAGAATGCCGCTGTCGTTGCTGCGACTGGTTTCTTCGCAGTTTCCGTTTTCGGTGTTTCTACTTTTTGATCAGGGGTCGTTGCTTCTTCCTCTTTCTCCGGTGTGGTGTCATCTGTTGCTGGTGTATCTTCCTTCGTTGTTACTTCTTCTTTATCTTGTTTTACCTCTGTTTTCTCTTTGGTATCCTCGCTAGAATTCACATCTTGCTTTGCCTGCTTCTCCTCTGTTTTCGGCGCCTGCTCCTCTGATTCCGAACTTTTCGAGTCCGCCCCCGAACCACAAGCCGCCAAAGCTAAAATCATCACACTCATTGTGCCTACCATCAGTAATTTCTTCATGCAAATCCCCTCCTTCTTTCACGTCTTTCCTTAGATGAATTATACCAAAAAAAAACGTCATATTACAATCATGTTACAAAATTAATTAATCAACAGAATATTTCAGCCGTGAAAAAAAACCGCCCATTTCTGGACGGCTTTCCTGATTTATACTCAGTCAGATACTTTCGTACGTTTCGCTGCTTTTTCACGTTCGTTTTTGTTCAAGATTTTCTTACGCAAACGAATACTTTCTGGCGTTACTTCACAATACTCGTCATCATTTAGGAATTCTAGTGATTCTTCAAGTGTTAATGTACGAGGTTTCTTGATAACGTTTGTTTGGTCTTTATTCGCAGAACGAATATTTGTCATTTGTTTCGCTTTTACGATATTTACAGCGATATCACCGTCACGATTGTTTTCTCCGACGATCATGCCTTCATAAATGTCCGTACCTGGTTCAATAAAGATAGTACCGCGATCTTCTACTTGCATTGTTCCGTAAGTAGTTGATTTACCAGTTTCCATCGATACAAGAACACCACGGCTACGTCCACCGACACGGCCTTTTTGCATTGGTTGGTAAGAATCGAATGTGTGGTTTAGGATACCGTAACCACGAGTCATCGATAGGAATTCGGTTGTGTAACCGATAAGTCCACGTGATGGTACTAGGAAAATCAAGCGAACTTGTCCTGAACCGTCATTGACCATATCAGCCATTTCACCTTTACGCAAACCGATAGATTCCATGATGCTACCAACATATTCTTCAGGAGTATCAATTTGTACGCGTTCCATTGGCTCACATTTCACGCCATCGATTTCGCGGATGATAACTTCTGGTTTAGATACTTGTAATTCATAACCTTGACGACGCATGTTTTCGATCAAAATCGATAGATGCAACTCACCACGACCAGATACAACCCAAGCGTCAGGTGAATTAGTAGGATCAATACGTAAACTTACATCTGTTTGTAGCTCAGACAGTAAACGTTCTTCGATTTTACGACTTGTTACGTGCTTACCTTCACGACCAGCGAACGGACTATTGTTCGTTACGAAAGTCATTTGTAAAGTAGGCTCGTCAATACGTAAGATTGGCAAAGCTTCTTGGTGATCATCTGGCGTTACTGTTTCCCCAACGAAGATATCTTCCATTCCAGAAACGGCAACAAGATCACCGGCTTTGGCTTGTGTAATTTCTACGCGTTTAAGTCCTAAGAAACCGAACATTTTAGTAACACGGAATTTCTTCACGGTACCGTCCAATTTCATCAATGCAACAGATTGACCGACTTCCATTGTTCCACGGAAGATACGACCGATACCGATACGACCAACGTAGTCATTGTAATCAAGTAAGGATACTTGGAATTGCAAAGGCTCGTCACTGTTATCCACAGGCGCTGGCACGTTATTGATGATTAAGTCAAAAATCGGATCCATTGTTTCTTCTTGATCTTCTACGTTATCACTTAATGAGCTTGTTCCGTTAACTGCCGCTGCATAAACAACTGGGAATTCCAATTGGTCTTCGTCTGCACCTAGTTCGATGAATAATTCTAAAACTTCATCTACAACTTCTGCTGGACGCGCGGATGGACGGTCAATTTTGTTAACAACAACAAGTGGCGTTAAATGTTGCTCTAGTGCTTTTTTCAATACGAAACGCGTTTGTGGCATTGTACCTTCATACGCATCAACGACTAAAACAACACCGTCAACCATTTTCATAATACGTTCTACTTCCCCACCGAAATCGGCATGTCCAGGAGTATCTAAAATATTGATATGCACACCGTTATGATTGATGGCAGTATTTTTTGCTAAAATAGTAATACCACGCTCTTTTTCAATGGCATTGCTATCCATCGCACGCTCAGCTACCTGCTCATGATCGTTGAATGTTCCTGACTTACGTAAAAGTTGGTCCACCAATGTAGTTTTACCATGGTCAACGTGGGCAATAATGGCGACGTTACGAATATCTTCTCTTAATTTCAAAATGTTTCCTCCTAATATTAAATTACCTTCTCACAGCTGGCGTCATAGAACCCACTCAGCTACTCAAAAATGGCCTAACTAAAGTCAAGCGCTCTTCATATATGGTAATACGACTTAGCTACCAGAGCCAAAAGAAAGAGGAAAATTGGCTTATTTTCCCCGTTTCTGGATCGTTTAGTTTTAATCAACTTTCCAATTATAGCACATTTACTCGGGTTTAGCACGATTTTTATTCCATAAAATGAAATTTAACTAGACGCCTATCGTATTCCCTTTTTTTCAGCGACTGTAGTCCCGCAAAATTTCGGCATGAACACCAGGGCTCGCAACGAATGAATCGCCTTTTTCGGTGATTAGCATCTCAGAACCATCCACACGTGTCACGATAGCACCAACTTCTTCGGCAATAATTTTTCCAGCACCAATGTCCCAAGGTGATAGATTAGCGCTCACGTAAGCGTCCGCACGACCTGTTGCTACCGCCATGTATTCAAGCGTCGCAGCACCATATAAACGCAGTCCGCGAGCCGCTTGGATGACTGGAAGCATGTGCGGGAATTTGCGAACTGACGCCGTATTGATAATTACGAGCGAATCTTCTAATTTATTGTTTTTCGCAAGTTTTGGAATCTCCACATCGTTCACAAAAGCACCTTCGCCACGCTTAGCAAAGTAAAATTCACCGCCAACAATATCGTATATATAAGCCAGTTCTCCGACGCCTTCTTGGTAAATGCCGAGCGAAATCGCAAAATTCCGTTTCTGTTCGACGAAATTTACCGTGCCATCAATCGGGTCAAGCACCCAAACGATACCTTCTAAACTGGTGATTTCTTCGCCGTACCCTTCTTCGCCAAGCAAGCGATGTTCAGGAAAGTTTTCTGCAATTTTCTCCGCGAAATAACGCTCTGTCGATTTATCCACATTCGTCACCAAATCATTGCGATCTGACTTTGCTTCCACCTCTATATTAGCCTGTTCAAGCGCCATAAAAATTCGATTTCCCGCTTCCTCCAACCATTCCCGCGCTAGTTGATCGATTTTTTCCAGTCCCATCTTCGCACCACTCCTTCGTTTGTTTCTTATTTTTCCTAGCTTATCATAAATTCAAGCTAAATACAGCCTCTAAGATCCATTTTTACGTTATAATGAAGTGAACGCCTATTTTTACGAAAGCGAGGAATCTTAATGACTTTTACAAAAAATGATTTTAAAGCGATGCAAACGCCTGGACTTGAAGACCGGATGGAAGCTATTCAAACACAGATTCAACCAAAATTCCGCGAAATCGGCGAGGGTCTTGCTACTTATTTAAGCGCTAAAACTGGCACTGAAATGTTTTTGCATATTGCGCGTCACGCCCGCCGTTCGGTGAATCCCCCTGACAGTACCTGGCTTGCGGTCGCTAATAATAAACGCGGCTACAAAAAACATCCGCATTTCCAAGTTGGAATTTGGGATGAGTATGTCTTTATTTGGCTTGCTTTTATCTATGAAACGGAGAATCGTCAAATCGTCGTGCATAATTTCCTAGAAAATCTGGATCAGTTGGAAAACTTGCCAGCGAACTTCTCGATTTCACCGGATCATACGGAAAAACCGACAAGCCTTATCCAAAATACGGATTTGACCAAGGTTTTAGAACGTTTCCGCGATGTGAAGAAAGGCGAATTCATGGTTGGCCGTATTTTCAAACATGGCGACGAAGCCTTGAAAAATGATGCCCAATTTACAAAAGAACTCGAAAAAAACGGTGGACTTGTTGCTACCGCTTTATGATATGAGTTTTGAAATGCAAGAAATTTAGAAGATAGGATGTACAAAACGGCTAAATCTCTGTATAATGATGAAGTTGTGATTATTTGAGGAAAAGGAGTTGAGCACCATGAAAACGAGTATCGCGCCGAGTGAACCAGATCCGCATCAGAGATCATACAAGGATTCGAGTCATGGCTTGCAACAGCACTCTATGTGGCCGAAGCCTTAGAAAAGGAGGAATACGCCTATGCATCAAATTTTCAAATCGAATGAAGCTGGTAAACTAGAAGAATTAGAGAAGCCAGAGCGCAATTGCTGGATTAACATCGTGGCACCGTCATCAGAAGAAATCAATCAGATTGCCGATCAATACGGGATTCCACTTGAGTTCCTCGAAGATCCACTGGATAAAGATGAAAGTGCTCGGATTGAGCGGGATGATGATACCGAAGCCATCCTGATTATTTGTGACTTTCCGATTGTGGATGAGGATGATATTCACTACGCGTCTTTTGAAACGATTCCACTTGGGATGATTATGACAAAGGATTACTTTATCACGATTTGCACGATTGACTCGTCGATTATTCAGTCCTTCATTAAAAACCGGATAAAAGGCTTTTTTACGCATATGAAAACGCGTTTTGCCTTGCAAATATTGTATATGATTTCGACGCAATTTCTCCGTCACTTGAAGCGGATGAGTCGCCAAACGGATGATATCGAGAAAGAATTGCATGAGTCGATGAAGAACAAGCAACTTTACGATTTAATGGGGATTGAGAAAAGTTTGGTTTACTTCCTGACCGCCCTCAAATCGAACAAGCTGGTGCTCGACAAAATGATGCGCCAACATATCGTGAAGATGTATGAGGAAGACCAAGATTTACTGGAAGACGTTATCATTGAAAACCGGCAAGGGATTGAGATGGCCGAAGTTCACTCGAATATTTTGAGTGGAATGATGGATGCATACGCGTCGATTATTTCGAATAACATGAATATCGTGATGAAATTCCTAACCTCGTTCACCATCATTTTGACGATTCCGACGATGGTGTTTAGTTTTTATGGGATGAACGTAAGATTGCCATTATCTGATATCCCTATTGCATGGGTACTAGTCATCTGTATTTCGTTTGGCATCGCAGGGATACTCGGATTTGTCTTTTGGAAACGGAAATTTTTCTAACTTTAAACCACTTTCTGCTACAGAAGGTGGTTTTCTTATGTCAAAATCGGGAAAACCCTAGCAAAGAGGTGAAAGTAATGAATACTAAATTTTTGGTTATTCCAGTCGTTTTTAGTGCGCTGCTTCTCGCAAGTTGTGGCGGTTCTTACTCCTCAGATAGTTCGGATAGTTCTAATTCTTACGGTAGCAGCAACAATAACTACGGCACAACCACCGATGATATGCGCAAAAATGACATGAGCGGTGGTACAAAAACGCCAACACTCACGCAAAAAGATGTTTTGGCAACGGTACTATCGAAACTTAACTCTGGCGTTGTCGTGATGCTTCCAAAAGCAATTCCGCTCTCTTCAGATAAACATTACCTAAGCGCTAAAACGAGCGATTCATCGGACGCCTATCAAGTCATTTTTTACGAAACGAAGGCTCCTATTTCGGTGAATAGTTCTGACCTGAAAGACACGTCTAAAGCAACGCCGATTGCCACGGTTTCTGGGAAAGCATATGCGACAGAAGAAGCTGCAGCCGATGCAACTGGTCATATGAATGACGTCAATACAGGTATGAACGGCGTGGATCTTGGTTCAGGAATTACAGGATATTCTGACGCGGGTGCTGGTTCTACTTTTCTCAATTGGGCGGAAGGTCGTTGGAGCATGGGCGTTCGCAACACCACGAGTGCAAATCCTCAAGATTCGATTGACCTCGCTAAAAAGATAGTCGGCGTGCTTGAAAAAGAAACACTCCCCGCTCCGCATCAAGTTGGTGGCATGAAGCTTGAAGCCGCTCCAAACAAGGCAGAAGGCAATATCATTAGCTGGCAAGACGGAAAAACGGATTATACGGTGAGCGATTTCAATGATCCAATGGACGGTGTTCATATCGCAACAAGTTTTACCGAATAAAAATAAGCGGCGACTCCAAATTCGGAAGTCACCGCTTATTTTTTTATTCTTTCCCTGCTTCTTCTAAAATCAATTTTTCCAACTCTTCTGGTGAGATATGTTCGTCAAAAATATGTTCTCCGATAATGACAGTCGGTACAAGGCGGATGTTCGCAGCGTTTGCTTCTGCAATGATTTTCTCCGCTTCTTCCTCGTTATCTTGTTCGGAAAGTCCTAGCTCATCTTCTGCAAAATTCGCGACTTCTTCGTGCGTCAAAGAACCCCAAAGATCTTGTCTCGCGTATACTTCGTCTAAAATCTCAAGTGTCTGCTCTGGCACTGCATAATCTAGATGATGATGTATAATGTTTCCGCGTTGCAATGATTCTTTCTCCTTATCAAATGGCTTCACAATAAGCTCAATACGACCAGAATCTAAATAACGACGGAGCACATCACGCGATTTTTCATGCCATTCACGGCAAAATGGACAACGCACATTCACGAACGAAATCACTTTCACCGGCGCGTCGCTTTTCCCAATATGAATCCCTGCCTCTGTTCCTACATTACTTACAATAATTTCACTAATATCCATCTTAAAAATTCCTCCTTAAGGTTGCATTTTAATTTTGCTTGTCGTCGCATTTTTTACGAGTTGCATGACGCGATAGGCGGAATAACCGCTCGCCTTTTCGAACTCTTTGCCTAGGCTTTTTTCTTCACCTATCGAGCGTATGACTTGCTTGAAATCACTATATTTCATTTTTATTTCCGATGCGTCGATACCCACTTCATAGGCTTTCTCAACCGCTTGATAAAAATTAATAACGGTCGCCATTTCTTCTTTTGACCAGTCTAAATTAATCGGATAGCTATACTCCACGTTTCGTTCCTCCTTCATTTGGCAAACCCGCTTGTACATCTTCTTCTAACGCTTTGACAACGGTTGCCAGCTGTTTTTGCTCGGAATCTGAAAGTGTTAATGGAATGGTCGTTTTCACACCAGTGGCTCCGATGACTGCTGGAATACTGATAAATCCTGATGCCATTCCAAATTTATCTTGCACATAGACACCTACCGTCAAAATCATTCGTTCATCTCCCAAAATGATTCTCGTCAACTCTACCAATGCGAGCGCGATGCTATAGTCAAACAAGCGATTCTCCGCTAGTGGCTCACTCGGCAATTCCTGCATCTGCGTCACGATTGGTTGCAATTTTTCGAAGGAATAGCGATCTGGGTCATCCATCATATAGCTCAAAATCGGACGGCCACCAATATAAGCGCGACTCCATACTGGGACACCTTTTTCGAGGGTGCTTCCAATCATGTAGGCATGGACATTTTTTGCGTTAACCTGAAAATAGCGTCCCAATTCCCATTGCAGAAAAGCCGTATCGAGCATCGTTCCAAGCGCAATGATTTTTTCTGCGGCGAGGCCTGAGAACTTCATAATCCAATGAGCGACCACTTCACTCTGCGGCGTCGCAATCACACAAATCCCTTGAAATCCAGTTTCCATCCATTGATTCACAAAACGCCGAACGACCGACGAAGCTTGTTGCATATTCTCATCATTCACAAATGGGTCATGCGTGAAAACAATCATCGACGCATTCCGACATTCCGCCATACCACCCGATGTCAATGCAGTTTTAGGCCTAAAATAAGCGCTGTATCCGATATCTTTCAAAACTGGCGCCTTCTTATCCGCAATCAGGCAAACCTCCACATTTAGTTGCTGGTTCATCAATGCAAAAGCATAACTTGTGCTTATCTTATTGTTCCCGATAATCGCAATTTTTTTTCTGATCTATCGCCAAACCCGCATCACGCTCCCTCTTCCCATCTGTCCTCCTCATTTTATCATGAAAGCCGTGACGATTAAAATATTGTGATTCAAAAAAAGCATCGACTCTATAACGCGCAGAATCGATGCTCCTAACTATTCCTCTTCGTTTTCTAAAGCGATGCGTTTATTTTTCCGTAAATAGTGTGTTGCAATACAGAAAAACGTTGGTAACACATAGCTTACAATGCATAACAAAATAATCTCCAGTACTGATTTCTGAATCGTTCCGTTCGTCAGTTTAATAAAGCCAGTAATCGGTGTTTCTAGAATTTGTATCACAGATTTCATGCCGCCTGTATCGTGCATATGATGGAAAAATCCAATGATAAAAGCCACAATCGTTAGTACAAAACAAATGCCAGATATCACATACGCTATCCAAAACAGCGCTCTCTTCGTTGTCCCCATTTTTTCACCTAATTCTATCGTATTTTGTGATGACACCTTCATTCTACTCCTTTTGCTATGTAAAATCACACAAAAGTAACTTTTAGTGAAGAAAGCGGCTATTTTCGTGCGTTTCGAGATAATCTTTTTTCAGGAAATGCGTCGCCACACAGAAAAAGGCTGGCATCAAATAGCTAATGATAATCGCTAACAATGTCGACCAAACAGGGCTTGTTAGGTGAATGGCGAAGATGGCAGGATCGGTCACTGGACTTGCTAAAATTCGCAAAACGGCCCGCCAACTATCCGTTTCGTGCATATGAACGATAAAACCGTGCACGATATTAACCACAAAACCGAGAAAGAAAATCGCTGAGAAACCATAAACAATACCGAAAATAATTTTTTCCATCTGCTTTTTCATTTTTACACCTGGATTCTTTAATTTTATATCTTTATCATACTACTTTGATATTAAATTCACAATAAATAACCTATTAAGCAAAAGAACGCCAAACCCTTCCATTGGGTAAGACGTACATTCTGCTTCCAACAAATCGAGCGAAAGCGTTTGTAGTCAGGAGATTCAGTGGAACAAAGGGTGGCAAACTCATTACATTCCTTTGCATATTGAGGTTCTACTTCGCTTTGCTTCAAAGAATCTCAACAAAGCGGAGCGTACGACTGTACGTGAGAACCGGAAGTCCGCTGAATCTCCTGAGTGCGAACGCTTGTCGCCGATTTATCAGGAATATATAACTATTTTACATGTGGATTGGGCGACCTAGCGCAAGTTCTGCCGCTTCCATTGTCAACTCACCTAAAGATGGGTGAGCGTGAATAGTAAGCGCGATGTCTTCTGCTGTTACGCCTGTTTCGATTGCAAGTCCGATCTCAGAGATGATATCGGATGCGTTCATTCCTGCAACTTGAGCACCGAGGATAAGTCCGTCTTCTTTGCGTGTTACTAGACGTACGAAACCTTCTGGAGCGTCAAGAGATAGGGCACGACCGTTACCGCCGAATGGGAATTTGGCAGTTTTTACGTCGAAGCCTTTTTCTTTTGCTTCTTTTTCTGTCAAACCAACTGTTGCTAATTCTGGATCACTGAAAACGACTGCTGGTAGGGCTGTGTAGTCATTTTCAGAGGTTTCGCCAGCGATTGCTTCAGCGGCAACTTTTGCTTCGTAGCTTGCTTTGTGGGCAAGTGGAACACCAGGAACGATGTCGCCGATAGCAAAAACGTTAGAAATATTTGTGCGACCTTGTTTGTCTACTTCGATCAAACCGCGTTCGCTTAATTTAACGCCTAGTTGTTCTAAGCCGATATCGTCTGTATTTGGACGACGACCTACTGTTACTAAAACATAATCTGCTTCAACGGTTTTTGTTTCGCCGTCAGCTTCGTATGTTACTTTTACGCCAGTTTCTGTTTCTTCGGCAGATTTCGCCAAAGCTTTTGTTACGATTTCCACGCCTTTACCTTTAAGATTGCGTTTTACAAGGGAAATCATATCTTTTTCATACGTTGGCAAAATTTCTGGTCCGCCCTCTAAGATTGTTAGCTCTGTTCCAAGGTTAGCAAATGCGCCACCAAGTTCTGTACCGATGTATCCTCCGCCGATTACGACAAGTTTTTTCGGAACTTCTGTAAGAGCTAGCGCGCCTGTTGAGCTAAGAACGCGTTTGCCGAATTTGAATCCTGGAATCTCGATTGGACGAGAACCAGTTGCAATGATTACGTTGTTGAATGTGTAAGTTTGCGCGGATTCAGGGTGGATAACACGTAGGGAGTGCTCATCAACGAAGAAAGCTTCTCCTTCTAACATTTCCACTTTATTCTTTTTAAGCAAGCCTTTCACGCCTGTTGTTAATTTACTAACGACAGAACCTTTCCATTCTTGCGCTTTTGTGAAGTCTAGGTTCACGCCATCTGTTGTGATACCCATATTATCGGAATGTTTCGCTTCAGCAAAGCGGTGACCAACTGTGATCAAGGCTTTGGAAGGGATACAACCAACGTTTAAACAAACGCCGCCGTAATGTTCTTTCTCGATAATGGTTACTTTTTGTCCTAATTGTGCTGCGCGAATTGCCGCAACGTATCCGCCGGGTCCTGCACCAATGACGATGGTGTCTCTTTCTTCTGGAAAATCGCCTACTACCATTTTTTTTACGCCTCCATTAGTAAAAGTTCTGGGTCATTTAATAACCGCTTGATATTGTTCATAGCTTTTTGAGCTGTTGCGCCGTCGATTACGCGGTGGTCGAAGCTTAGCGATAGAGCAAGTACTGGTGCTGCTACGATTTCACCGTCTTTAACGATTGCTTTTTCTGCGATACGACCTACACCTAAAATAGCAACTTCAGGGTAGTTGATAACTGGTGTAAACCATTGTCCGCCAGCTGATCCGATATTAGAGATGGTAGAAGAACCGTGACGCATTTCTTCGCCAGTCAATTTACCGTCGCGCGCTTTTGTAGCTAATTCGTTAATTTCATTTGAGATTGCAAAAATCGATTTTTTGTCAGCGTCTTTGATAACTGGTACATAAAGACCGTGATCTGTATCTGCTGCAATACCGATATTGAAATAATGTTTGTAAACTAGTTCGTCTGTTGCGTCGTCAAGTGTCGTGTTGAGCACTGGGAACTCACGCAATGTGTTTACTAGCGCTTTTACCATGTAAGGTAGGAAAGTAAGTTTGATTCCTTTTTCAGCTGCTACGTCTTTGAAACGTTTACGGTGAACCATCAAAGCAGAAACTTCGATTTCGTCCATTAGCGTTACGTGTGGAGCAGTGTGTTTCGAGTTAACCATTGCTTTTGCGATAGCTTTACGTGTTGGCGTTAATTTCTCGCGTGATTCTGGGTATGTTCCGCCGCTAACAACTGGCGCTGCTTTTGCTGCTGGTTTCGCTGTTGCAGTTTCTTGTGATGCCGCTGCTGGAGCTGCTTCACTTGTCGCTACTGCTGCTGTGTCGCCATTTAGGAATGCATCAACGTCTGCGCTAAGAACGCGGTTGTTTTTGCCGGATCCTGCAACTTGACGGATATCTACGCCTTTTTCACGTGCATATTTACGTACAGATGGCATCGCGATAACTAGACCGTTTGGATCTTTTTGCGATGATGGCGTACCGTTTCCACCTGATACTGGCGCTTGTGCTGCGTTATTATTTACAAGTTTTGCAGTGTCTGCTGGAGATTCTGGAGTAGAAGAGTGATCTGCTGTTGTTGCTTCGCCTTCAAAGTCGCCCTCGAATGTGATTAACACTTGACCAACTGTTGCTACTACGCCTTCGCCAACTAAAATGTCTTTTACAGTTCCTGCTACAGGAGATGTGATTTCTTCGACAGATTTGTCATTTTGTACTTCGAAAATGGTAGCATCTTCTTCTATTTGATCGCCTGGTTTAACGAACCATTTCACGATTTCGCCTTCATGAATTCCTTCACCAATGTCTGGTAATTTGAATTCGTAAACGCCTTTTCCGCCTGCTGGTGCCGCTGCGGGTGTAGAGGCAGGAGCCGCTGCTGGAGCTTCTTCTGCGTCATTTTCATGACCTTCTACGCCGTCAAAAGTAATAAGAACTTGGCCGACTGTTGCTACTACGCCTTCACCGACTAAGATTTCTTTTACAGTCCCCGTTACAGGAGATGTAATTTCTTCGACAGATTTGTCATTTTGAACTTCAAAAAGGGACGCGTCTTCTTCAATCTTGTCGCCTGGTTTAACGAACCATTTGACGATTTCTCCTTCATGTATACCTTCACCAATGTCCGGTAATTTAAATGAATATGCCATTTTTTAAAAGCCTCCTGTTTTGTTGAGGCTCTTAGGAAATGTACTGTATTTCCTTAGAGCCTCAATATGCATGAGAACGAAGTGAGCATGTAATCCATGCACTGCGCTCGTCATGTTTGGTATCTTTGAACCTAATTTTGTTGTGGCTCTTACGAAGCGTACTTTGCTAAGTTAGAGCCTCAATATGCATGAGAACAAAGTGAGCATGTAATCCATGCACTACGCTCGTCATGTTTGGTATCTTTCGGACCTAATTCCAAGAACACAGTGAACATGTAATCCATGTACTGCGTTCTTCATATTTGGCGCCTCGGATCTAGCTTCAAGAGCCAGCCTCTCGGAAATTTCGGTGCCTCCGCAAAAACCAAGTGCGGGTTTTCACTGCGCCCCCTAACAATTTCTGTCGAGGCTAAACGGGCTCTTTCAGCTTTTCTAATTTAAAACGCTAGAACTTCTTTAATACGCTCAACAATATCGTTATGGTTTGGTAACCAAACTGTTTCTGCTTGTGCGAATGGGAAGACGCTGTCTGGTGCTGTAACACGCATCACTGGTGCTTCTAGAGAAAGGATGGCGCGGTCGTTGATTTCAGCGATAACATTAGCAGCGATTCCTGCTTGTTTTTGTGCTTCTTGAACGACTACTACGCGATTTGTTTTCTTAACGGAAGCGATGATTGTGTCTACATCCAACGGGCTGATTGTACGAAGGTCGATAACTTCAACAGATACGCCTTCTTTTTCTAGTTCTTCTGCTGCTTTCACAGATTCTTGAACCATAGCACCGTATGTGATAACAGAAACGTCTGTACCTTCACGACGAACGGCTGCTTTACCGATTTCGATTGTGTACTCGCCTTCTGGTACTTCTTGACGGAATGAGCGGTATAATTTCATGTGCTCTAAGAAAATAACGGGATCGTTATCGCGGATTGCTGAGATTAAAAGACCTTTTGCATCGTATGGTGTTGACGGGATAACAACTTTTAGACCTGGTGATTGTGCCATTAGGCCTTCCAAGTTATCCGCGTGAAGTTCAGGCGTATGAACCCCACCACCGAATGGCGCGCGGATCGTGATTGGAGCAGTACGAGTGCCACCAGTACGGTAACGCATACGTGCCATTTGACCAGCAACAGAATCCATTACTTCAAAAACGAAACCGAAGAATTGAATTTCAGCAACTGGACGGAAGTCTTCTAGTGCAAGACCGATAGCAAGACCACCGATACCTGATTCTGCAAGTGGCGTATCGAATACACGATCTTCGCCAAACTCTGCTTGAAGTCCTTCAGTAGCACGGAAAACCCCGCCGTTATTACCTACATCTTCACCGAAAACGAGGACGTTCTCGTCATTTCTTAGTTCTACTGCAAGCGCATCTGTAATCGCTTGAATCATTGTTTTTTGCGCCATGATTATTTCGACTCCTTCGCTTCAAAAATTGCCAGTTGCTCTTTGATTGGAGCAGTTGGTGTTTCGTACATATTTTTAAGAAGATCTGATACTTTTTTGTTTCGGTGTAGCGTCAGCTTCTTTAATAGATGTTTTGATTTCTTCTTTTGCTTGTTCGATTACTGCGTTTTCTTTTTCTTCGTTCCAAAGCCCTTTCGCTTCTAGGAAAGTACGGAAACGAACGATTGGATCTTTGAGTTCCCATTCGCCATCAAGCTCTTTTGTACGGTAACGAGTTGGATCATCACCTGAAAGTGTATGTGGACCATAACGGTAAGTCATTGTTTCGATCAACGTTGGGCCATCGCCAGCAACTGCACGATCGCGCGCAAATTTTGTTACAGCGTATACTGCTAGTGGATCCATACCGTCTACTTGAACGCCTGGGATTCCGGCTGCAACTGCTTTTTGAGCTAGTGTTGCTGCTGCAGATTGTTTTTCGCGTGGTGTTGAGATTGCGAACATGTTATTTTGTACAACGAAGATTGCTGGAGCTTTATAGGCACCTGCGAAGTTCATACCCTCGTAGAAATCACCTTGTGAAGATCCGCCGTCACCTGTGTATGTGATGACAACTGCGTCTTTTTTACGTTTCTTAAGTCCTAAAGCAACGCCGGCAGCTTGAACGATTTGTGCACCGATGATGATTTGTGGAGATAGAACGTTTAAGTCGTCTGCAAATTGGTTCCCAACAAAATGTCCACGTGAAAATAGGAAAGCTTTCGTAAGTGGAAGGCCGTGCCAGATCATTTGTGGTACGTCACGGTAACCAGGAAGCACGTAATCTGCTTTTGTTAACGCATAATGACTTGCAAGTTGTGAAGCTTCTTGTCCAGCTGTTGGTGCGTAGAATCCTAGGCGACCTTGGCGGTTCAAGGAAATCGAACGTTGGTCAAGAACGCGTGTCCAAACCATACGTGTCATTAATTCTACTAATTGCTCGTCTGTTAAGTCGGGCATCAAGTCAGGATTAACAACCTCTCCTTTTTCATTTAAAATTTGGACCAATTCAAATTGATCGGCAACAGCTTTAAACTGCTCTTTCACATCTACTACAGTCTTCTTTGTTTTAGAAGCCATCGTGTAATCTCTTCCCTTCTGGTTTGAAATATTTTTAAGAATTGAATGCGCAAACATTTGTTATTTTTTCCACTACGTATAATGTAGCAAAAATTTCGCTTGTCAGGCAAGCAATACAATGCATGGTTCGCTTCTCAATTTTCCTAACTGGATTCGTGTATTATTCGGCAAAATTTAAAAATAAAATTATGTGAAGTCTTGTCCACCACCGTTTGACTAACCCGAAAACATAATTTAGTGGCGAGATTGTGAAAAAGATAGGAAATACCTTTGCATTCACAAATTCACCTTGTTCAATGGCCCTTGTTCGGTTTCATACTTCACTGTTATATTTTTAAAACACCTTACTATTAACACACCAATCTTCCTCTTTAATTTACACCATCCATCTACATTCGTCAATAACTTAAACTTACTTTGTTTTTATTGTGTTTTCAAGGCTTCACGTTAAATCATTCGCTTTCAAAAACTGTATTAGAAAATATGATTTAAAAATGAAACTGTTATATAATAAAGCAAAGATGGCTTGGGCTTCACCTTTCGAAATTTATTTAAAATAGCCGCCTATTGTTTGTGAATTCACAAACATATATATTTGTACAATACCTCGACATGACGAACAATACAATGTTCCTAATCCATAATGTTCGTATTTACAGTGTCAATATTTTAACATAAAAATCATTACTTCCCTACTGTTTACCCTATTTTACGTATCTTAAAAGTAAAATCCATTCACAATATCCACTTTTTTTGGTAAAATGAAGATAAGTTTATAAGAACAGGGGAGAAAAACAATGCTTACAATGGATGATATCGTCCGTGAAGGTGATCCTATTTTGCGCGCTGTCGCAGAACCAGTCACTTTCCCACTATCGGATGAAGACAAGAAAACTGGTCAAAAGATGTTAGAGTTTCTCATTAATAGTCAAGATCCTGAAGTCGCTGAGGAACATGAATTGCGCGGCGGTGTTGGTATTGCTGCCCCACAAATTGCTGTTTCTAAGCGTTATATCGCGATCCATGTGCACGATGACAATGATCGTTTATACAGTTATGTTTTGTACAACCCTAAAATTCGTAGTCATTCTGTCGAAAATGCATGCTTAGGTGGCGGTGAAGGTTGTCTTTCCGTCGATCGTGAAGTTCCAGGTTATGTGGTGCGTAGTGCGCGCGTGACGGTAGAGGGTTTTGATGAAAACGGTAAGCCAATTAAAATAAGATTGAAAAATTATCCTGCGATTGTGGTACAACATGAGATTGATCATTTAAACGGGATTATGTTTTATGATCATATTAATAAGAAGAACCCGTCGTATTTACCACCAGATGTCACTATTTATGAATAACGAAAACGAAGCAATCCTGGCTGTTTGATATAGCTTGGATTGCTTTTTTATTTGTATGATGAAATGGAAATGCTTCATCATAGTGTTATTTTTCATAAAAAGGGTATTAATTATTAAAAGCTCTTTCAAATTTAAATGACGACTACATATGAGCTTATATGGAAAATTGGGGGTTTATAAATGAAGCATTTAAAGAACGGATTAAAATTATTGATTTGTATCGTCATCGTATTCGGGAGTATCGGATTAAGCACAAGCACCGAGGTGACGGCGGAATCGCCTCTTAGCGCAACCTTGCCAGCGCCTATCAATCAAGTATTTCCAGATGCTGCACTCGCGCAAGTGATTGCTACTAAGCTTGGCAAAACAGTCACTGATACAGTAACTGTTGCTGATTTGAATACCATTACGAGTATTTCTGATGCCGAGGGTTCAGGCAAAGGAATAACTTCACTTGATGGCATGCAGAATTTAAACAATATTCAAGGGTTAAGACTAAACTCAAATAATATCAGTGATTTAACACCCATTGCTGGACTTACTAATATCACTTCTCTATACATCTCCGCTAATCATATAAGCGATATTACCCCTCTAGCTGGACTTACCAAATTAGTGGCTGGTCGATTTGACTCTCAGACTATCACTTTGCCGCAAGTTTCCAATAACGGGTCTTTAGTATTAAACTTAACTGGTGTTCTGAAAAATATGAGTGGTGACATTCCAACCACAATTAATACCATAAGTAATAGCGGTTCTTATAGTATCCCAAATGTCACTTGGAACGGCTTAACATCGCAGACTAGTCTTAGTTTTAGATTTATCCAGGATGTTGTTGTAAACGGGGCTGTAATTGGTACTTTCCACGGAACAGTGACGCAGCCGACACAAAATGTGGCGCTTAATCCGATTGGACCGATAAATACGATTTTTCCTGATGAAAATTTAGCACAAATTATTGCAACGAAACTAGGAAAGAATGTAACGGATATCGTGAATCAAGCTGATTTGAACACGATTGTATCTTTAGGTGACAGCGAAACATTGAATAGGGGTATTACGTCTTTGGTTGGTATGGAACATTTAAAATATATTACTTCTTTAAATTTAATAAATAATAATATTTCAGACGTGACGCCTCTAAGTGGCTTAACTCAACTGGGAATTTTAAGATTGATCGGCAATCATATTAACGACATTAGTCCGCTTGCTAACCTAACTAATCTCTCTAGTTTCCGTTTTGATTCGCAGACGTTCACATCGCCAGCGGTCAATACAACAGACCCACTCAGCATCGTGGAAATGTCAATCACAAGTATCGATGGCAGTCAGCTACCACCGGATACGATTTCAAATGGTGGAACTTTTATCGCTCCAATGATTACTTGGACTGGTTTAACAAATCAGTTAAGCGTACAATACACATTTGCTAAGACGATAGTACTTGGGGGCTATGCTGGATCTTTTCAAGGTACTGTTACGATACCTTTAATCCCCGATACAACACCACCAGTCATAACAGCCGATTCTAGCTTTACTTACGAACAACATGATACTGCAACCGCTAGTCAGTTTTTGCTGGATGTTAATGCGATAACAGATGATGGTTCTGTTATTACCTCTGATTTTGCAACGGCAGTAAACTTGGATGTGGTTGGTGATTACACTGTTACGTTAAATTCTACGGATAATATGGGAAATGTAGCGACACCAGAGACCGTTACTGTTCATGTGGTGGATACGGTTCCTCCCGTGATAACTGCCGATAGTGCGTATACGTATGAATCTGGTAGCGTGCTTAATGAAGCTATTTTTCTACAAGATATTCATGCAAAAACGGATGATGGTTCCGCGATTACTTCGGATTTTGTAGATGTAGTCGATTCGGCGGTTGTAGGTGATTATACTGTTACACTAACGGCGACGGATCAGTATGGAAATGTTGCAAATCCGGTGCGTGTTGTTGTGCATATTGTCGATACGACGCCACCAGTGATTACCGCATCCCCTATTGTCACTTATGAAATCGATCAAGCGGTAAGTGAATCAGATTTTTTGGATAGCATTGCAGCAAAAACGGATGATGGTTCCGCGATTACTTCGGACTTTGAATCGGCCGTGAATTTCGCTATTCCGGGCGAGTATACTGTTACTTTGCAATCTACCGATAATTTTGGGAACGTTGCGGAACCCGTGCGTGTGACTGTCAAAATTGTTAGCTCGACAGTCCCTGTAATTTCGGCGGATAGTGATGTGACTTATCAGCAATACGCGACGGTTAGTGCAGCGCAATTTTTGAGGGATGATAAAGCCAGTGCTAGCAATGATGGTGTCGTTTCTTCTGATTTTGCGAGTGCGGTAAATTTGGAGATAGCTGGTGATTATATTGTTACATTGAACGCAGTGAATTCGGATGGGAATGTTGCGGTTCCTGTGAAAGTGACAGTTCATGTGCTTGCGCCGAAACCGGATGACCCTACCAATCCTATTAATCCTGTCAATCCGACAAAGCCTGTGCCAAATAAAAGTCAGGTAGATTCGAATAAGTCGGAGGACGTACAACGCTTGCCTAAAACCGGCGATTCCTCGCTTCCACTTGCCGCATTTGGTTGGATTATATTTGTTTCAGGAGTTCTATTATTGAAAAAAAGAAAATAGTATAGAAAAACCCCTAAAGGTTAGATGACTAGAAATAGGTTGTCTGGCCTTTGGGGATTTTTCTTGTAATCGTGTTTAAAAATGATTTTTTGCTAGAAATTATAGAGCTTCATTTTTTTGAAAAGTGGTTTGCAGAGTCGGAACAATGCGTAACCAATGAAGCCTCCACTTACATTCAATATTACGTCATCTATATCAGCCGATCGGAATGCGGTTTGAAAAACAATATTTTGTGCTAGCTGGGATAGCTCAATAAATAATGAGGCGGATAAAGAAATCCAAAACATTCTTTTCCATGAGACTCGGCATTTGGAACAAAGTGGGTATAAGCAGCCTAGCGGGATGAACATAATAATATTGCCGATGACTTGATATAGCGCGTGATTTCGGCCGCCATCGCCCATTTGTGTGTAGATATCTCCCATTGCGGCAAAGGGAATGATATTTACGCCTAGTTGGAAAATAGTTGCCCCTCCTCCTCCGATTTCCCGATCTATCAATATTGGAAATATCGTATAGCCGACTACTCCCACTATGTATATGAGCATGATCGATTTAAAAATTATTCGCTTGATTGTTTCTTTTTTTTCTGAGCCATGTGAACAAAAAAAATAATGTATACGATTGGTGTTATGACGACTAATACTGGTGCCTCTATCATTTTTATCTCCTTTGATGTGTTTGGTTGTAGTTATTATATCTAAATGTGCTCGAATCGGCAATTTTTCACTCGAAATAATTCGGAAATTACATCCATTTTTACAGCTTCATAAGCGTTTTTCTGGTAAAATGGAAGAGCAGAGAGAAGGTGTTTCAGATTGAGCGTTATGACCGTCAAATGCGGGTAGCACAGATTGGGAAGACAGGACAGGAAACAGTGCAGGCGAGTACGATTTTAATTATTGGGGTGGGCGCGATTGGTACATATGCAGCTGAAATCGCAGCTCGAATGGGATTTGGACGGCTTATTTTAGTGGATCGGGATTTTGTGGAATTATCGAATTTGCAACGGCAGACGTTGTTTACGGAACAGGATGCGATGCAAAAAGAGGCGAAAGCATGGGCGGCAGCGAAAGCTTTGCGCGCGATTAATCGGGATATTAAGGTTGATTTTTTGGTGGATGATGCAAATCGGCAGTCTTTGTCGGCTTATGCTGGCACGGTCGATGCGGTTTTAGATTGTACGGATAATTTTGCTACGCGGCGCTTTTTGAATCAGTGGTGTTTGGAACAGCAAGTGCCTTGGGTTTTTGCGTCATGTGCGGGGACTTTTGCGAATGTGATGCCGATTATTCCTGGTGAAACGGCTTGTTTACATTGTTTGATGGAGAAAATGCCACTTTTCAATGAGACAAGTTGTGATATTATCGGGGTTCATGGTGCGCTTATTCCAATGCTTGCGGGGCTTCAGGTGTCCCTTTTGACAAAACTATTGCTCGGAGAACGAAGCGCGAAATATTATCAGATGGATAATTGGGAGATGACATTTCAGGCGTTTGGTGTGACTCGGAATCCTGATTGTGCGGTTTGTGTACGCGGCGAGAAGGCTGAGATTTCGTTTTCGAAACAGCCAGTTCTACTTTGCGGACGTGACACGGTGCAATTTCAGATTGGTGCAGCGATTGATTTTCGCGAACTAGAAATGGTGCTTCAAAATCAAGATATTATTTTTCAAACGAATCGCTTTGTTCTGACGTTTACTTTTCAAGGGTATGATTTCACTGTTTTTCAAAACGGGCGTGTGTTAGTGCATGGGACGGCTGATTTAGTGGTGGCGAAGAAGCAGTATCAACACTTTTTTAATGAAATTTGAGGAGGCGTGAAAATGGAGCAGAAGGAATTTATTCAGGCGCGAGTTGGCATTTTAACGATTAGTGATACGAGGGATTTGGACACGGATAAAAGCGGGCAGTTGCTAGCGGAGGCGCTTGCGGAGGCGGGCCATGTTGTCGTACAGCGCATGGTTGTGAAAGATGATGATTTCTTGATTAATGAGGGTTTGGCGGGGCTGAAGCCGCAATCTGATTGTGTGATTTCGAATGGTGGGACCGGAATTGCGGTTCGTGATGTGACATTTGAGGCGTTGCGGGATCAAGTCGCACAGGAGATTCCTGGGTTTGGTGAATTGTTCCGGATGTTGAGTTATAAAGAGATTGGGACGCGTGCGATGTTGTCACGAGCTTTTGCTGGATTTACACTCGATAATGTCTTACTATTTGTAATCCCAGGCTCGTCCAATGCGTGTGGGCTTGCAATCAATCAGCTGATTATTCCAGAGTTGCCACATTTTTTAGCAGAACGTCGAAAATAAGCATAGGCACAAAAAATCCTAACGGCGTGTATGTCGCTAGGATTTTTTGCGTTATTTATAGACTCGAATCGTTGGCGATAAATTTCGCTAGCAAGTCATAATAGCCGTTCACATTGTATAAGATACATGGATTCACGTACTCGCCTATTCTGCCCCACCAAATACTGCGATATAATTCAAACATTGCAACTCCTATTATTTGGTTAAAAAATTCGCGAACTCGTTTGATACGGCTTGTAATGATGTTTTATAATGTGCGAAGTCTTTTTCAATGTTTTTAAATTGACCTGTCTCATCAAACATCTCGTCTGAAATATCGAGTGGTGGGTTGGTCGCCATGGCATGCATATGTAAACCTTCCGTGACGAGCTTCATACTAAGCGCCGCCTGGAAACCGCCATGTCCGCCGTAACACATGATACTTACAGGTTTCCCGCGCCATTCATCGTATAGGAAATCCAATGCATTTTTTAAGACGGCAGGATATCCCCAATTATACTGCGGGAAAACGAGAACGAAACCATCATAACCACTGATCAAGCTGCTCCAAGCCTTGGTGTAATCTTTTTGGTAGTTATGATGTGCTGGAATTTCTGGTTCATCTAAAAATGGGAGGTTCATTTCGGCGAGATCAATCAAGCTTAAATTTAACTTGTCATGTTCCATTTCTTTCATCGCCCACTCTGCTATGGTATGGCAAACACGCGTTGGTCGGTTACTTCCAATAATTAAACCTATTTTTGGTTTTTCAGACATTGTTCATCACTCCTTATATGATATAGAAAAAGGCTGGGACAAACTCTGTTCATTCTAAATTATCCTCCGATTTGACTCATACGTCGTGTCGTCGGTTTGTGAGATTGCATTTCGTTTTGCAAAGCGATCGCCATCTCATGACTTTCTGGTTTATTATCGACAGACTGCTGCACAAGAGCCATCAATTTTTCTGGATCATCGATGAAGGGGCGAATGTTCATTTCTTCATCCCAGTACAGACATGCTTTAATATAGCCATCTGCCGTCAGACGCAGCCTATTACAACTTGCGCAGAAATGAGAGCTAACTGGGTGAATCAGGCCAAACGTTCCTTTAGCGCCTTCTAAGCGGTAATTCTCAGATGGGCCGTTCCCGCGAATCGTGTCCACAGCTTCATACGTAAACCCTTCTTTATCACAAGCATCAAAAACGGTTTGGAGCGACAAATATTGCTTCTTCCAGCTGTCTCCCGCGTGACCGATTGGCATATACTCGATAAAACGAATATTAATATCTTTATCTTTCGTAAACTTCAAGAAATCCAGAATCTCATCATCATTCTGGCCTTTTATCAACACAACATTGAGCTTAATCGGGAAAAAGCCAACTTCTTCGGCTTTCGCGATACCGTCCAATACTTTCTGCAATCTACCACCACGCGTGATGCTTTTAAACCGGTCTTCTTGTAGCGAATCTAGACTAATATTAACACGCGTTAATCCAGCTGCTTTCAATGCTTCTGCTTTTTTGACGAGGTACATCGCATTTGTCGTCACCGCAATATCCTCGATTTCCGGAAGTGCGCTGATACCTGCGATAATGTCCACGATGTCTGTTCGCAAAAGTGGTTCCCCACCTGTAATCCGTACTTTTTTGATGCCATAGCCGACCATGATTTTCATAAAGTCAACAATTTCATCTTTGGAAAGTACTTGTTCATGTGGTAAAAAGGTCATTCCTTCGTCAGGCATGCAATAAACACAACGCAAATTGCAGCGATCGGTGACGGAAATGCGGATATAATCATGGACGCGTCCAAAGCGATCGGTTAATAATGGCATGATATCGAACTCCTATCCTTATTTATCGAAACGGAATTTTCCGCTTTTGCCACCTGTTTTTTCAACAAGATGGGTATTCTCAATGATGATTCTTTTGTCGATTGCTTTACACATGTCGTAAACGGTTAGGGCTGTGACGGTTACGGCGGTTAGGGCTTCCATCTCCACGCCTGTTTTGCCAATGGTTACAACTTCTGCAATCACCGTTAAATGATCTTTCCCATCATCAGTGAACATAATATTCACTTTCGTCGTCATAATCGGGTGGCACATTGGGATTAGTTCGCTTGTTTTTTTGGTAGCCATAATTCCTGCAACTTGCGCAACGGCTAATACATCCCCTTTATCGATGAGTCCGTCTTTAATACGCGTTAAGGTCGCCTCTTCCATATGTAGCGTTGTTTGGGCGATGGCACGTCTTTGCGTCTCACTTTTCTTTGTTACATCTACCATATGGGCACGTTGTTCGTCATTGAAATGGGATAGTTCATCAGTCATTTTATCGGCTCCTTCATCTCATCCTCCGCTTACTGGAGGGATTATCGCGATTTCTGAAACGTCTGTCAGCAGGCTATCGTCTGTTTGAAACTCCATGTTGACCGCGATCATGCATTTCGCCACGTCGGCCTCAATCGCTGGAATTTCCTTGCTTACTAACTGTCTCACATCTGCGACAGTCTTGCAATCAGAAAGGTCGAGGTTCACTTCTTGGAATCCTGCTTTCTGCACGAGAAAAGCGAATAGTTTAATAGGCGTCATCTCGCTCACCTCCCCAACGAACACGATCCGTATCCACTTCTTCTTTCCAAATTGGCACCCTTTTTTTTAGTTCCTCAATAATAAAACGGGAACCTTCATAAGATGCGGCACGATGAGGCGTTGCGACCCCAATAAATACGGCGATATCGGTCAACGCTAACTCCCCTAAACGGTGAATTACGATCACGTCTGCGTCATATTTAGCCTCTACTTCATGCGCGAGTTTTGACAGTTCCTTGATTGCCATTTCTTTGTATGCCGTGTAGCGAATCGTTTGCGTTTGAATGTCGCCGGTCCATTCGCGAATCGTGCCGACAAACATGTTCACAGCACCAAATTTGGCATTTACTAACTTCTGGTATGTGGCGCCAACGTCAATCGGCTCCTGTTGTAATCTAACATCTATCATTGTAAAAATTCCTCGATTATCGTTTGACATAGTGCTTCTTGAGCAGTTTGCGTACTTACTTTCAAAATGCTGGCTGGAAGATCATCGCGCAACGTCGCCATCTTGTAAATTGCTGGTAACGTTTCTAGTGTGGCAACATCTTCCGAATCGCGCACCATCACGATTTTTGGAAACGGCGCTTCCTTGTAGCCTTCGATTAAAATCACATCGGTTGGCGGCAAACTTGCAATCATGTCTTTTAGTGTGATTCCTTGGTCGACCATGATGGCGTGCTGGGAGGAGGAAGATAAGGCGACGATATCTGCGCCGCTTTCGCGAAACGAGTAAGAATCTGTGTCCGGATGGTCGATTGCGAAGGCGTGGGCGTCGTGTTTGATGACGGCTACTGTGTAATCTTGTGCTTTTAATTGCTGCACGAAGCAGTTCGTAAGTGTTGTTTTTCCGCTTTTTTTGAATCCGGTTATTTGGAAGATAAGCGCCATATCTCGATCTCCTCTCCTTTATTTTTGCCCGTTTTGCCGCTCGGTATTTTGATGAGGCATTCGGTTAGGTGTAAATTGCCCAGCGCGCTCGACATGTCGCTGCCGACGGGAACTGCGGTTAGTTCGCCTGCCTCGTATAATAATTGTCCGCGTAAAAAGCGATCGTAAGCGTTGTTTTTCGGATAGTCCACGCCCATTTTTGCCGGTTGAAAAGTGAACTGGGTTTCGATGTCGCCGCTCATTTTGGCAAGCACTGGCGCGATGAGTAAGTGGAACGCGGTGAAGCAAGCACCTGGATTGCCGGATAAAGCCGCGACCAGTGTATTTTCATAGCGCATCGCCGTTGTGACGCTGCCTGGCCGCATTTGGATTTTATTGTAGAGCAGTTCGGCATCTTCTTTTGCGATGATTGCCATGAAATCGAAGTCCCCGACGGAAACACCGCCTGTCGTGAGGATCAGGTCGGCTTGTTTGGCAAGGTCGGTGAGCCGGTTTTTCGTCAACGCTAGGTCGTCTTCAATTTGCTCCACCGCAATGACTTCCGCGCCTGCATCTTTCGCAAGCGCCACCAACATCAGATGGTTACTATTGAAAATTTTTCCGTCTGGAAGGGGCTCGCCGGGTTGGACAAGTTCGGAACCGGTGGATAAAATCGCGACACGTGGTCGGCGAAACACGGTCACGTTCGGTATGCCGAATGCTGCGAGTAGGCTAATCGAGCCGGGATTCAAATGGTGATGGGCTTGGAGTAACGTTGCGCCCGCCTCGAATTCTTCGCCACGCTCGGTGATGTTGGTATTTTTATGCGTATTTACGAGTGTGATTGTGGCCGGATCTCCTGTTTCGCGGGACTGTTCCAACATGATAATTTTGCCGGCATTCTCAGGGACTTTCGCGCCGGTCATGATGCGCACCGTCTCATTTTCCTGCAAATCGTGATTATACGCGGAACCGCATGGCACGTCCGCCACAACCTGAAAAATTCGCGGATAATTCGCGTCATCCTCGGCTCGAATCGCAAAACCGTCATAGCCTGAACGCCTGAAATACGGCATCGCCATCGTTGCTTTTACTTCCTGCGCCAAGATTCGACCATTCGCGTCTGCGATTTCGATCTCTTCTGCGCCAAGCATGACCGCGTTCTCCATCAACTTTTTCTGCGCTTCCTCCACTCGAATCGCTACTCGTTTATCCAACATTCCCGACACTTCCTTTTTCCACAAATTTCAGCTAGTTCCACTATACATCAATCCCTATGAAAATAACAGTGTAAGCGTTCACTTTCTGTTAGTTCGCCCCACCAAATCCATACTTCTTCAAAATCTTCTGCACTTGTGTTCCTTCCATGTAATCCATGAATTGGGATATCTCATCCGTTGCATCCGAATCCTTGATTGCCGCTGCATAATACCCAATTGGGCTATACAAATCATTGCTAATATTATACGCCGTCTGCACTTTTTTTCGAAATCATTGCGTCCGTTTGATAAACAAAACCGATATCTGCATTTCCAGACTCCACATACGCCAATACTTGACGCACATCACTTGCCTTCACCAAACGCGCTTTCACACTGTCGATCAACTGCTCTTTCGTCAAAAACTCCTCTGCATATTTCCCCGCAGGCACCGAAGCGGAGTCACCAATCGCAATCACACGAGCCTTTGCTAATTCCGTCTTAATATCTCCACTCGGAACGCTCTTACTCGGTATCACAGCCACCAACGTATTCGAAGCAATTTCCTGGTTACCATCAATCAACTTCTTATCCATCAATTTATCCGTATCCGCCGCGCTCGCTAAAATAACACCATCAATCGGTGCCCCATTTTCCACACGCTCGCGGATTTGCCCTGAACCAGCGAAGTCGAATTCTAATGTCACATTGTCGTGCTCCTTCTCATACAAAGGTTTCACATCATCCATCACATCTTTCAAACTCGCCGCCACAGAAATATGTATCGTTTGGTTTTTTTTGCGTACCACACCCTACCATAACAAATAGTACCCCAACAAAAATCAGCCCACTTTTTATCCACATTTTCACCTTGTCTTCCCCCTATTTCGGTCTATCCCCATTGTACGGAATTTCTTAAAAAAAAGACAGCGAAATAGTTCCACTGCCTTCCTTTTCGAATCAGCTTGTTGCGGCTGGCTTGCGTAAATAAACAGCCCAAACCGTCACAAGACATATGAGTGCAAACACGCCTAGCAAAATAAATCCGAGCGTATAAGAACCTGTATTTTGTTTAATAATACCTAACAGGAGCGGTGGGAAAAATCCACCAAGTCCCCCGGCAGCACCAACGAATCCTGTCACTGCACCTGTATTTCCTTTAGAGACCATCGGCACCATTTTAAAAATAATCCCGTTTCCAAGACCTACAATTAGCGCTGTGATAAAAATTAGTGTCGTGAATATACCGTACTGCGTGAGTGAAAAAGCAATCAAGAACGCAGCCACAGCAATCATCGCAAAACCAGTGGTCAACAATTTCGTTGGATTTAATTTATCCGCTAAAATCCCACCGACAGGACGCATAAAGGTCGCAGTCGCTGCAAATCCAGCAGAGAATAACCCAGCATTAACCGCCCCAATCGAGAATTGGTCACCCATAAATGCTGGTAAATAGTTACTCAGCGCTACAAAAGCCCCAAAAGTCAGGAAGTAGAACAAAGATAGATACCACGTGTTCTTATCCTTCACAACCGACAGCGACTGCTTCAACGTTTTCTTCTCCGTCGAAAGGTTCATTTCTTTCGCAAAAATAGCAAAAATAGCAACAATAACCACAATCGCAATCATCAAGGAATAATAAATCCAATCGAATCCCCAGTTCGCATTAATACGCGGGATAATCAGACCAGAAAGCGCATTACCAATGTTCCCCATCCCAGCAATACCAAGAATTAAACCTTGTTTTTCAGCTGGAAAAAAGGTAGAAACGTAAGAAATTGCGATGGCAAAAGTTGTCCCCGCCATACCGATGAAAAATGCGCAGAGCATTAAGTATAAATAAGTACTAGCAAACGGAATCAGCGCCAGTGGAATCAACGTGAATAGCATCGTAATAATATATATTTTCTTTCCACCATACCGATCACTTAAGATCCCCATTGGAATTCTCATAATAGACCCTAGAAGTACCGGTGTCGCAATAAGTAAACTTTTTTGTGAAGCAGACAGGCCAAATTCCGCGGCAATTTGATTAGAAACGGGCGATAAGGAAGCCCAGACCATAAATGAAATCGCCATCGCAACCGTAGCAATGGTAAGCGCGATATACGCGTCTTTTTTTTGATGTGTGTTGCATGTTAATTTCTCCCCTCGTATGGAGTTTGGTGCATAACCGCTGTAAATCGGCGGCAAGCGTTCGCATTCCATCCGTTTAGCGAACTTCCGGTTCTCACATACACCAGTATGCTCCGCTTCCGGCTTCCACCAAACGGATGGAATACAAACGCTTTCGCTCGATTTGTGTTAAGCCAAATTTTCGTCCTACCCTTTAAATATGGTAAAGCAGTTATTTCTCAGCTTTTAGTTATGTCCCAATCTCATAAAATTCCTAGCGACGATAAATAATATAACTCCTCTTCAAATACGACAATGGCACGCTCCATGCATGCACCAATCGCGTATACGGAAATAGTGCGAAAATCAAGAACGCACTAATAATATGCAGTTGGAAAAATACCGGCACATTCGCCATCAGACTCGCATCCGGCTGGAAAATAAACAACTGCCTAAACCAAACCGCAATCGATTCCCGGTAATCAAATCCAGGATTCGCTGGGTTCGCAAACAATGTACTCGCCATCCCAAGGAACAGCGTCAACAACAATGTCACATTCACGATTATGTCCATAATCGAACTCGTCATCCGCACGCGATCATTCGACAACCGCCGGAACGTCAATAAAAACATCCCTGCAAACGCCATAATCCCGAATACACTACCGATTCCAACAGCTACAATATGATACATATGCTCACTAATGCCAATCGATGTCGTCCAACTTTTCGGAATCACCAAGCCAATAAAATGCCCACCGACAACGAAAATAATCCCGATATGAAATAAAATACTACCAACCATCAATTGCTTTTTCTCAATCATTTCCGAAGATTTCGAGGTCACCGTAAAATGATCATACCGATAACGGAAAATATGTCCAAACACGAAACTCGCCAAAACAAGGTAGGGCAAAACAACCCATAAAAAATTATTCCACATGCTGCTTCTCCTCTCCCTGTTTCACGCAAACGCGCAATTCATTCCGCATCGCCTCAATCACAAACCGATACGGATTCCCCACCTCTTCAAGCGCCTGAAGCAAATGATACGAACCATCTTCAATGACACCAATCAAAAGCTCTATACTATCACCAGAACGCTCATCCAGATACCAATCACCCGCATCGATAAATTCAAGCATCAGTGGCAAATAATCCGTCAACTCCGCATCGTCTGGCAACAAACCAAACATCTCATACAACACTTTCAACTTCGCCAACATTTGCCCACGTTCCCGCGCATCTTCAAACTTATAAAACGTCATATACAGCGTCGTCTTTTTATTAAAATCAAACGTGTCCACATACGTTTCCGTAATCTCACCAAAAGTCAGCGCAGAAATTTCCTCCCAAAACGCCGTTATTAATTCCAGCGTTTTAGGATTCCGAAACGTCTCTAACAGCAGGAACCGATCATTGATAAAACGTTTTTCAGGATAAGATAGAACCGCCGAAATAGCGCCAAAAACAGCACGTTTTTCGTCTAGCAAGGCATAATTAATCACGCCAAATCCCCCCATAAAAACTTTCTTCATACATGTCCTGCGTTGACTTCGAAGGCTGCTGCGTACTATTTCCCATTGGCATTGGTGTATTCGTGACATCCGGCTTATTAATCTGATCCGCTAAACTACAACCACCACAAACATCTTCCGAAAAACCAGACGAGCCTTGCGCTTTATACGTATCGATGTAATCCTCTTTATGACTCGCCGGAATCACAAAACGATCCTCATATTTCGCAATCGCAAGCAGTCGATACATCTTTTTCACTTCCTGCTCCGTCATACCGATTTTTTTCAATTTCTCCGTATCAAAATCTTTACCAGAGCTCACTGCACGCATATACATCCGCATCATCGCCATTTTTTGTAGCGACGTCTTAATTACTTCCGTATCTCCCGCCGTAAGCAAACTCGCCAAATAATCGACAGGAATCCGCATCTCATCAATCGCTGGGAAAATCATATCCGGATTGTTAATCGAATCTTTCCCTTCAAAATAGTTCATGATTGGCGAAAGTGGTGGCACATACCAAACCATTGGCATTGTACGGTATTCTGGATGAAGCGGGAACGCAATCTTGTATTCCTTCGCCATTTTGTAAACAGGAGAATTCTGCGCCGCTTTAATCCAATCTTCTTTAATACCATCCTTGCGCGCCTGCTCAATTACCGCTGGATCATTTGGATCAAGGAACAAGTCTAGTTGTTTTTGATACAACTCCTTCTCGTCCTCCACAGAAGCCGCTTCTTTCACACCATCCGCGTCATAAAGCATCACGCCAAGATAGCGAATCCGACCTGTACACGTCTCCGAACAAACCGTTGGCAAGCCAGCCTCGATACGTGGGAAACAGAACGTACATTTCTCCGCCTTATTCGTTTTCCAGTTGAAGTATACCTTCTTATACGGGCAACCAGTCATGCAATAACGCCATCCACGACACGCTTCTTGGTCAACAAGAACAATCCCGTCCTCATCGCGTTTATACATCGCACCACTCGGGCACGACGCCACACAAGAAGGATTCAAACAATGCTCACACAAACGTGGCAAATACATCATAAACGCTGTCTCAAAATTGGTTTTTATCTCCGTTTCGATGTTTTTCATGTTCGGATCAAGCGGCATCGTTGTTGGTGCACCCGCCAAATCATCCTCCCAGTTTGGACCCCATTCGATTTCCATGTTCTTACCTGTAATCACAGATTTCGGACGCGCCACCGGTTGATTTTTCTTCTCTTTCGGCGTGAAAAGCGTATCGTAATTGTACGTCCACGGTTCATAATAATCCTTTAATTCCGGCATATCTGGATTGTAGAAAATTTTCCCAAGCATGACTTTGTTCCACTTCGAACCAGCCGCTAGTTCCAATTTTCCTTTTTTCAGTTTCCAGCCGCCTTTGTAGCGTTCTTGGTCTTCCCATTGTTTCGGATAACCAATACCTGGCTTCGTTTCTACGTTATTAAACCAGATATACTCAGCACCAGGCCGGTTTGTCCACGTATTTTTACATGTCACACTACACGTATGGCAGCCGATGCATTTATCTAGATTCATTACCATTCCTACTTGCGCTTTAATCTTCAAGCCAATTCACCTCGTTCAGTTTCCGGACAGCAACATAGAGATCCCGCTGATTTCCAATTGGTCCATAATAGTTAAAACCGTAGCTAAGCTGTGCATATCCACCAACCATTTGCGTTGGTTTCACGTGGATTTTCGTCGGCGCATTGTGACTACCGCCTCGCGTTCCTGTAATCGAAGTCCCTGGAACGTTGATATGACGGTCTTGCGCGTGATACATGTACATCGTTCCTTTTGGCATTCTGTGACTCACGACCGCACGCGCCGTTACAACACCATTTCGGTTATAAACTTCAAGCCAGTCATTGTCTTTAATTTTGCCAGCCTCAGCGTCTTCATGGTTAATCCACACGTTCGGACCACCACGGAAAAGCGTCAACATATGCTGATTATCTTGGTACATACTGTGAATATTCCATTTACCGTGTGGTGTCAAATAGCGCAACACAATCGTATCCGGCGTCTCCACAATTTCCTTATCACGAGGCGCAAAAACTTGCGGTGGCAATGTCGGCTTGTACACCGGCAAAGCTTCCCCATATTGCAAAAACATCTCATGATCAATGTAAAAATGTTGTCGCCCAGTCAGCGTCCGAAATGGAACCAAATGCTCAATGTTCGTCGTAAACGGCGAATAACGCTTACCATCCGTATTCGAACCCGTAAACACCGGCGTTGGAATCACTTCACGCGGTTGCGCTGTAATGCTTTGGAACGTAATCCGCTCCGCCTCGCGAGGCTTCGCTAAATGACTAAGCTTCATCCCCGTCGCATCCTCCGCTACTTCCCATGCCCGAACCGCAACCTTCCCATTCGTCGCACTAGAAATATGCAGAATCGCATTCGCCGCCTGCCGTTCATTTTCCATAATCGGCATTCCGTTCTTAATTGAGTCATCCTCGTAAATCCCGTTAATGGCCTTCATTTCCTCATATTCCTCAGCGACCGAGAACTGCGTCCCATGCGCGCCGACCTTGCCCGTCCCAACATTCGGACCAAGCGTAATAAACTTATCGTAAATTTGCGTATAATCACGTTCTACAAATTGGAAATGCGGCATCGTCTTACCTGGAATCGCCTCAACCTCGCCTTTTTTCCAATCCTTAATCTCACCATAAGGCTGCGAAATCTCCATTTGCGAATCATGATTCAGCGGCAACATAATCACATCGCGCTGCACCTCATGTAAATGATCCTTCGCCATCTCAGAAAACGTCTGACTCAAATCCTTGAAAATATTCCAATCCGATTTCGACTCCCAAAGTGGCTAATCGCCGGGTTAAACGGATGCACAAAAGGATGCATATCCGTGCTCGAAATATCCGTCTTCTCATACCACGTCGCAGCAGGAAGCACTACATCCGAATAAAGCGGCGTCGCCGTCATCCGGAAATCAAGCGTCACCATCAAGTCTAATTTTCCTTCCGTCTCCTCATCGCGCCATACCATTTCCTCCGGCTTAAACTCATCATTTGGCGTCGACAGCAAATTATTCGTCGTCCCAAACAAATGCTTCATAAAATACTCCTGCCCTTTTCCACTAGAAGAAACAAGGTTCGAGCGCCATACAAAAAGGCCACGCGGGAAATTCACAGGATTATCCGGATCTTCCACCGCAAACTGCAATTTCTCCGATTTCAAATCATCGACAATACCCGACACGATCTCCGCATCCGATTTGTCTTTATTTTCCGCTGCAAACAGCAAACTATTCTTGTTAAACTGCGGATACGAAGGCAACCAACCAAGTCGCGCCGCCAACACATTGTAATCCGCGGGATGTTTATAGCTCGTTTTTTGTGCCAGTGGAGATTTCAAAGCATCCGTGTCCATCTCCTCATAACGCCACTGATCCGTTGCAAAATACCAGAAACTCGTCGCATTCTGCTGTCTCACTGCGCCCTGCCAATCTTTCGCAAAAGCTACCGTTTGCCAGCCCTCAATCGGACGACATTTCTCCTGACCAACATAATGCGCCCAGCCTCCGCCGTTCACGCCTTGTGATGCCGTCAAAATGACCAAGTTCAAAATCGAGCGGTAAATCGTGTCACTATTAAACCAATGATTAATTCCCGCGCCCATGATGATCATCGAACGACCACCCGTATCAATCGCATTCTGCGCAAACTCACGCGCGATTTGCGTCACGATATCCGCTTTCACACCAGTAATTGGTTCCTGCCAAGCCGGCGTATACAAACTCTCCGCATCATCCAAGCCACGAGCTGCCATTCGGTCACCGTCATGCCGCGCCACACCATACTGGCTCAACATCACATCATAGACCGTCGCAACTAAGCGCTTCGAACCATCGGCAAGCGTAATTTCCCGAACCGGCAATTCTCGTTCAAAAATGCCATTCCCATTATTATCAAAATAAGGAAACGCAACCGTATCTATTCTATCTAGACCAACCGTCATCGCAGGCGCAATCACAGAACCATCCTCGCGTTCCAGCGACAAGTTCCACTTCACACCCTCTTCCCAACGCTGACCCATCGTCCCATTCGGAACCACAATCTCGCCCGTCGTCTCATCAATCAAACACGTTTTCCAATCCGCGTGCGAGCCACTCTCAAGCCCCGCATGCAAATCATCCTCGCGCAAGAAACGACCTGGCGTCAAACCCTTATCCGTCTCGTCAAGCAACAATAAAAACGGCAAATCCGTAAATTGTTTTGCATAATCAATAAACTGCGATTCCGCGCGCTCCACATAAAATTCCTTCAAAATAACATGCGTCATCGCTTGCGCAAGTGCAGCATCCGTCCCAGGATTCGGCGCCAACCAATTATCCGCGAACTTCACGTTCTCCGCATAATCCGGCGCAACCGCCACCACTTTTGTCCCCTTATAACGAACCTCCGTCATAAAATGCGCGTCCGGCGTCCGAGTGAGCGGCACATTCGAGCCCCACATCATGATGTAACCCGCGTTATACCAATCACTCGACTCCGGCACATCCGTCTGCTCACCCCAAATTTGCGGAGAAGCAGGTGGTAAATCCGCATACCAATCGTAAAAACTCAGCATTTCGCCACCGAGCAGCGTCAAAAACCGCGACCCAGCCGCATAGCTTATCATCGACATTGCAGGAATCGGCGTAAACCCAGCCAAGCGATCCGGCCCATATTTCTTAATCGTATAAATCAGCATCGCCGCGACCATATAATACGCTTCCTGCCACGTCACCCGAATTTGTCCACCCTTACCACGCGCACTCTTGTAGCTATTCGCCTTCTCAGGATCCTCCACAATACTCGCCCAAGCCTTAATCGGATCCCCATACTGCTTCAACGCATTTTGCCATAAACGCCACAATTTTCCGCGCACATACGGATATTTCACACGTAGCGGACTATACTCATACCACGAAAAACTCGCACCACGCGGACAGCCACGAGGTTCAAATTCCGGCATATCCGGCCCACAACTTGGGTAATCCGTCGCCTGATTTTCCCACGTAATAATCCCGTTCTTCACGAAAACCTGCCAACTACACGAACCCGTACAATTGACACCATGCGTCGTGCGAACCACTTTATCATGACTCCAGCGATCCCGATACATCTTCTCCCAAGCCCGGCTTTTCTCCTCCATCACCGTCCAGTTTCCATTAAATTTCTCCGTCCGTTTAAAGAACCGCAAACCTTTTTTCCTCACTATGTACCACCTCATTTTTGTTATTATATTCACAAAGAAAAACAGTAAAATTCCTATCTAACCCGATAGTACAACTTCTCCCATTTTCGCGCATCAGGAGAATCCCTATATTTTTACGGCTAATATTCTTTGACAATGCATGATTCGCATAACATAATAGAGAAGGAATACATAAAAAAAATCAATCCGCAGACTATTATCCTCAGGGTTCATTCTGTCCCACCAAACTTCAAGCGCGCTGACAAGGATTTAGTTCCTAGGCAAAAGCGAGTACCATAGCAGAACAGAGTTTTTAACGACGGAAATGAGCCTTTGTCGGCGCGCTTGATCGGAGGTCTATTGAATATGCTAACACCTGTCCTACACTCACTCATCATCGCATTTGCGTCCACACTTCTCGCGTTCCTCACCATGCTCCCACTCAGCTACTACTTCGCAAACCGCAAATCACGATTTCAACTCATCATCGAGATCATCATCCTGCTACCACTCGTTTTACCGCCAACTGTTGTAGGACTCATTCTACTCAATCTGTTCGGAAAAAACGATTTTCTCGGCGCGTTTTTATGGAACAACTTCAACTACAGCTTCATCTTCACGCTCGCCGGTGCCGTTATCGCAACAACGATCATCATTTTACCAATCATGTACCAAGGTCTAAAAAGCGCGTTCCTCTCCATCGATCACGACCTCGTCTGGGCCGCACAAACCCTGTCCGCCAACGCTAAAACCATCTTTTTTAAAATTATCCTCCCAAACTGCTGGCAACCAATTTTAGCGGGGATTTTACTTAGTTTTTGTCGGGCAATGGGTGAATTTGGGGCAAGCCTCATGGTCGCTGGTTACATCGAAGGAAAAACCGACACGATCGCTTCCAGTATTTATTTCATGGTCCAACAAGGCGACATGCGCACCGCCATTTATCTGGGCCTTATCAACGTTATCATCGGCATTATCGCACTAATGATCATCCACATCCTGACCGTCCGCCAAACCAACTTAACGAGAGGAATGTAACCTATGGGACTACGCTTAAAATTCAAAAAGAAACTACCCTTTCACGATCTTGACATTAATTACGATTTCGTCGCTCCAATCACAGCCATTATGGGCGCTAGCGGCTCCGGTAAATCCACCCTATTCCAATGCATCAGCGGCCTAAAAAAAATCGACGAAGGCATCATCGAATTCGGCAACACCGCTTGGGACGATACATATAGCGACATCACCGTTCCAACCGCAGCACGCAAAGTCGGCTACCTCTTCCAAAATCTAGCCCTCTTTCCAAATATGAACGTCTTTCAAAACATTGCATTCGGCCTAACCGTCAACAAAAAAAATCGCGCCGAAATCGAACAACAAGTCCGCAAAATAAGCGATTACTTACAGATTTCCCATCTCCTTTTTTCCTCCGTCCAAAAATTATCTGGCGGCGAAAAACAACGCGTAGCAATGGCACGAGCGATGATTATTAATCCGAACCTACTTCTTTTAGACGAGCCATTCAACGGTCTTGACGAAGACACACGCAACATCTGCATCGAACTCGTTGGCCAAATGGCGCGCGATTTCGACATTCCCGTCATTTTCGTTACCCATTACCACCAAGAAGCCGCCTCCCTCACAGGAGAAATTTTAAAAATAAAGGATGGTCGCCTTGTCAGAAACTAAAAAAATCGCCGGTATCGTGCTTGCAGGCGGAAATTCCCGGCGTTTTGGCGAAGATAAAGCGCTATACAAAGAGACTGCGGACTCGCCAACATGGGTAGAGCAAACTGCCGATAAAATGCGCCCGCTCGTCAATCACCTATTCATCGTCACCAATCAGCGCCTGTTCCCCAGCATCCAAGCTCTATTCCACAACGACACGACAACCGTCCTAACAGACCAAGAACCATTCCTAGACAAAGGACCACTCGGCGGCATTCACGCGGTCATGAACACTAGCAACTACGAACACTACCTACTCTCACCAACCGACACCCCACATATAACGACCACCATTTTCGCAGCACTCATCCATCAGGGAAATGCCTATGCCGCAACCGCAACCGCACAACACTACCTAACCGCCTGCATCCCGCCTTGCAAAAGCGAAATCGAGGCCATGTTACGCGTAGATAATCTTCGCATTCGACAATTATTACAAACCCTCGGCACACAAAAATATCTTTTTCCAAGCGAATCCCCATTCCAAAATAGAAACTACAAATAATCATTCTTCAGGAGGTACCACATGCGTTTCCTATCCCTACTCTGGCAATTCACATGGACACAAATACTCTGTTGCATCTTCCCAGCCATCATTTTTCTCTCGCTCGCCTTTTCCAAATACCTTGATATTCCCTTCATTCCAAGGTACGATTTACTGCTCATAATCTGCATCATCGCCCAACTACTTTTAATCAAATTCGGCCTCGAAACATGGGACGAACTCAAAGTCATCATGCTTTTTCACGTCATCGGTCTCGTTCTTGAAATCTACAAAATCCAGATGGGTTCCTGGGCCTATCCAGAAGACGCTTACACAAAAATTCTAGGCGTCCCACTCTACAGCGGATTCATGTACTCAAGCGTCGCCAGCTACATTTGCCAAGCCTGGAAACGCTTCGATCTCACCGTCAAAAATTGGCCCAAAAGCAACTACGTCATCATCCTTTGCGCCGCGATTTATCTCAACTTTTTCACCCATCATTATATCTGGGATCTGCGCTACATACTCATTATCGCCGTCCTGATTCTATTCCTGCGAACCGTCGTATCCTTCACAGTCGGCGACAAACGCCTGAGGATGCCACTCTCCCTATCCTTCCTACTCATCGCATTTTTCATCTGGGTCGCAGAAAACATCGCTAGCTTCTTCGGCGCTTGGTACTACCCCGACCAAGAAGTCACCTGGCAACTCGTCGGTTTCGGAAAAATCACCAGCTGGTACCTCCTCATTATTATCAGCATCATGATTATCGCCGAACTCAAATTCCTCAAAAAAGACCTACAAGAAGACAGCAAAAAGCCACCGATTCACGATTGATTCGGTGGCTTTATTACTGGGTTTATTCAAAATAGTACGCGTTACAAAGTTAAGTCGTTATAATTCTTTCCACAGCGTAAAGTCGCGGCGCACTTATGCCTTGCTTCCTAGCCTCAGCAATAACCTCATTTACAGCATATCCAACTTTATAGTGGTTATGCTCCACAAGCGCATAACTCATACTTTCAGGTGAGAATACGAGTTTACTCAGAAAAAAACCAACCATTTTCGGTGGTAGCACATTTAAAATCTTGGATAAAACATCTAACTTTGCACCCTTGGCCTTCAAAACCCGAACAATCTCTTTCATATTACTGCCTATTCCAGCCAATGATTCTGGTGAAGAAACAACCGCCTTAAAACTACCACTTTTCAATACTTCAACCTCCATCGCAACATTGAATGCAAAATGATTCCAGAGCCAATTTTGAAAATCATTTGAGACCTTTATTCTGAAACCCGCATCAGTAAACAGCTTGTGAACTGCTAAATCTCGTTTGCTAAGTGCGAGTCCGAATGTCCCAAATTTAACCGTTTTGTATAGTCCGCCATAGAGCGTGTTACCTTCAAATCCACCGCCAGCACTAGGAAAACCATAAACAATCTGACTTGGCGAAATCGGATAAAGAGCTGCCTCTGGGTCCTCCCAAAAGTTACAGAAAAAAAGAACCGTTGCATTTCCGACCCGCGAGGCAAGATATTCCGTGGCACCCGATACTTGCTCCGGATTAACACTCATAAAAATAAGATCATAATCATGATTCCGCTCTATTTCTTCATGCGTTACAATCTGCCATTTTTCTTTAGTCAACCTATCTCTTTTGCGTTTCCTCATATCCCACATTTCCAAATTCACATATGATCCATACTCCACTTTCCTACCCTCACGAACATAAAATTCAACGGTATGCCCCGCTTTTTCAAATGCCCACGCATATTGTGTTCCGATAGCACCGCGTCCAAAAATAAGTATTTTCATAGAAATTCTCCTTCCATACATTGACTATACGACAACGTGTTGTATAATAAATTATACGGTGTCACTCTAGATTCATCAACCTACAATTTCTTCAAATCTGTCGGATGATATGCGAATTATGAAAGGAGATTGAAATGAAAAAGCAACCTGAAATAACCAAGAAAACAAGGCAATCACTCATCGACGTTTTTTGCGAACTCTATAGTCAAAAACCAGTAGAAAAGATCACGGTACAAGAAATTGCTAATAAGTCTGGCTATAATCGCAGTACCTTTTATCAGTATTTTACGGATGTTTACGATTTACTTCATTTTATCGAAAATGATCTATTGGACTATATCCGAGAAAGAGTAAAAAACACAGACCAAGAAGATGCAAACCCAAAGGATATACTACTGCTTTTTGAAGAAAAAGAGATTTACCTGAACGCTTTATTAGGTGATTACGGCAATATTCGCTTTATGGAAAAATTAAAACATGAATTTTTTTTCTGACGGACTGGATTACTGTGTCCCTAAAAACAATGCCATGACACCATATTTATTAGAGTTTAACATTTCAACTGCGTTTTCACTGATCCGTCTTTGGCAACGCCGGCAAAAAGATTTACCTCCCGATCAATTATTTAGTTTGATAAATACATTAGTTAATTCGGGAACGGTGTCTGTTAAATAAAAATATTTCAGCAAAATCATACGCCGCAAAACCACTGACCCGCGATGGAATCAGTGGTTTTTTCCATATTTTAAAACCAATCACGAAAAATTTTTTTTTCAGCATTCCAGTTTGAATTTCTAACAATTTCTTATAGCCACTGTCCTTATAAATCCATGCACATTACCACCACTGTCAGTATACCCCTTTTTTTTAACCCCATTATGTCTCTCTTCCTTTTTTTTTAAGTAAATTCTCATGAATAATCCAAAAAAAAATCGTAATAACTACACCTGCTCCAAAAACGCTTTCAGATATCCAACCAAAAATGTAAGATAGAATAACCAGTAATGCCAATGAAATGTATAACACAATAATAAAAACTTTCATATGCTATCTCCCTTCTCTCCTTGAAGTATACTTAACTATAACATGTAAGCGTTTTTTATCATATATATATCATTTAATAATTTATCTGAACTATATTCTATCTATTTAATACTTTATTTCATCATAAAAATAACCACACATGCACAATAAAAATAGCGAAGACCAAAACTACTGATCCCCGCTACTCTCATCATTCTCGCTTCCACTTCAACCAACTATACGAATCCATAATCTGCAAGAAACGGACCAACCTCGATAAACTCATCCCATCCTCATTCCCAAATGTCCGCGAAAACCGTTCCTCCATCTCTGGAATCGATGTCTCCCCGTCCATTTGCGAAAGGATAAAATAACCATGTTCATCGAGCTTAATACGCCGTTCTGTAGGCTGTTTCAAAAACTTCGTTGCCACGCGCTCCAGCCAAGCCGAGCGCGGTACAATCAAATATTTCTCCTGCTCCGCCACTTCCAAAAACAGATCATCCTTCAAAACTGGAATTTCTTCCAACATATTTCGTCGTTCTTTTTTTTCGCATAGAATAAATCCCTCCTTATGTCCAAACATTTCAAAGCGACAAATGATTAGATGATAGGCAAAGGCGAGTTCCAGCACGGAATGTACGACTTGTACACGAGTACTGGAACGGAGCGTTTGTCGCTAAGCTTTTCGTTTCCGCGGCACTGTAGAGAAATACAACAATGTACACACAATCAAGAATACCAAGAATGGTAACCATTGATTCGAAAGCAAGTACTCTGTCGGGATAATATTCGGGTTAATCGAGATCACAAACGCGATGATCACGCCCAGAAGGGATTCCCCAGCAATTAAACCAGACGCAAACAACGTTCCGCGCTCGATTCGTTCCGCTTTTTCCTTGTCCTTTTTCAACTTGATTACTTGGTTCACGATCAATCGTACAAATCCACCGAACATAACCGTCGCACTGATGTTAAGCGGCAAGTATAGACCTACTGCAAACACAAGCGAGTTCATGCCTAGGAATTCAATCACAACTGCAATCGAAACCCCAATAAAGATGAGCGTCCATGGTAAGTTTCCATTTAGAATACCTTCTGCGAGGATTTTCATCAACGCCGCTTTTGGAGCTGGCAAGGCTTCTGAACCCATGCCATACGCGTTATCAAGCAATGTCAAAATGTAACCCATCACAAGACCACTGGCGATAACACCAATCATCATCGCAACTTGCTGTTTCCAAGGCGTCCCACCAACGAGATAACCTGTTTTCAAATCCTGTGAAATATCACCCGCAACCGCAAGCGCCGTACAAACAATCGCCGCAACCGTCAATGTTAGCACAATACCTTCCGTACCGCTATAACCGAACGATTTATAAGCAATCGCCACAATCAGAAGTGTCGCAATCGTCATCCCCGAAACTGGCGATGACGAACTACCAACAATTCCTACAATCCGTGACGCCACTGTAACGAATAAGAATCCGAAAATCGCAATCGCTAAAGCGCCGATAATCCCAACATTCGTAAACGGATCGAACGCAATAATAACAATCAGTACAGCAATACCAATCAACACCCATTTCATCGGAATATCTTTATCTGTACGCTCAATTTCAAGCATTTTCTGACCTTTATTTTTGTTCAGACCAACCATCGTACTACGAAGCGTCTGCACAATCGCTGGCATCGTTTTCGCAAGTGTAATCAGACCGCCCGCAGCAACAGCCCCCGCGCCAATATAACGAATATAGTTATCCCAAATCATGCTCGCATCCAGATTTTTCAACGCTTCAGACGCTGGGAAAATCACATCCGAACTTCCCGCACCGAAAAATGCAATCGACGGAATCAAAACGAGCGACGCCATCAAACCACCGGCCACCATCTGACCCGCAATTTTTGGTCCAATAATGAATCCAACACCAAGTAACGCCGGATAAATTTGCGTCCCAATAAACGCATTTTGGAAATTATAAATCCCCGTCTGCACGTCACTTCGGAAAACCTTAAATCCGTCCGTAAAAACTTTCACAAGAGCACCCACTCCGAAACCAAATACAACGAGTTTTCGCTTGTGCTCCACCACCTTTTTCCCCCGTTTTCAGAACTTCCGCGCAGGCCGTTCCTTCTGGATATGGCAACGTTTCGTGTTCATTGACAATCAGCATTCTTCTAAGCGGCACCATCATGAATACGCCCAGAAATCCCCCAGTGAGCACGATAAATACCAACATAATCTGGTTAATATCCACGCCCATCATGAACAACGCTGGAATCGTAAATACCGCACCCGCACCGAGCGCCTCCCCTGCTGTTGTCATCGTTTGTACAATATTATTTTCTAAAATCGAATCCCGCCTAAAAATACCACGCAAAATTCCCATCGAAATAACCGCCGCTGGAATCGACGCCGATACCGTCAAACCTACTTTGAGCCCTAAGTAAGCATTTGCCGCACCGAACAAAATTGAAAGAATAATACCAAGAATAATGGCAGTTGCAGTCAATTCTGGCAGTGATTTGGAAGCAGGTATGTAAGGCTGAAACTTCTTGCTACCCATTTTATCACTCATTTTGTAACTACTCCTTTTATGTTTTGTGTAATCTTTGTTCCTTTAAAGCAAAGATTCAGTATCTATTTTACCGCTACCTCTCTATTTTCGCAACGGATATCTGGAAGAACAAACAAGAATTCACACTCATTGCTTGAGTAATGTCGCAGAGTTATGTTATAATTAGGGCAAATAAAAAGAGAGCCGTGTTCCACCACGACTCCCTAGTATAGAATGACGTAAGCCGCTTAAAAGACGGTGACTTTCGTTTAAATGTTCTCGAAACCATCTAATCTCCTGTCAGAGTATATCAGATGGTTTTTATTTGTCGTTTTTCATTGCTTGCACCATTACGATAACTAGCTTGAGGAAGGACAAAATAAACATTCCAAACCCAAGCGCCATCATAATCGATTCTGCAACTGACATCAGGCATTTCCTTTCTCCAGATTTGATTGCCCACATACATAAGCATCACTCCCTTCAATTAGAAAGCCACCATCCTTTACATACCTTACTCTACGCGACTATTATACCATGATATTACCTCTTTTTTAGAACAAAGATTATTCGATAAATCGTCGTTTCCAGCCGATTCAATTTACTCACGCAGCACTACAAAAACAGCGAACCTATCATTAGATTCGCTGCTCCTCTTATAATAATCCTAATCGTTGCAACCCTTTCAAAACCCCGTCATTATCCACAGAATCCGTCACAAAATCAGCTATTGCCTTCACTTCATCACGCCCATTTTCCATCGCAACTCCCGTGCCAACTTCTTGCAACATTTCGATATCATTCAAGCCATCGCCAAACGCGTAAGCATCTTCAATTTTGAAATCCAATCGCTTCAACATTTCACGAATACCAACAGCTTTCGATCCGTTCGCCGGTGCTACATCCATCGACACATCATGCCAGCGCAAGAAGCCGTACTCAGGGAAATTCTCCTTATAAAACGCATCATGACTCTCGTCGGCAAACAACAAACACTGGTACAGCGTCCGTCCTTTATAAAATTCCGCGTCAAGCTCTGGATAATCCTCTTTTAGCGAACTCATTCCCTCATGCACCTTATGATGATCCGGAATATTCGTACGCAACGTCTCCTCATTCATAAACACAAGTGGATGATCCAACTCTTCTGTCACCTCAATCAAACGCTCCATCGACGCCTGCGGTAAAGGATTATCAAACACCATTTCCCCTTCAAATACGACATACTGCCCGTTGAAACTCACATAGGAATGAATATTCAGTTCCTCACATATATCCTTCAATAAAAAAGGAGCCCGTCCAGACGCAATCGCCACATAAACACCTTTGTCCTGCAGGTCTTTCACTGCTTTTCTGGCTGAATCCGGGATTTCCTTGTTGTCATTTACCAACGTACCATCTACATCAAAAAATACAATTTTCTTCATAATTCAAATCTCCTCAGACCAAATTTGCGGGGAAAAATGCACCCATTACTAATCTCACATTCAAGTATACCAAAAAAATGGCGCTAACGGGCAAAATTTGCGTCATTAATCCATCCTTTTAAAAACCCCATTCCCCCACTTAAAACATGCTTTTTGGGTCTTCTCTCACTTTTTCGACCCATTTTAGTATATTGTAGTAGCATTTATCGTTTTTTATGGTATATTAGAACTCAAGGATAAAAGTTCGGATCTTGTTTTCACAAAAGAAGTGACTCGTTGAACCTACCGTGAATTGGAATCATTCTCTACCCATTTTGTTTAAAATGCGCAGAATAATGGTATTCAATTGGAGTAGGCGAAAAAAACGCAGAATGTCATGTTATATTCTAAATCGTAGCCAACCGTTATGCAAAACGGCTACCATTGTTTCTTTTTGCCTTTTTAACGAGCTCATTCCGTTTTATCTATGAAATCGCATGTAAATAGATTGCAAATGAGGGGCAATGCTATTTTTACAATGAATAATAACGAAACATAAAGGAGAGAAAAAAAATGATTTTTAAAGTTTATTACCAAGCAACAAAAACAGAAACACCTGTCCGAGAAAAAACAAAATCCATCTATGTGGAAGCGAATGACGTGCCAGAAGTCCGCGTTATTCTTAAAGACCAACCCTTCCATATCGAGCTAGTAGAAGAACTCAGCGATGCGCATCTACAATACGAAAAACAAAATGAAAATTTCCAACTGTGGGGGCAGTAATCCGCTATGAAATTTGTAAAAAATAATGAAACAGCCGTTTTCGCACTCGGTGGTCTGGGCGAAATCGGAAAAAACACTTACGGCGTACAATTCCAGGACGAAATAATCCTCATCGATGCAGGTATCAAGTTCCCAGAGGACGAGCTACTAGGTATCGATTACGTTATTCCTGATTATACGTACCTCATCAAAAACAAAGAAAAAATTAAAGGCTTGTTCATCACACATGGTCACGAAGATCATATCGGTGGCGTTCCTTACTTGCTTCGCGAACTAAATATCCCCGTTTACGCTGGGAAACTCGCCGCAGCACTTATTCGCAATAAACTAGAAGAACACGGCCTACTGCGCCAAACCAAAATTTACGAGTTTGAAGAAGAAGATGTTTTCAAATTCCGTAAAACAAGTATCTCGTTCTTCGCAACGACGCATAGTATCCCAGATTCCTACGGGATTGTTGTGAAGACACCATCAGGAAACATCGTCCACACAGGTGATTTCAAATTCGATTTCACACCTGTTGGCGAACCAGCAAACTTAACAAAAATGGCGGAAATCGGTAAAGAAGGCGTACTTTGCTTGCTATCTGATTCTACCAATGCCGAAGTACCTACGTTTACGATGAGTGAACGCATCGTTGGTGAAAGTATCAAAAATATTTTCCGCGATGTAGATGGACGAATCATTTTTGCCACATTCGCATCCAACATTTACCGCCTGCAGCAAGTGGTAGAATCCTCTGTAGCAACAGGTCGTAAAATTGCGGTTTTCGGTCGTAGCATGGATTCTGCCATCACAATTGGTATCGAACTTGGCTACATCCAAGCACCAAAAGATACCTTTATTGAATGGGGCCAATTGAATAAACTGCCCGCGAACGAAGTCACGATTCTTTGTACCGGTAGTCAAGGTGAACCGATGGCGGCACTATCTCGTATTGCCAACGGTACCCATCGTCAAATCCAAATCCAACCCGGCGATACGGTTGTCTTCTCCTCATCACCAATTCCAGGAAATACAATCAGTGTAAACCGCACAATCAACCTGCTTTTCCAAGCTGGTGCAGAAGTTGTTCACGGTAAAGTCAACAACATTCACACCTCTGGTCATGGTGGGCAACAAGAACAGAAACTAATGCTTCGTCTTATGAAGCCAAAATATTTCATGCCGATTCATGGGGAGTTCCGAATGCAAAAAATGCACGCCCAATCCGCATTTTATTGTGACGTTCCTCATGAAAACAGCTTTATTATGGAAAATGGAGACGTTCTAGCCTTAACCGCTGATTCTGCACATATTGCTGGTAAAATCCAAGCAGCAAACGTCTATATCGACGGTAGCGGTATTGGAGACATCGGTAATATCGTATTGCGTGATCGTCGCGTCCTATCCGAAGAAGGCTTAGTTATCGTTGTCGTTTCTATCAGCGCATCGAAAAACAAAGTCATGGCTGGTCCTGATATCATCTCTCGCGGTTTCATCTATATGCGCGAATCAGGAAACCTTATTAACGAAGCACAAGGCTTGTTACGCCGTCACCTCAACAAAGTGATGGACAGCAAAACAGTGCAATGGTCAGAAATTAAAAATGAGGTCACAGACACACTACAACCATTCTTATATGACAAAACACAACGCCGTCCGATGATTTTACCAATCATAATGGAAGTATAGTCATAGAAAAAAGATGGGGCTGGGGCATAACCCAGATAAATCGGCGAAAAGCGCTCGCATTCAGGGAGTTTGGCGGACTTCCGGTTCTCATGTACAGTCGTACACTCCGCTTCCGGTTTCCACCAAACTCCCTGAATACAAACGCTTTCGCTCGATTTGTGTAAAGCATAATTTTTCGTCTCACCCAAAAAAAAAGGGTGAGGCGATTTTTGCTTTATCTTGAGTTTTTCCCGAGTCTCATCTTTTCCATTTATTTTTATACTGTTTTGCGTCTTAGATAATAAACTGCAGCGCTTATCAAGAATACACCGACAAGCATTGCGCCTGTTTGATCCTCGTCACCAGTTTGTGGTAAGCTCTTATCTGTATTTACTGGTACAATGGCTGATGGTGTTTTTCCTGTATCCACCGCACCGTTAACAGGAGGAATCACTGGTTCCGGCGTCGTCGTTCCACCATTATTTACATCAGGAGGAGTCGTTTCCCCACCGTTTTCACCTGGAATCTCTTCACCACCGCCATTATCGATTGGGTCAGCCGCCATAACCGTCACCGTGAAGGCCTTGCTATAACCGTCCACATCTGTGATTGTCACCTCAAAAGTTTCTCCCTCTTTCAAGTTCTCACCGCTCATATCGATTTCAAAATTGCCCTGCGCATCCGATACAGTTGGTGCCGCTTTCGCTCTTACAGCCAGTGAGTTCACAACAACTGTCGCACCAGGAACTGTTTTTCCTTTGAAAATCGCATCTTTTTCTTTGTACGACTGGAAAACTGTGCTATCTGTCATTGCTTGGATTGCTGCATCCTCTTTTTCTTTTGCAATCTCTGCTTCCGTCTTGAAGTTTTTACGTCCTAGCTCTGGTGTTACAAGCGTGCTTTGGGACTCGATATAATGGATGAATGTGTCCGTATCAGGATCGATGACATCGACTTGCTTACCTTTTGTGAACGCTGAGAAGGAGTCACCGCCCCCGAATAAGAAATCATTAATCACAACGCGGTATGTCGCCGTCTCATCAAGCTTCGTGCCATCTTCTTTCGTTACTTCTACGACGCGTTTCTCACCCGCATCATTCTTCGTATACGTGTATTTCAGACCCGATACTTGTAAAAAGTACTTTTCCGATTCATCGTATTGTTGATTGAGAGCCTCCACGATATCCGCGCCAGTCAACTCAACCACTTGCAAAATGTTTCCAAAAGGCTGAACTGCTTGTGCGGCGCCCCATGTTACCGCAAAAGAACCATTTGCTGCTGTTCCAATGAGGTCCGCACGTATCCCGCCGTTATTGGTCATCGCAAAATCAACAGCAATTCCGGCTTGTTTCGCGATTTCACGTTGCCCGTCCGTAATCAGATTGCCAAGTGGCGATTCATTATCGGCATTCGTGTCTCGCGTCAACACGGCACTATCCATCTGACCAATCGGCTTACTAATAACAGGATTTACAAGCGCATAAGCTTCATCAATCACACTGCGCACCGCCGCATCTGGCGTCACATCTTGCAAATTATACTTAATCTCCGCATCCGGTGTCGTCTCAAAATCTTTCGTTGTTTTATTTAGAGCACCTGTCACATTCGAGTATGCCTTCCCATTACTATAACTTTGGACAAGCCGTGTGTTACCAACTTTTCCGTTCGTGTACTGATGATTATGCCCCGCTAAAACAAGGTCTACACTGTTGTTCGGCGCAATCTGATTCACTTTATTAATCATGTCCACCGCTGCACCAGAAACGCTACCTTCCCCATTCGTTGGATTTCCTGGTGTCAGGGCTGGCACATGCGATAACACAACGATCGCCTTCACGCCTTTTGTTTGTAGCTCCGCGGAGTATTTCGCAATTGTTTCCGCTTCATCCAAGAAATTAAAATCTTGAATATGATTCGCTAAAACGAGCGATGGAATCTCCGTTGTTACCACGCCGATAAAACCCACATCTACGCCACCCATATTTTTAATCTCGTAAGGCTTGAAACCATAAGGAATCGCACCATCTGATTTATTAACCACGTTCGCAACGACAATCGACATATCGGATGCTTCGTGGTCATAATTTTGTGTGATTTCATTGAAGTCCGTCGTATCCCCACCAACTAAAATCCGTTTAAATTCGGCCAAGCCCTCATCAAATTCATGATTGCCGAGCGTCCCAATTTCGAATTTCATCCGATTGAGCACTTTGATTGTAGGCTCATCTTGCAATAATCCAGATACCGCAGGACTCGCGCCAACCATGTCGCCCGCTTGTACACGAATCGAATTACTAGCCGCATTATCCGCCAATCCATTCATGGCTAGAAAGCTCGCCTCTGTATTGTTTAAATTGGTCGCCAGGTAATCAGCACCACCAATTTTACCAAGCGGTGAGCTTGAAGCTGTATCTAGTGCCCCGTGAAAATCATTGACACCTAATATTTGAACTGGAACAAGGTTTGGATCAACCGCAGCATTTACTGCTCCAACACCTCCAATTAAAGCAGTGCTCCCAACACCTAATGCTAAACTAACAGCTAAAACAACTTTCAATCCCTTTTTATACATTTTTCTCACGTTAATAAAAGCCTCCCTTTTTCTAATTGTATTTCTTGTAAGCGGTTTAAACATTCCTTATCATTGTAGCAAAACGAAACCAGAGTTACAACATTTAAATGGAAATAAAAAAATGCTCTCCCATCTTGCTCACGTAGCTTAGAGCAAGATGAAAAAGCACTGAAAAAATGATTTAGTGAATAACGATTCTGTTCACTTCTCTATATTGTGCATCGACTCCGACAATTTCTACCTTGTCTGTCGCGTTTTTGATGAGATAATTCGTGCTTGTAAATGTAAAGCCACCATCCACCGTTGTTGCTTGTTGAACTGTAACACCATTCACAACGAGACGTACTTTTGCGATAGCATTTCCAAATGTTCCTGTTATCGTTTTATCTCCAAACGTAAAGTCTTTGGCTTGTAAGGCATTATTTATAGCTCCAGCTCCAATAGTTGCTGTGATGCGTTTTACTTCTTTATACTGCGTGTCCACACCGATGATTTCTACCTTATCAGTAGCTGATTTAATAAAACTAGATGCGTTCGTAAATGTGTAGGTACCATCAGCGTTAGTAGTCGCTTGTGCTACCACATTTCCGTTTATAGAGAGGCGTACTTTCCAAATCGCTCTACCAAATTGCCCCGATAATGCTGTGCTCCCCATACTATACGCATTTTGCGTTAAATGAAGCATCGATTCCAATCCACCAGTCACAGGTACTTTTATGCGTGCATGCTCTGTGTAGCCAGTATCAACTCCAACAACCTCTATTAAATCTGTCGCTGAGTGAATGAAGCTACTTGCATTATCAAACGTAAATTCACCAGCTGCATTTGTACTCGCTTGTGTGACAACTTTGCCATTCACCCATAATCGTACCTTCCAAATATTCCTCCCAAACGCCCCGGTTAACTTACTGTCACCAATGTTGTAAGCTTTCACGACTAAACTATAATCCATTTTTTCCGTTACTTTCACGGTAATTGTTTTTTTTAATATGACCATCTACTTTCGACGTTACCGTAATCACCGCTCCTCCTTTTCCAATCGCTTGCCATTTTCCATTTTCATCCACTTTTATCACATTCTGATTGCTCGATTCAAAATTCACATTCTGATCTGCGGCCTCTGGTAATACGCCAACTGCTAATTTTCCCGTATTAGTCGTTTCTGCATTCAACTCAGATTGCGCGTTAATAGACGTTGGTTTTTGCTGTGTCAAATCTTTCGGCAGTACATCCTTATAATCTATCATTGCTTCTGCACGTGTTTGTTCCGGCAAATTTTGAATAGCAAGCAATACATCATCTTTTAACGTACTATAATCACTTGCCAACATGCTTGGATTATTTCTAATTTGTTTCGCCGTATCATCTATTTTTGCTAAAACCCAGTCCAAGCCATGCGCACCTAAAGATTCGACTTGAAGCCCTGATTTTGTCACAACAAATGTCGTATTTTCATTGACCATCTTCTGATTATTAAACCTTAAAAATTCTAGTTCTGCATGAAAAACTTTAATTTTATAGCCTTCTTTAATCGTTACCTTATCTGAAACCTTGTTATCACTACTTCCCATCCTTGATTTAGTATACATTTCTTTTCCTTCTGCATCTAGCACTTGAATTTTTACATAAAGATCTTCAGAAAACCAAAAATTAGCTTGTATTTTATTAAAATCCACAGCCAACTGTTCCTTTTCTAAATCTACATTCAAATCTCCAATTTTCCACTCTGCTAATCCTAGTATAGTAATATTAGCTGGATTTATGAAAGAACTCATTTTTTTTAGGTGTATATTTCATATTCAGTGTATTTTCGTCATTTTGAACTTTTAAATACCTTTGATCTATCGTGTATTTTTGTGAATTTCCCGTTGGAGCATATACCGTATAGATACCTTTAGGCAATGTTCCTAGATTCAATACTTGTGCTGTAACTTTCACTTGTTTCACTACCTTAGCACCATTCTTAACAATCAAATCTTGACCTTCAATTTGTGAAAAATCATCAATATTCAGCTTGATTGTGGCTTCCCCATTCAGATGTAGTTCTGCCATTTGATCCGTATCAACAAACGATAAATAAGATTCTAAATTCAGCTTCTTCTGTGCATTTGCAAGTTCTGATGCACTCACTAACTCTTTTAATGAGGCCACAGCTTTACGATTTTTGTATTCCGTATCTTGTTGCAACGCTTGCGATGTTGTTCCTTCTACCGATTCAATCACCGGTGTGAAATCAAATCCGCTGGCTTCTCCATAATATTTAGACATTAAATCAAATAAATCATAATTTTCCTTTACAAAATTAGTTGTATTAGCTAACTTACGATATTCTTGATTAAAATTAATAAATCCTTCCTCCCCTCCTTTTTGCATAAAAAGGTACAGAATTCGTTCTTTATCACTGCCTGACCAACTATTAAACGCTTTATGTTCTTCTTGCCATGACTCGTTTAAAGAGGCTTCCCTGATCTCTTTGTCTCCATTCGCTGTTTGCGTACCTTTTGCAGGGTAATCCGCTCCATAGTATTTCCTCTCGTAATATTCTGCGTAGGTATTGTTCCACACCTCATCCACATCTAATGACGATTGCTCCATAAAACCGCCTTGATAGCCATGAGCTATTTCGTGTAAGATAGTCCAACCTACTCCAAGATAGGCCTGCAAACTAGAATCATTCTGACCGGTATTCCCATCACTATAATAAGCATAACCAATACCATGAAGATTTGCTTTTATAAAATATTTATTAGGGATGTTCTTATCTGTTTGATTCACTGGTGTAAAAGAAATTCCTGCTAGTTTATTGTATGTCTCAAATACGTCCGTATAATATTCAATCAGCTTACTAACAGAAGAGAATTCTGGCATTTTTTTTCAAAATAGTCTTATCCACTTTCGGTACGAGCATCTGAAAATACCTTGATGTAATTAACCCAAATTCAGCGTTTGTATCGTCCCATTCTTTAAAAAATTCTGATTCGCGGTCACCAGCCATATACGTTGGCAGTACCTTGGAAGTCCCCTTCACCCTATACTCTAGTACTGGCCTAACTGTCGCTTGCGGTGTAACAACAAATGGTACAGTGACATACTTACTGCTAAAAGTTTGCCAATTAGAAGTAACATTCACTTGCCTCTCTGTTACTTGATCATCATTCAATAACTGCAATGACAAAACATTAGTAAAGTCGGGATTCGTTTGGCGGACTTCAATCTCTACATTAGCCGGTAAAATAATTCCTAAACTTTGCTTATCTTGTCTAATTCCTTTTGTAAGTCCAGCCTTCTGGAACCAAGTTGGCATTTCCAATATCTCTATTTCTTTAGACTTCCATTCATCTGCAGATACCTTACTTCCAAAACCAGCTACAAAAAAGCCTACCAATACTACAAAAAAATAATAACACACTATATTTTTTCATACTCTACTCCTTCATTTTTATAAATTTCTGCGTTGTAAAACACCTATTTCAGTTCCTTCCTTGTAATGTTAGCATCATTTCCCAGCAAAAAAAAATCTTTAATTTCCAGTTTTCGGAATGTGTTTATGGCATTTTTGTGACATTTTTAAGTTATAATAACTTAACCTATCTCAAGTGAACTTCTTTAAAACCGACTCCATCAATTGTAACAACTATTAAAATTTGAACTGAATCCTTTTTTCAGTTTCTCATGCTATTTTTACAGCAAATCAAAAAGCAACCCTAACATAATGAAATGCTAGCGCTGCTTCCTATCGTTATTTCAATTTCACTTTAAATGTTTTCACTTCATATGGCCCTATCAAAAACTCCCATGCGTCTGATTTCGCGGCACCGATTGGATTTTCCATTAAATCACATTCTTGCCATGATGCTATCTCAAAATCGCTAAATAACACAACTTGGCAACGACCGCCTGTATATTCATGCAGCCTTACAATGATTGCATCATCGTCTTCTGCTTTTTTGATTGCATCGATTTGAATCTGCTCTTTATCCGCTTTCAGTAACGATCGATTGTCATGCGAGCCAAGTGCAGCGCGAAGTGGATTGTTGAGCGCCCAAGCTTCCTGTACTACATCCCCTTCTATAAAATCACCCTTATGTGGCAGCAGTGAGTACGTAAACGAGTGCTGGCCTTGGTCTTGTGTCAGATCTGGATATGTCGCTGATTTTAGCAACGTTAAGCGCATCACGTGATCTTTAATATCATGCCCATACTTACAATTATTCAAAATACTAACACCATATCCCGTTTCACTCAAATCCGCCCACTGATGCCCTACCGTCTCAAAACGTGCGTAATCCCAACTTGTATTCCAATGCGTCGGACGCTTCACATTACCATACTGAATATCATATGTCGCCTCCGTTGCCATCACATCCACAGGGAACGCCACTTTTAGCAACTGTTGCTTTTCATGCCAATCTAGCGTCGTTTCAAAATCAATCCGCGGACTCTCGCGGTAAAAATGAATATCCTGTGAAATCGTGGAGGTCCCGTACACCCATTTCATCTGTAACGTCGCTTGCAGTTCGCCATTTTGAACTACCACTACACTCTCTAGCTGCGTCACCTCACGCATTTTTTCTTGGTAATAAATATCGATATCCCACGCATCAAAATTCAGCGGCTTATCTTCAAAAACTTGCAACACATTCCCGCGTTCTCCTTTTGCGAGTACTTCACGTGCATTTTTCTTATCAAAAATCGAAGTAAATTGACCAGCTTCATTCCAAATTACGAGATAACGATCCGTCTCCAAGCGCCCATCATCGACTTGTGCTAAAAGCTTCGCAGCAACCTCGTTCTGCACTATTTCATAACTGAGCGTCGCAGTTCCCATCGAAGGCAACTGCTCCACCGCAACGAGCCAACTACACGCCAAATTCCGCTGGGCATCCAACTGTTTCCCATCCGCATCCTTCCAAATCACCACTTCATCCGTCGCAATCGCAATCTCAGCCAAACGCGGCCGTTCCCAAATCGAGCTATTCATCAACGTCATCTTATTCGGTGCATCCTCATCCATCGCACTCATCTCATCATAAGCTACCAACGCCAGATTCTCCGCTTCCTCATATTCCACCACACAATCCTCGTACACCTCCTGAATCGAAGAACCTGGAATAATATCATGGAACTGATTCCGCAACACAATCCGCCAACTCTCCTGCAATAAATCATTCGGATATGCCTCAAAATCCCCAGTCCGCGCCGCCTGTAACACTTGGAACCACTCCGCATCCCGCAACAACAACTCCAATTTGCGATTCATTTTCTTATTATGCGCCTGACTCGTGTACGTCCCGCGGTGATACTCAAAGTAAAGCTCGCCATTCCACGTATGCACATACTCCTCCGTTTTTCCAACCCGCTCATGCAAGCCATCAAAATAAGGCCCTGCAAGTCCAGTCTCCACTTTCGGCATACCCGGCATCTTATCAAAACGCGTAATCATCTCCAGCATTTCCCGCGTCGGGCCACCACCACCATCACCAAAGCCATATGAAACCAACAACTCATTATTCCAGTTTTTATCCCGATAATTATCCCAAACCCCTTTTACCGTCCGCGCCGTGATATTTCCATTATATGTATAGTACATATCATGCACATCCGGTGACGTGATAAAATGCGTCAAAATCTCCGAACCATCAATCCCGCGCCACCAAAACGTATCGTGCGGCATCCGATTAAACTGATTCCAGCTAATTTTCGTCGTCATAAATGTCTTAATGCCCGACCTCTTCAGAATTTGCGGCAACGCCCAACTATACCCAAATACATCCGGTAACCACAAATGTTTACTATCCTTGCCAAACTCCTCCTGAAAGAAGCGCTTCCCTTGCAAAATTTGGCGTACTAGCGACTCGCCCGACGGAATATTGCAATCCGCTTCCAGCCACATCCCGCCGTCCGCCTCCCATCGCCCATCTGCAATCCGCGCCTTGATCTGCGCATAAATCTCCGGATAATCCTCCTTCATATACGCATACAACTGCGGCTGCGACTGCAAAAACTCATAATTCGGATACTGCTCCATCAAACGCATCACCGTCGAAAATGACCGCGCCGACTTCTCTCGCGTATGCTTCAAACGCCACAACCACGCCACATCAATATGCGTATGTCCCACACACGTCACCGTCACATCGAAATTTTTGGGCATCGCATCGATCTTCTCATTCAAAAGTTCGCCCGCCAAATAGAGCGACGCGATATGTTCCCTACTCCCCGGATTCACCCAATCAATCACCCGAAAACTATGATCCAACGCCTGCATCAAACCATAACGCTCCGTCGTGTTCTCCGCCAAATAATCCAGCGTCTGCAGGGCCGCCAAAGCCGTATAATACAAATCATCCACGCGCTCATCCAAATACCCAACAAACGCTGCGTTTAGCCGATGTTCCTGTGTCGTCACCTTACCGCCACCCTCAAGCCCTGACCAAAGCCTGAAAACAAGCTCCACAGAAGTCCCAGCAAGCGTTTCATCAAAAAATACTTCCTTATGATTCTGATCCACGCCTTGATATGGCTTTCCATTCACAAACAGCAACGACTCAAAACCTGAGTTATTCCCATCCCCTGTTTTTCCAAAATCAAAAAAGCCCAACACCCGTCGATTCTCCTGTTTTGGAGGCAACACAACATTCGCCCTCAACCAAACATAACGATCCCTTCCCCTCCAATCACTTCCAAGCCTAATCGTCTCCTCAAAAACCAACCCGTCCGGATAAGTCCCGATTTCTCCAGCCACATCCTCCAATATCCCAAACTCCGAAATCACCTCCGCTTTCGTGTAGCGATACTGCGCGACCTCCTTATTCCGATTCTGCACCTTCTCCTTCGTCCAAAACATCCCCTCACACCTTCCTGTTAGTTAAGCGTTTTCATTCACAAAGAAAATATATCATAGAAACCCAATATGTCAAATAGATAAATTAAAGAAAGGAAGACAAAAAAAGAAATCCGTCTACAGCAACGAATCCCTTTTAAAATCCTATTTCAGCACATCCACAAATCGTTCCGTAATCAACTGCGGTCTTGTAATCGCACCACCGACAACTATTGCAAACACACCAATGTCCTGAATTTTTTTAGCAATCTCCGGTGTCAAAACATTTCCCTCTGCAATAATCTTTGCCTGCTTCACGACACGCACCATCTCCCGCAACACGGCAAAATCATCATCTGCAATTTTTTTGTCCTAGAGTCTCCTGCGTATACCCAAATAAAGTCGGCGCCACAAAATCAAAGCCTAACTGTTCTGCCATCAAAGCCTCCTCTACCGTCGCAACATCCGCCATAAATAATTGTTCTGGATATTTACGCCTAATCTCTGGGAATAAAACTGAAATGACCGAACCATCTGGCCGAATCCGCCCTGTCCCATCCATCGCTACAATTTCTGCACCAGATGCGACTATTTCGTCAACCTCCTGCATCGTCGGTGTAATGAATACAGAACAATCCCCATAATTTTTCTTATAAATCCCAATCACAGGCAGATCCACTTCTCCTTTGATAGCCTGAATATCAACCGCTGTATTAGCCCGAATCCCAACAGCACCACCATTTCTTGCCGCTAACGCCATTTTCGACATAATAAACGGACTATGTAATGGCTCATCCTCCAACGCTTGACAGGAGACAATGAGCCCCCCGCGCAACTTCTCTACCTTTTCTTGATTTTTCATGGCAAAATACCTCCAATTTATCATTAAATTCTAATTTGATTTATACCCCTTTGAGTGATACCATTAATGCTAGTACTAATTTTAACAATAAAGATGTATTTATACCACTGCATCGCTTCTTTCAAAAAAAAATTGATGTGTCAACGCACAGAAAGACAGGATTAAATATGGATACCATACGATTTCAACCCTTTGAGAAAAAAGCATCCAAACGAACACAACGCTTACAAATTTCCTTTGTTATCCTACTAGGCATCGCTTTCACACTCGGAGCTTTTGCAATTCATTATTATAATGGCATCCAACAAACCTTAAACCTCATCCACGTACCACTTTCTAAAGATAAAGCCTCAACAAGTACTCTCACAGATGGTCATGCTTTTTCCATTTTAATGATTGGTACAGATGCCCGAGCAGGCGAAAAAAATGGACGCTCAGACTCCATGATTCTAGCGACTATTAATAAAGAAAAGAATTCCGTCAAAATGCTTAGTATTCCACGGGATACGAAGGTCACTTACGATGACGGCGCCATTGGAAAAATAAATGGTAGTTACTCTAAAGGCGGCGCAGAAGGTACTGTAAAAGCAGTAGAAGGCCTAATGAACGTTCCGATCGATTATTACGTAACAATCAACATGGAAGGCTTCAGCGACCTTGTATCAGCTGTAGGTGGCGTTCGTGTTACCAATGACATCGATCTCACCGAAGTGAACAAAGTTTTTGTTAAAGATAAGATTGATCTCACAGGAAAACAGGCCTTACAGTATGTTCGGATTCGCCATGAAGACCCAAGAGGAGACTTTGGGCGTCAGGATCGGCAACGCGACGTCATCATGGGAATCAGTAATGAACTCGCTGGCACTGCCTCCATCACCCATTTCAAAAACCTCCTAAAAGCAGTCGGCGATAACTTCACAACCAACTTAGCGATGGACGATATTACCGAAATCGCAACCAAATACGCGAGCGTTCGAAACGATGTTAAAACACTAAAAATGGAAGGCGAAGGAGTCTCCATCTACAGTGAAGCTTATGGATTTAACCTTTATTATTACGAACCAGACGTAACATCTAAGGCCGCCGCAACGAAAGCTTTCCGCGAACATCTCGGTTTAACAACAGAATAAATAATAATAAAGCATGCGCACCTCTAAAACAGACACGCATGCTTTATTTATCTATATTTAGCTTGAATCTCCTGTTGCACCTTGCCATACAATCGCTCATAATTCTGCTCATGAAAAACTAGTACTTCAGCCAACTCCGCAGACGGTTCTTTCTCTAGCGGTTGGTGGTACAATATCGCTAAGTTTTGGATAATCAATTCCAAATCATGAATGAGCACAAGCATCGGCTCAGCATCTTCTATTTTAGGCACGAAGCTACTATCATTTACAATGCGCTCCCGCTTATCCTTAAGCCCTTGGAGCGACTTCCATGCCCCTTTCAAATCTTCCTTCAAAGACCCGCCACGCTTCAACTTTTCATACATCGGCTGTATCCCCGCAAAAAATTCTTTCACGCTTGTATCAAACACCTGACTAACCTGCTTCTTCTTTCTTGGATACAAAAAGTACACTAAAAATCCAATCGATAACCCTATCATCGTATCAAATAGCCGATTATTCAAGTAAACGACAGGCTCTCCTGCAGCCTTCCCAGTTAAAATCATCACGGCAACCACCGCAACCACTGGTGTAAATTTACCTAAAAATAAGTAGCCCCACAAAACAGCCAACGTCGCTGCGAGTGGTATCACCACAAAATGATTCGGCATGACAAAATATAAAATAACTCCCGTCAAACCGCCAGCAATCGTACCAAAAATCCGGCTAAGACTAGACTTATAAGTGGCTCCTTTTGTCAATTGAGCCGTAATATAAATCGCATTAAATACGTATGTAGGATAGATGATATATTTCCCAAAAAACGGATACAAAATCAAACAAATAACCAAACTAATTAGAACCTTACTAACCCGAGGATCCAGCGCTAGTCTAGTTTTCCACGATATCTTCATGCTTTATCCCCCGCTTCCAATGTTTGTAAAAAACCTCTAATTTCATGAACGCTCATCGTAAATTCATGCACGTGGAACGCCAATATCACATCGCTCCTTTTCGAAACTGCTAGATCACTAATTCCAATCGCTTCCAACTCTTGAAACGCTTCCTCACTAAGACTATAGCTCCCCAACTCCGATATCGTTTGTAAGCTAAAAAAAAGCTCGTAAATAAGATTTTATCGCTTCCTGATAAATCATACCATGTTTCGGATTACTATCTTTCCTTTTCAAATATTCTTCGATCAACATTTGTGATTGTATGAACAGACCATAGAGCGGTTTCGGTTTCCCGATTTCTTTTTTTTACTAAGATGTTCTGAAGCTCTTTTTGAAACAAGCCAATTGTTTGCTTCATCATGACGTGAATCGTTTTCTCAAGTGGTATATGCACGTATCGTAAAATGAGGCGCACAAGGATGAAAAAGACAGAGACATCTATAAAAGCTACAGCCAATATCGTCCATTCGGAAACAGATCCCGCCGTTCTCTCTGTAAAAAATAGCGCTGTCCCAATCGCCATCGTTATAACCATGTATTTTTGCGGCATCGTAAAATTAATAACCAATAAAGCAATAACTGCCACTGCAAAATAAGCATACACGTCCCCCTCTTCGAAAAAAGACGACGAGCCACCAATGAGGCAAGCTAATACGAACGCAAAAAGCATCTTTGGTATCACTCGTTTTGTAATGCCACTTGTCGGCTGAATCGCGATAACCCCCATCAATAAAGCAATCGGCAATAGTCCAATCATCCCTGGTATGACCAATACATGAATCGCTACACAAATTGTCGTATAAATAAAGACTTGCAACATATGTATAAGTCCTTTAAGTCCAACCTTTTCTAAAATAAGTTTCTTCATTCTCTGCTGTCCCTTCTTCTTCCTAAGTTTAGTATCACTTAGAAAGTTTATCACACATTCGTCCATTTCGATAGTTGTTTCTCATATACCCTTCTTTCTCGCCAATTAGACATTAAAAATAGGCAAAATAAAAAAGGCTTAGTACACAAACGCTACTTCGCCCTTTCACTTTATTGAATCTGCTCTTGTAATCGTTCAATATCATCATCACTACCAATAACAATCAACACATCACTCGATTGCAACACGTCCGTTGCCTCTGGAGTGATAATCATCTGTTTATCACGCTTAATGCCGACAATATTCACGCCAAACGTATTTCTGAAATCTAGTTCATGCAGACTTTTACCTAAGAAACGACGATTGGAAACCGAAATCTCAACCAAACTGTACTCATCGGAAAGCTCCAAATAATCCAGCATATTTTTAGACACGATATAATGCGCGATGCGACGCCCCATATCTCGCTCTGGATGAACAACCCGATCCGCTCCAATTTTATCGAGCAATTTGGCATGCTTATCATTCGTAGCCTTGGCCGTCACATACTTCACACCCATCTCTTTTAAGATCAGCGTTGTCAAAATACTCGACTGAATATCCTCACCAATCGAAACAATCACATGCTCAAAATTCCGAATTCCGAGTTGGCGCAACGCATTCTCGTCCGTCGAATTACAAATGACCGCATGCGTCGCAATCGACATGAACTCATTCACGCGCTCCTCATTCGAATCAATCGCCAGTACTTCCATCCCTTGCTCGACTAGCGACTTACAAATACTACCGCCAAAACGTCCTAAACCAATAACTGCAAATCCTTCTTTCATCGCAAAAATCCGCCCCCTTACTCTTTATCAACAAGGTCGTGTTTAAACGCATAAATCGCCGCTTGCGTCCGGTCTTGTACATCCAGCTTCGACAAAATATTACTTACATGCGTCTTCACTGTTTTTAATGTAATAAAAAGTTCATCCGCAATTTCCTGGTTCGATTTACCTTCTGCAATCAGCAATAGAATTTCATTTTCTCGTTTTGTCAAATCATCATGCAAGTTCTTCTCTGGTTTCGCCGTCAAACGCTGCATCATCTTTCCTGTCACTTCTGGCTCTAGCACAGAGTCCCCGCCGTATGTAGCACGAATGGCATCCGCAATCTCGCTTGCCGTCGACGTTTTTAACATGTAACTCGACGCACCCGCCTCAAGCGCAGGATACACCTTCTCATCATCAATAAAACTCGTCACAATGATAATTTTCGCCGTTTTCCACTGACGCATAATTTCCTGCGTTGCCTCAATACCGTCCATTTCGTCCATCACTAAATCCATCAAAATAATATCCGGACGCAACTCCATCGCAAGCTTCACGCCTTCGAGACCGTTCTCAGCTTCTCCAACGACTTCCATATCATCTTGCACCGAAAGATACGCTGACACACCGATTCGAACCATTTCATGATCATCAACTAGTAAAACTTTTATCATTCGCCGTTCACATCCTTTTTCTTCACCAGTGGAATCTTAATCTCCACACTCGTTCCCTTTTTAGGAAAACTAATGATTTTAATCGAGCCACCAAATTCAGCCACTCGTTCACGCATATTTTGTAAACCGTAAGAACCAGCTCGCATTTTATTCATGTCAAAGCCGATTCCATCATCGACCACTTTTAAAACGACTAGATTATCAATCACAATCATCCGAACTTCCAGCAAATTAGCCTTCGAATGACGTAATGTATTGGAAAGCAGCTCCTGTACAATTCGGAACAAATGATCCTCGATTCCTTTTTGAAACGAAATATCCTCGATTTGCCACTCGACTTGAATCGGGAGTTTCGTTGTCAGTTCTTTTAGCAATAGCTCAATCCCAGTTTTCAGCGACTTACCTTCTAGTTGAATCGGACGTAGATGTAATAATAACGCTCGCATTTCTGATTGGGATTCATTCACGATCGATTCCACCATCTTCAATTGCTTCTGCATCGTTGGCGTTGCATTCTTCTCACTCTGTTCATTGAGTGCCGACAAAAGCATCATCGCCGCAAAAAGTTGCTGACTCACCGAATCATGCAATTCACGCGCAATCCGATGCCGCTCCTCCGCTAAAATAGCCTCTTTTGTTTGGCCGGTAGTTTCTGCGCGCTCATTCGCAATTTCCTGCGTCATAATCGTCTGCGCCTTCATCTTATCACGTAATCGCTCAATTTGCTTATACACCTGCTGAATCTCGGCATAAATTTCCTCATCATCCGCCGGCTTCTTCTCCAATTCCCCTTGCTCCAAAAGCCGCAATGAAAAGTCAATCGCCTCGAATTTCCGCTTAATAATATAACCAATCACTGCCCCAACAATAAGCCCAATCGAGATGGCCATCAATACGATAAAAACGATAAACGGCAAGTAAAAAATCTTTTTATCAATCAAAAGGTCGTACCATGAAATATCGCCGCCCGATTGATAAATAACGGTTGTTCCGAGTGAGGCTAGTAGCAGCAACGCCGTCGTAGTCGCCATCGAAGCACGAGTGAACGTCATAGTCTAATCACCTCTAAATCACCAAGCACAACCGACGTAATAATCTTCACTTTACGCGGCGCCTTCTCATAATTATCCGAATAAAGCTTGATTGTGTCATTTTGCACGACCGTACTTTCCTTGTCATATTGTAAATGCCCGAAAATCGCTGAGTGCTCCAGACAAATCCCCAAATCAAACGGCACTAATAATCGAATCTTCCCTGAAAAACTGCGAATCAAAACAACGCTCTCGCCCGTAGGTAATACCGTGTTTCCAAGATCGATAATCGTGTCACCAATGCCCGTCTGAATGTTAATATTATCCCATTCATATACCACATCTAGCACCCGCTGATTACCAAACCACTGATTGCGAATAAACGTATTGCGCGGATTCATATTTTCCGCCGTCTCCTTGGTTTTCACCATTAATAACTGTGGCGCTCGCTTGCGACTCACATAATAGTACACGGCGAATATCCCAGCAACGACTAAACCAATTTTGAATGTCACGGTTAAAAGTACAGAAATCAAAATAAATACTGCCGCAATAAAAAGTCTGGACCGAGCCTTCTTTTTCGGAACACCTTCTTTTCGTGACGTAAATAAAAAGCAAATACCAATCGCAAATAACACAAGTAATTCCCATCTGAAAAGCATCTCAAATGCGATACCCACTGCGACTAGAACTAAGAATAAGAAAATAAACGAGCCTTCTAATTTTTTCATCTGAATACACCCCCTTTGCTGTTAAATTTTGAGTTAGACTCAAATAACGGGTAACTAGAATATTAACTTCTGTTCCCATTATAAATAGTTTGATGTAGTCACAACAGCCGCTGTGGCTCGAACTACCTCTCCATCTTAAGTCTTATTTTTCGCTATCTTCTTCTATTAAATACGTGAAGCCATCCTCTTGTTTAATCCGGCGTTCCTTCATCAAACTACCCAATGCCCGCTTAAACTGCGCTTTGCTGACTCCAAATTTAGCGCGAATAGCATCTGGATCTGATTTATCGGAAAAAGCCATTTTGCCACCGACGCTTCGTAAATACGTCAAAATCATTTCTGCATCGTCGCCTAACACTTCATGCACACGTCCACGTAACGATAAATTCAACGTGCCATCAGGTTTGACAGCAATCACACGCGCATCTAGCTTTTGACCTAATCGTGGTTCCGAAGTCCGTTCTGTCTCATGAACAAAGCCAATATGGCCATCTTCCGTAATCACAAACGTTCCAACTTTCAACAAGCGGTAAACCGTCCCAGTCACATTTTGATTAAACATATCTTGCGTCGCCTTTGTTGCGATCGCTTTGAAATCATGCTCTTCACCAAGCACACCCCAAATCCGTTCTTTCTCATCCACACGTAGCATAATCATTAATCGGTCATTCTTTTTCGGCCACAAGTGATTGAGCGCTGGCATGTCATCCATCGAAACAACGACATCTTTTGGAATACCGATATCCACAAAGACACCTAAATCCTTACGTACATCCGTCACGGTTCCCCAAGCAAATTTTCCAACTTGCGCGTTCGGAATAATCGTCGTGGCCACAACCTCATGATCATAATCACGGTAAATAAACACGGTTTCCGTATCACCAACCGCTAAATTCAAATTAGACGCATTTGTCAGCGGTAACTTCACTTCCACGCCGCGTTTTTCAAGCATAAAATATTCTTCCTCTTTTGCAATAACGGTCATCATTTGTGCCGTTCCAATCATATTTATCAACTTTTCCACCTCATTAGTTATTCTGTTCCTATTATAGCTTAAATGCTAACGTCGGTACAGCCCAATCCGAGAAAAAAAGCCGAACCATCCTCAGCTCGACTCTTCCATCCTATTTAATCGCTTCCTGCAACGCTTTAATCTTCGTCGCGTCGAGCCCTTTGCTAAAATCACCATCCAAACGCGCGCCACCGCCAACATGGTACTGCGTATTATGAAGCGCTTCGTGCAACAGTCCAATATTATCCGATGTCACGCCGCTTCCTACCAGAATTTCAAAAGAAGTCCTATCCGCTTGACTATCCGCAACCCACTTTTTCAAACGATCTAACGTGTCCGTCGCCTTATCCCCGCCACCTGAGGTCAAAATTTGCGTAATATTATTGCCATACTCTCGAAGAACCGCGTACGCTTTATCAATGTCTTGCGCACTTTCAATCGCCCGGTGGAACGTCAAATCCATATCGCCCTTCCAGTCAATCACATTCTCCAGCAAATCACGATCGATTTCTCCGGATTTCGTCAAAGCACCAAAAACAATGCCATGCGCGCCCAGTTCGCCTGCCATCAAAATATCTTCCTGCATCATCGCGATATCATAATCATCATAGTGAAACGAGTGACTATGCGGACGAATCATCACCATCGCCGGGACTTTAATATTCTCCGTAATCTGCTTGATAGCGCCATAACTCGGCGTCAAACCACCTTCACTAATAGCCGAAACAACCTCTAAACGATCCACACCAAAATGCTCTGCTTGCGACGCTTCCCGTATATTCTCAACAATAACTTCAAGTACCATAACCACCACTCCTTTTCCCTCAATAATTATGTATTTATTCTATCCTAATCTCACCTGAAAAGAAACGAAAAGCATTGCCATAGAACAATGCCTTCCTACTACTTATCTTGCTTTCGATTCAAATACAACTGTTTGCCCCGCAACAACGTCCGTTACAGTCTTCCAATCAAAATCATATTTATTCTCCATACTGTTCGTTACAACCATCGGAATCACCGTACTACTCGCATTTTTTTTCAATAAAATCAAGGTCTGCTTCCACAATCGGTTGTCCAGCAGTCACTTTATCACCCAGAGAAACAAGGACTTTGAACCCTTCTCCTTTTAACGCAACCGTCTCCAATCCAATATGCACAAGGATTTCTTGACCGAGTTCCGATCTAATTCCAAATGCGTGTTTCGTATCCGCCACTTGAATAATTTCACCTGTAACTGGCGCTACAACCGTTCCATTTATTGGCTTCACAGCTATACCCTCGCCCATCATTTTTTGATTAAAAACGGGATCCGGCACATCTTTCAGCTCTACAAACTGGCCTGTAGCTGGTGATACAACCGCTTCCTGTTTATCTTTTTTGAACATCTTCTTAAACATCATCTATTCCTCCTAAAAAAGTTCTCTCTCTCATTGTACCTTAAATCTGTATAAAAAGGCACATAGATAGGTACATTCAAAACTAAAAATGTATCATTAGCGTTTCTAGCATGACAATTAAGATTGACTTTTCGACTATAGTTGATTTCCAAAACGAAACACAAACTTAGTAGAATTGTGACAATATGTTCATTTTATATCGACCAAAAAGCGGAAATACTGTACTTTTCTTCTCCCGTAAAAAGTTATGATAAGAGCTGTAAGATTATTTTGATGCAATTATTGCATACTAATGCGAGATGCAACATATCTCAAAAAGGAGTAGAAATGATGAAAAGAAAGATGGTTCCCTTATTTTTTGTTTTACTTGCAAGTATTCTAATTGGAGGCTTCTCACCACCTGTACATGCAGACGAAGTACGTACGAAAGAAGCTTATGTTTTAGAAGAACCTACCTGGTTAGATAAATCAGGAATGACAAAAGGTCGTTATCATGACAGACAAGCACTAGGAATCATTGTTCCAGCAGGTGTAAAGTTGGAAATGCGTCAAGTGAATCCGAAATTTACAGACGAACTCAAGGTTTATTTTTTAGGAGATGGCGTCAAGCAACCTACTGCTTATGTTACATCAGAGTGGAGTAACTTAGAAAGTCCATTAGACCTTGTTCCCTTTATCGAAACACCCTTTACGAAAGAAAAACCTATTCTAGAATATCGTGTCACCGACCAAATGAAAAATTTACCTATTTATCAAACCAATGATAATCAAGCAGAATTTTTCCAGAAATGGGATTCAGAAAAAGCTCCCTACGGACTAGTTACATCAGAGTATTTCCAGTTGCTAGTTCCTCAAAAAGACGAAGCTTATTTAAAAAATATGGAAGATTTCAGCTCTATCAATGATTTAATCCACTACTATACGGATGTATTTGAAACATTTAACAAAGTAGCTGGTCTTTCTTTCACACCCATTAATTTAACGGACAAAAATATCCCTAATAAATATTTCTTCAAAGCAAATGTCAAGGGAACATCTGGGTCTTTTGCTACTTACAACTCTTATTTCACTTCTGAAACTGGCGATAGTGTTGCCAATCTCTGGCTTTCTAAGAGTTGGGCTACAGCTGCTCTTCATGAAATTGGACATGGTTATCAAGGTAGTTTCATCGATCCAATGGTTAACGCCGCCATGAACGCCAACACTTGGGGATTTGATGTAAACGAAGTATGGAATAACCTATACGTTAGCGCTTATCAAAAAAAGGAATTCGGAAAAGATTTCTATACAAAAAGTGGATATTATGCTAATGGTGGGAAGGCGAATAGTGAAAGTCAAATGATAAAACAATGGCAACAAGACCATCTTCCCTTGCAAAATTGGGAGGGAAGTTCAAAACATGATCTACTTCTCGCACTTAATGAAAAGACAGATAGCAAGGGTTTCACCCACTTTAATCAAGAATTTCGTAAATTGACCAACCAACCTGACTATAGTGGAAATAACTTGCTACTCCTAGATCTGATCTCAAAATATTATGAAGAAGCAAGTGGTTTTGACTTTACGCCAGTCCTAACCTCTGCCAAAGGAAATATCTCACAGAAACAACAAATAGAAAACTACTACAAGAAGGATAAACCTGTGGCTCCACTTACAGAACTAGTGACTGCAGACCAACTACCAACTGTACAAACACAATTAGATCTTCCCTTTTCTTATTCGCTAGTGGATACAGATCAATTAGCAGGCACGAACCTAACTGGTAATGTAACACTTAAAATTGATATCGACGACTTTTCTCAAATAAAAGATAAGATTCTAATCATCAGAAATGGGGAAAAAGTGGTTCGCGAAGTTAGCTTAACTAGTAAAAGCATAGCACTTCGTAGTCTTCCTGTCGGTATTTACACATTAGATTTACCTACAGGTGATGCGACTAAGTATAACATTGATTCACATTATCTTCGTGTTAAAAATGGCGCTACTAGTATTCCTATAAAATATACAGCCAAACAAGCATCCGAATTAATCAAACAAGATATTCATTTTAAAGGTGTGAATAACAGTGAATATACCACTGCTCATGTTGATTTAAATAACGAAAAACTTTCCATTGAAAACAATTTTGTCAACGCAAATCCTACTAAACAAGGCCTCTACTCTAAAATAGAAGTGCTTGATTCCGCGGGCAAGATCACTTATTCAAGAGAAACCATTGCAAATAGCAATCTCCAACTCGGTACAGAAGAAACGACGATAAAAGAAGGCTATCAAATTCGTGTTTTTCATGCTGATCCTGCTCTTCTATCTATCGACAACCTAACTATCACTAATCCTTCAGCTGGCACACATACATTCCTAGTTACAAAATCAGGATTACAACAAAAAGATAGTACCACAACTGCAAAAGACAATCTAGTTACAATCATTGAAAAAGCAGCAAAAATAATACGCTCCAATGATTCTATGCTTACTAGTCCCTATGTGGCAGGTAAAGATGATTTACTTCTAGCAATCCAATCATTAGACGAACCTAACAAATCAACTTTACTAAATAAATATAAAGATGTTCTACCGAATGTTGAACTAAATCCCAAAAACCCACTTCAAGCACCGATCTTAAATGATGTCTATGCTAACGATACGGAAATATCCGGAAAATCAGTGTCTAATAATAGTGTCACATTTAATATTTACAATCTCGATGGCTCTTCCCAAAAATATGGTTATGCGACAGAACAAGATGGCAAATTCAGCTTATCCCTAGATTACTATTCCCCTGGAGCAATCATCAAATTAGAACCTGGTATGCGCATAGAAATTTCCTATAGACAAGGTGATCTAATCAGTCCATCTACTACCAAAACCGTCATGGCTCCCGCTAATCCTTATGCACTCTCAGTAGATGAGTATACACTCGGTGATAGTGCTTTAACAGGAACCTTTAGCAAGAACATTGCCAAAGTTCGTCTATGGATTAATGATAAGGTAGTCACGCAAGCTACAACCAACGCAGATGGCACCTTCACTTTTAATAACGCGGCCAACTTCATTACCAAAGCAACAGATAAGGTCGAAATTGTTGGTGTCGATGCTTCCTATGTTGAGAAAAAACGGATTGCCGTTACTATCAAAAATTCAACTATCACGACTACTGGTTTAACCATATCCCCTTACACGATAGGAGATAGCACATTAAGTGGTACTTTTGGAAAGAGTATCTCAAAAGTTCGTCTATGGATTAACGGTAAAGTGGTTACTCAAGCTACTACTACAGCAGATGGTAACTACACATTCACAAATATTGGGAGCTTTATAAACAACGCTTCCGATAAAGTCGAAATTGTTGGTGTTGATACGCAATACAAAGAGCTCAATCGGATTACTGTCCCTCTAAAAGACCTGTCTCCACTTGATAAGAAACTAACAGCAAATACTTTTCAGATGGGCGATAAATTAATCACAGGTACTTTCGGAAAAAATATCTCAAAAGTTCGCCTCTGGGTAAACGGTAAAGTTGTACAGCAAGCCACTACACATGACGGGAACTATACATTCACGAGTACAAATTACTTTATTACGAAGCCAAGTGATATCGTGGAAATAATTGGCGTGGATGAACAATATAGAGAAGTTTCGAAAATGAGTCTTTCTTTTTAAGGATAGATACAACATAGTTTGGAAAAGATTACGTGGAGACAATTCTGCGTAATCTTTTTTATCTAGACACGGCTCACTTTTCTTTGTTAGAATGGTTACAAGACTTTATTTAAAGAAGGAAGTGACATGATTGGATTTTATAACTCGATGGTTTGAACGCATTGATTGGGATAAATTTTGGCTCGATTCTGTTTCTAAAATTATTAGCATCGTCGTTTTGCTCGTTTTATATTTTATTTTAGGCTGGATTGGGCGTAAACTAATTCGGAGCTTCTTTCGAAAATATCGTTCACAACAGATGGTTTCAGAGAGTCGTGCCAAGACATTAGAAGGCCTAATTATGAATGTGTTCGGTTACATTATGTTTTTCACATTTGCCATGTTAATTTTGCAGAATTTTATTAATGTAACAGCGATTATCGCGGGAGCTGGAGTGGCGAGTTTAGCGATTGCTTTTGGAGCACAAGGCCTTGTGAGTGATGTCGTGACTGGTTTCTTTATTTTACTGGAGCGACAATTAGATGTTGGGGACAGTATTACATTAGAGCAGGTGAACGGGAATGTGGAGGCTCTAGGCTTGCGGACGACACAGGTTCGTGACTTCGATGGCACGCTACATTTTATTCCCAATCGGCAAATTATGATTGTTAGTAATCATTCTCGTGGAAACATGCGGATATTGGTCGATGTTCAAATTGCGCCAACAGCCGACGCCCAGCTCGCGATGGATATTATAAAACGCGTTTGTGAGCAGGAAAAAGCGACGAATAAAAATATCGTGGATGGACCTACTGTGCTTGGTGTACAGGAAGTTAGCGCGACAAATACGATGATTCGTGTCATGGGGAAAGCGGTAAACGGTGAACAATTTGAAGTACAACGGAATTTATTGAAAGATATACGGGAAGAACTGGTTCGTCATCAGATCGAACTTCCGCTTTCTTATTTAGCACCGCTAGAACCTGGAAAATAAGTAAAAACCTCGAGTTGTAAACTCGAGGTTTTTACTTATTTTATACTCTTTAAATAACCTGTTAAAACGTCGATAGCAAATGGAATCGCCGCTTCATCTGGGTTTAATTTAGAATGATGAAGGCTGTATTCCGAATCGACGCCAAGCCAGAACATGAACCCAGGAATTTTTTCTAAGAAGTAGCCAAAGTCTTCTCCTGTCATTGCTTCTTTGCAGGCGATATAACTTTCTGGATGCGTTTTTTTGTAAGTAGTCAATGAATTTATTCGTTTCCACCTCATCGTTGTCTACTTCGACGTAATCAGAGCCGGCAATAAAACGGACCTCACATTGATAGGCTTCCTCCCATCCTTTTGCGAGTTGCTTGAGCCGCGTCCACACAATATCCATGGTCTCTTTGGAAAGCGTGCGAATCGTGCCATCCAAATAGGCCTCCTCCGCAATGACGTTTTGAACTTCGCCGCCTCGGATTTGTCCAATTGTAATGACTGCCGCATCTAATGGATCAATATTGCGACTAATAATCGTCTGCATTTGGCCGACAAAGGCGCTGGCTGCTACGACCATGTCATTCGCCAAGTGTGGATATGCCGCGTGCCCACCTTTTCCCTTAAACGAGATAAATAATTCAGATGTATTCGCAAAAAGAAGGCCTGGTTTCACGGCAATTTGTCCAGCTTTGTATTCGGGCGCAATGTGGAGTCCAAACATCGTATTTGGCCACCACGCTTTAAATTCAGCGCTCTCCATTATCGGTTTTGCGCCACCTGGTCCCTCTTCTGCTGGTTGGAAAATAAAAAGAAGATTGTCACGAAGCGGATCGTTCGCAAATTGAGTCAGGAGACCAAGTGCAATACTCATATGGCAGTCATGGCCGCATGCATGCATTTTTCCTTCGTGGAGACTCGAAAAAGGTAATCCCGTTTCTTCGGTAATTGGTAGCGCATCAATATCTGTACGGTATCCGATGGTTTTCGTTGGAGCCACACCTGCAACTCGGACTAAGATTCCGGTACGCCATGTTTTTATTTCAAGATTCTCTTGTGGTAATGTTCCTATGTAATCCAGTAAAAATTGCTGCGTCTTGAATTCTTCGTAGCCAACCTCAGGGATTAAATGCAACTCCCGGCGTAATTTAATAAATGGATTCAATTCTGGCATCGTTTTTATCCTCCTAATAAAAGAAGCACTTGTTCCCCACAAAAGTCTGAACTCATGCGATAAACAAATGCTTCTTCCTTTTTATAATTGGCGAAGTTCTTGCATGATTTCAGTTTTTGATTTTGTTTTCGCATCAATTTTTTTAATTTCTTTGGCAGGAATTCCCGCTACGACAGTGAATGGTTCCACGTCTTTCGTTACGATTGCACCCGCTGCTACGACCGCACCTTTACCAACGCGCACACCTTCTAAAACGACAACATTTGCGCCGATAACCACGTCATCTTCTACAACAACTGGTTGGGCGGATGGTGGCTCGACGACACCTGCTAGCACCGATCCAGCACCAATGTGACAGTTCTTACCTACCGTTGCACGTCCACCGAGTACCACGTTCATATCAATCATTGTATTATCGCCAATCACAGCACCAATATTAATACTTGCGCCCATCATGATTACCGCGTTATCACCAATCTCTACTTGATCGCGAATAACCGTACCGGGCTCGATACGTGCGTTAATATTTTTCATATCTAGTAATGGAATTGCCGAGTTACGACGATCGTTTTCCACAACAAAGTCCACTAATTTATCTTTATTTGTTTCAAGCAATTCGCTAACAATCGCCCATTCGCCAAAAATTGTTCCAGCGTCTCCTGAGATAAATGTTTTCACATCTTCTGGAAATGCGATGCTTGCGAGATCGCCTTTCATATAAACCTTTACCGGTGTTGCCTTTTTGCTGTTTTGAATGAATGAAATAATTTGATGCGCGTCCATTTGTTTCATGAATGAATAACCCCTTTCAGATATATGCCTCGTTCTAATAGTGCCACAGCTAGTAGTGAGTTTCAAGATATTTATCTACAATTTCGAGAAACGCCTTCACCTGTGGCAGCGCAAGTGACTGTTCATAGCCAATCAAAGACGTATCTCGACATAAAATTTCACCTGACTTATCGACGAGCGGAATTTTATGAATATCCTCACTTGCTCCGATCAATGTCACTTCTGGCAAAATTGCGAAACCGATGCCATTAAAAGCCATTTGGCGGCACGTCTCAATCTGATCCATTACCATCGCTTGACGCGGCATCTTTCCGAAGTTGCGCTGCCAATAGTCTTGAATCACCTGATAGTAATTCGAATCGCTCTGAAACTGGATAAACGGCCGCTCCGATTCTAATACATCTTCTAAGCGTGTAATCTCTTTATCCACAAGAAAAAGCTTATCTTGAAACAGCGGTTTTTGAATACTTTTCCAAGCTACATTTCCGCGAACGATACCAACATGTGCCGATCCATCGACGAGTGTTTGGTGAATTTCGCTACTCCAACCCGTGACAACAGAAATATGCACATCGGGATACGTTTCTATAAATTGCTTCAGTACACGAGGTAACCACATTTGGGCCACAATGCTAGCACAAGCGATTTTTAGCGTTCCACGAACAATTCCATCTTGCGCCTCTAAACGTTCCTGAATCTGCCGTTCACGCTCAATCACGCGCTCTGCATGTTGAACAATCGCTTCCCCTTCTGGCGTCAATAACAAACCCTTTTGTGTGCGTAAAAATATTTTGGTTTCCCATCTACTTTCAATCGTTTGAAGTCGTTGGGAGAGCGCTGGTTGTGACAGAAATAGCTTCTCAGCACTTTTGCGCATATTTAATTCCGCCGCTAAGCAAACTAATAATTCATACTCTGTGACAATCAATCGACTCTCTCCAATCTATTCGTGAATATAGCGTTGCACTTGCTTTAAAATGACATGCCTCGTGATAATTCCTTCAAAAACGCCTTCCTCATCGACCACACAAATAAACGGGTTGTCCACAAGTAACTTCACTATTTTTTCGATGTCGTGTGCATTCGTTAAAACAGGGATTTTCGTCTGCATCACGTCTTCTACCTTCAATTCTTCCAAGCGCTCGTATTCAATGCGTTCCATTCCCAGAATCGAATCGGTTATCATCGCCGAGCTAATTAACCCATGCAACTTAAATTCAAAATCTAAGACGGGAATTACGGAATATCCACATTTTGTTAAAACTAACAAGGCATGCTCTAAATTATTTCCCATTTGTACATGCGCTACTTTTTCAGCGGATATAATATAATTTTCTAATTTGTCATTCAAAAAATTTCCTAGTCTACTAGAGATCATACAATCCCCCTCATCTCTGTTCTTTATTGGCTGTTTGAAAATTGGCTTCAAACGTTTAGGGATAGCGCTTGCTATTCTAATCCTTTGTATATTTAGCCTAAAAGTGAATCGTTCAAACCTGTTCATGTCTATTTTACCATAAAGGCTGGTGTTTCTAAAGGGATGGATGTTGGGGATCGGGAAATTGTTGAGGTTTTTATGAGGGATCACTTGCCGATTTAAAGCCTCAATATGCAATCCATACGCTGAACCATGTTCGGTATCTACACAGCAGGTTTTCTCGCTGACGAAATTTATGTAAAGCTATGTATGGGTTTTTGCTTATTTAGACTTTGTTTTGCGGTTGTTCATGTTCGGCCATTTTGGGCGCGGGAACGCTTTGTTCCTCTTACTTATCCTTGTTTCGCGGGCTAGCTCCAACAGCCACCCTCTCGGAATTTTCGGTGCCTCCGCAAAAACCAAAAGAAGGTTTTCTCTGCGCCTCCTAGCAAATAAAAGGTTGTCAGTCTCGCTTTGCTCCACTGCCTATTGATTCACTAAATCAAACCAAACGGCGGTTTGAAAGTTCATCAACATAACGGGCTGTTTCCGCTTTTCTTCTGGGCTGTTTCCGCTTTTCAGACAAAAAGATTACCAAAAGCAACAGAGTTTGTCGTCTTTGGTAATCTTTCCGTTACTATTCATTTTTTCACTGGAGACTAGTCTTGTTTCGTATTAGTCGCTTACTGCAGGATTTCGAAGATTTCTAGCGTCGTCATATCAATATCATCGAATTGATATTTATTTTTATCTCCGTAAATTTCAATTTCATAAGAATTTGAAGCGTGGAAATAACGTACTTCACACAACGGCTCTCCATCTTTTTCGAATCTTCGCGATTGCGTGTCCGCTGTGTCATCCTCTTGCATTGCTTGTAAACGTTGAATAATTCCCAATAACTGAGACATTGTACATTCTCCTCTCTATTCAACCACCCGATTATCATTTATTTAAACCGTACTAACAGATTTTATCGCACCTTACACCTATTTAGCAAGCGTTCTGTAAAATTTATAATAAACAAATAATTTTCGACTCCTTATTACTGCTTTCCTCCTATCCCATTCCTTGAAACCTATTTTTCCTCCAAACTACAAAAAAAAACGCAAAATCAAAGGTCACAATCCCTCATTTCACGCCTTTCCTCAAAACTATATCCAATTTACTCACATAACTAAACACAAAATCAACCTTGTTTCTTATTTATATTCGTATCCAGCATCATTTTCACTGAACGCATAATTGTTTTTTGACGATGAAAGCCTTTCACGCACACTGTTTGTTCATTCAGGGTTGTGTAAACTTCGCCCCAGGAACCAACTGGATTAAAACCATATACATGCAATTTTAACATCCCGTCTTTTGTTGGGAAATAAAATGATTCTACTTTGCCTGTTTTATTCAAATTCCATCAAGCCCCTTCCAAAACGTTAACATCATTCCCTAATTGAAAATGATTATCATTATTGATAGTATACTCGAATTTTTAGCAGAACACAAGTCTTCTCAAAAAAAAATTGTCCGATTATTCAAGAAATGTTGCATTATTTAACGAAATGGGCAAAATTGCCGACACATTTACGATTTTTTTTGATTTTTTTTCTCTAGTTTCCCTTTTTTCTCCACGCGTTTTCCGGTATAATTAGTTATAACTGGAAAGGAGGGATACAATGAATTATGCGAGCAAAAAAAATTGCCGAAGCGATCTTTATTGTGAATCGCCATAGCAAAGCCGCAATCGATCCACGCTATCTTTATCAATTGAAGAAAGCCGCGATTGAAAAACTATTAACAGAAGGCCAAGCAAAAAAGCTAGGTCTACAATTTTCAAACAACCCGAAAAAGTCCTACCAACACTCTAATCTTCTTATTGATTGCCACGGTTTTCTGTTTCATCTTCCACCGCAAAAACAAGATATGAAAGACCTACCACACCTTGGGACTATGCAACCAATTAAAACAACGAATCAAGTCAGAATGTCGTTGTCACATGCCAAGACAACGCTCGAGAACTACACTGGTGTGAAGCCAGATCCTCTCAAAAAATCTGCGTTTTATGAGAATGCCTCCCCATATTTCCGCTAAATATTACGTTTTGAGCATAACCTCAATAAATCAAGAGTTACGTCTTATCCGAAGAAATAATTTTGATGTTTTATAGAAAGGGAGTCTATCCATGTCAAAACAATTACGACAGTCTGTGCAAGAAATTGAAATTAGTGGTATTCGGAAATTTAATACACGTGTTGCGGGGATTCCCGATATGATCAAGTTAACGCTTGGAGAGCCTGATTTCCCAACGCCTATGCACGTAAAACAGGCGGCAATAGAAGCGATTAACAACGATTTCACGAATTATACACCAAACGCGGGTACTCCGGAACTTTTGCAAGCGGCTTCTGCTTATTTTCACGATAAATACGATTTGTCCTATAGTACGAACGAAATTATTGTGACAGTGGGCGCAACAGAAGCAATTAATGTAGCGCTACAAACGATTTTAGAGGCTGGTGATGAGGTCTTGTTGCCAGACCCGATTTATCCTGGATATGAGCCATTAATTCATTTGATGGAGGCTAAAGCTATCAAAATCGATACGACCGAGACGGCTTTCAAATTAACAGCTGAACAATTACGTGCGTCGATTACGCCAAAAACGAAAGCACTCATTTTGCCGTATCCGTCTAATCCTACTGGTGTGACATTGACACTTGAGGAGTTAGAGCAAATTGCCGAGGTTGTTCGCGAAACTGGTATTTTTGTCATTGCAGATGAGATTTATAGCGAGCTGACTTTCTTTGGAACGCATACCTCGATTGCCACGATGATTCGCGAACAGACGATTGTCATCAACGGGCTTTCCAAATCCCACGCGATGATCGGTTGGCGTATCGGCTTTTTAATGGCTCCTGAAGCGATTACAAGCCAAATGATTAAGGTTCACCAATATTCCGTAACGTGTGCGTCCTCGATCTCTCAGAAGGCCGCTGAAGAAGCGCTGGTGCATGGTAAAGATGATGCCGTCCAAATGCGTACAGAATACAATACGCGCGCGGGTTTTGTTCAGGATCGACTCACTAAAATGGGCTTTTCGATTATCGAACCCGACGGCGCTTTCTACTTCTTTGCAAAACTACCCGATTCTGTTCCGCAAAATTCATTTGACTGGGCAATTGAGCTGGCAGAGGTCGCCAAAGTAGCCGTTGTTCCTGGCTCTTCTTTTTCAGAAAAAGGCGATCGTTACTTCCGGCTTTCCTTTGCTGCATCGTTCAGCCAGTTAGCTGAAGCGATGGATCGGATGCATACATTCATGGAAAAATACGCATAATAAAAGCTCTGTACATGACGCCACATTTCGCGTTACGCACAGAGCTTTTTTTTATTTATTTTTCGTAGTATTTAATTAAAGCTTGTGTCCCATTATCCGCAAACCCAGACTCCGCCAACTGCTGATACATTTGTTCCGCCATCGCAAGTCCCGGTAGCTCCAGACCCATTTGTTTTGCCTCATCCAGCGCAATTCGCATATCTTTGATGAAGTGTTTGATGAAGAATCCCGGCGAATAATCGTCTTTTAGTACACGCGGAATCAAGTTCGATAACGACCAACTTCCTGCCGCGCCACCCGATATCGACGCCAAAACTTTCTCAGGATCCAGACCCGCTTTTTTCGCGTAAACAATCGCTTCGGTGACACCAATCATGTTTGATGCAATCGCGATTTGGTTCACCATTTTTGTATGCTGACCAGCCCCCGGTGCCCCTTGCAAAATAACACTCTGCCCCATCGCTTTCAAAACCGGTTCGACTGCCGCAAAATCCTGTTCTTGCCCACCAACCATAATGGTAAGCGTTCCATTTTTTGCACCAATATCACCGCCAGAAACGGGCGCATCAAGCACCGCAATACTAGCCGCCTTGCCCTCTTCCGCAATGTGTTTAGCAAGATTCGGCGAAGAAGTCGTCATATCGATTGCAAAAGCTCCAGAACGAAGCGTTGATCAAAAATCCGTCCTCCGCCAAGTACAGCTGCTCGACATCTGTTGGATAACCAACCATCGTAATCAGCACGTCCACGTTCGGCGCCAACGCTTGCGGTGTATCATACCAAATCGCTCCAGCTTGAATAACCGCATCCGCCTTTGATTTCGTTCTCGTATAAATATGTACCTCAAAACCAGCCTTCATCAAATTCTGAATCATGCTTGTACCCATGACCCCGACACCAACAAACCCTATTTTCTTCATTCAGAAATTCCTCCTTTAGTCGTTCACTTTTCGTATAGACAAAGTTTACATCTGGTTTGGGGAAATTGCAAATAGGAGCGGTCGGGTTTAAGTTATTTGGATAAAAACTCCTTCTTAAAAACTTAATCCTAATGCCTTAATTTGCTTTACATTTCACATTACTTAGATAAAAACAGACACCATTTATTCAGTCTATCGGCTGGTGTTCTATCTTTACATTTCACATTACTTAGATAAAAACCCGTGACTTTTTAGCCCTACTCCCATCATACCTTAAGACCTCCATTCTGTCGACCGATACTAAATCTACGTTTTTCACCTATCTAACCTTACATCTCCCCGCCTCAAAACTACGTTAAACCATTTGATACCAGGCATTACAACAAATCTGTCGATGCCCTATAGTTTTTGCACTACTGACGGTCGACAGATTTCATCATTTCACATACATCGACACAAAGAAAAACCCGAGGAATCATCCCCGGGCATTCGTGTCAATACGCAAACCATTTCTGATTCGCCAAACTGTCAGCGGGCCGACAAATGATTAGCTGCTAAGCAAAGGCGAGTACCGGAGCGGAATGTACGATTTGTACATGAGCACCGGAACAGAGCCTTTAACGACGCAGATGATCGTTTGTCGGTTCGCTGACTGACTTATTCAGCTGTGTATTTATTTACTAACACCACAACATCTTCTTCTGTCGCTTGTTGTAATGCTTCTTCCGCTAATTTCGCCATTTCTGTACGATCTAAGCGTTTGATCAGAGAACGTGATTTAAGGATGCTTGACGCGCTCATAGAGAACTCATCTAAGCCCATACCAAGTAGTAATGGTACAGCCGTTTGATCGCCAGCCATCTCGCCACACATACCAGCCCATTTGCCTTCTTTATGCGCTGCGTCAATAACCATTTTCACAAGGCGTAGAATAGAAGGATTGTAAGGTTGGTACAAGTAGGAAACCTGTTCGTTCATGCGGTCTGCCGCCATTGTATATTGGATTAAATCGTTTGTTCCGATACTAAAGAAATCAACTTCCTTCGCAAACTGATCCGCTAGAATCGCCGCTGCTGGAATTTCAATCATAATACCAAGTTCGATTGTGTCAGAAACTGCCACACCTTCTGCTAAAAGTTCTTTCTTCGCGTCTTCCAAAAGTGCTTTGGCTTGGCGGAATTCATTAACTGTAGCAATCATCGGGAACATGATTTTTAGATTGCCGTGAACACTTGCGCGCAGTAAAGCACGTAATTGCGTACGGAATAAATCTTTGTTCGCAAAACATAAACGAATCGCACGGAAACCAAGGAATGGATTCATTTCATGTGGCAAATCAAGGTACGGTAACGTTTTATCGCCACCAATATCGAGTGTACGAACAACCACAGCTTTTCCGTCCATACCAGAAAGTACGGCTTTATAAGCTTCATATTGCTCTTCTTCGGTTGGGAAGTTATCACGACCCATGTACAAGAATTCTGTACGATAAAGTCCGACTGCTTCTCCACCGTTCGCGATTACACCTGTCAGATCTTCTGGCGTACCAATGTTGGCGCCAAGTTCCACATGATGACCATCTTTAGAAACAGTTGCTTCGTTTTTAAGCTTATTCCATTCTGCTTGTTGCGCCGCAAAATCAGATTTCACTTTTTCATAATGAGCGATTTGGTCAGCCGTTGGGTCAATGATAACATTGCCTTCCAAGCCATCCACAATAATCATTTGTCCTTCTTTCGTATCATGCGTGATTTCACCAGTACCTACAACAGCAGGAATTTCTAGTGAACGCGCCATGATTGCCGAGTGAGAAGTACGTCCGCCGATATCTGTTACGAAACCTTTAACGAAATTACGGTTCAATTGCGCCGTATCGGAAGGTGTCAAGTCTTTAGCGACTACAACTACTTCTTCGTCAATTAGCGCAGGATTTGGAATCGTTACGTTCAACAGATGCGATAAAACACGCTTGCGAACATCACGAATATCAGCCGCACGCTCGCGCATGTACTCGTTATCCATCGATTCAAACATGCCAATAAACATGTCTGTTGTTTCTTGTAAAGCAGATTCTGCGTTTACTTTATTGTTGGTGATATTTTCAGAAATCGGTGTAATAAGTTCTGGATCATTTAGAACCAAAAGATGCGCATCAAAAATTTGAGCTTTATCTTCGCCTAAGCTTTCCTTCGCGATATCACGAATTTTGCCAAGCTCCGATCCAGAAACTGCAACTGCATCCTGAAAACGTTTAACTTCGGCTTCTGTATCAGCAACTTCCGTTTTGTCAAAAGACAAGTCTGGTTCCACTAATAAATAAGCTTTCGCGATAGCGATACCATCGGATGCTGCGATACCTTTTAATTCCTTAACCATTACTCAGCCAAGCCTTCTTTTTTAAGCACTTCTGTTAGACCCACGATTGCGTCTTTCTCGTCGCTACCTTCAGCGTAAATTGTGATGTCAGCGCCTTTACCAATACCTAAAGACATAACGCCCATGATTGATTTCAAGTTAACTTTTTTGCCAGTGTACTCAATTTGTACATCCGAGCTGTATTTGCTTGCCGCTTGAACTAAAAGAGTTGCTGGGCGTGCGTGGATTCCTGTTTCATCGATTACTACAAAGCTTGCTTGTTCCATAATTTACATTCTCCTTCATATAAGAAATTTTATTGTGACTTTTCTCACTAAAAAAAAAATTCAGCAAAAAAAAGACTATCCCTCAATTAAAAAACATTACCATGTTTTCGCACCTGACACAACTATTTAATTCAAATTTATGATGAATTCACGTATTTTCTTTAAAACCGCTATCATTTAGTGGTAAACGTGACCAATTTCAGACATTTTCACAACGCTTACAAGGTCTTTCATTTGCATTCCCATCATCTTTCAGGCAAAATGGAGACAAAGTTTTATATTTAGTGAATTGCTTTTATTAACGTTTCTATGAATCGGGAGTGATAAACATGGCAAAAGCACAAGTAGGAGACATTATCGAGTTCAAAGATGGCCTGACAGGTGTCGTTGAGAAAATAAACGAAAACTCTGTCATTGTAGACTTAACACTAATGGAAAATTTCAAAAATCTAGCTATTGAAGAAAAAAACTGTGGTCAATCACAAAAAGTACAAGATCATCCATTCAATAGGCGAAAGAAAAATAAAAATAGTGATAATAAAAATAATTCGGCGTACTATGTCAGAAAATGGCTTTCATAAAAAACTGGCTTATGTATTTCCACAATCCTTTGCACAAAGGTCTATAATCCCATTTTTAAGATGGTTCATTATACCTTCGTGTTTTTTTTGTGCAAAAACCGCTAATTGGAGTGAACAAACATGTCAAAAAAAATCGTTATCATCGGCGCAGGTCCAGGTGGATTAGCGACCGCCATGCAACTCACAGAACAAGGTCACGACGTACATATTTATGAAAAAGCATCTGAAATTGGTGGAAGAACAGCACTTTTAAAACAGGACGGTTTCTCTTTTGACTTAGGGCCTACCGCTTTAAATATGCCGAATGTACTGACAGCCCTATTTGCAGACTGTAACCGCAATATTCAAGATTACATCAAACTTGTTTCACTAGATCCTCTTTATAGTCTCTATATAGAAGACATTATTTTTAGCCCTTCTTCTAATCGCGACAAAACGAAAAATGAAATTGCTCGTTTTTTCCCAGGTGAGGAGGAACACTATGATCGTTTTATGCATGATAATGCCAAGAAAATGATTTACCTGCTACCTTTATGGCAAGAACCTTTCACATCGCTTTGGTCTATCTTCCGAATGCGGACATTACGAGCGCTTCCTAGTCTCACCCTTGGGAATCATTTAATCGATGAACTCGCCAAGTACTTTGAGGATAAGCGGTTACGCCTAGCTTTTTCATTTGAAACGAAATTTTTAGGAATGTCGCCTTGGGAAACGCCCGGTGCCTTTTCTGTCATTCCGTTTGCTGAGCACTATTTTGGCATTTTTCATATTGTCGGTGGCATCAATCGTCTCACTCAAGCCATGAGTGAAATCGTACAGGAGAACGGTGGAAAAATTCACCTGAATCAACAGGTCCAGCAAATAAATACAGCTTCCAAAACCATCACCTCCATTACACTCGAAAACGGAGAGTTAGTGGAAGGCGATTATTTCTTTCTGAATGCAGACTATGCCTACACAATGAGCCATCTCTTTTCTAATACAAAAGCACCTGTTAACCTTAAAAAATTGAATCAAAAAAAAATATTCTTGTTCTGGTTTTGCCATGTATCTCGGTTTAGACACAACGCTTCCTCTAAATGTTCATACCGTTCTATTTCCGAGTGATTTTCGTAGTCATATGGACAAAATTATGCGCCAACGAATCATTCCTGAAGATTTGTCTATCCATATCACATACCCCACCGCTGTCGATAAAACAATGGCACCAAAAGATATGTCCACACTGCGCATTCTAGTACCTGTTCCTAACAACAACAGCACGATTGATTGGAAAAAAGAAAGCTCTGCGATGCGTCAACTTGTTTTAAAAAACTATTGAGAAGAAACTTGGCTTAACTGATTTAGAGTCCCATATCCTCACAGAAAAAATTATCACGCCATACGATTGGGAAAATGATTATCATATTTTCAAAGGCGCTATCTTCAACCTGACACATAACTTATCACAGCTAGGCCCATTTCGACCGAATAAAATACCAGCCATCAAAAATATGAAAATCGTGGGCGGTGCGACACATCCAGCAAATAGCCTTCCATTCATCTTAGAAAGTGCCAATATCGTCGTTCGTCAGTTCAATAAAGAAAATACTTAATCACAAAAAAAACTGCTGCAATTACACTCATGCAACAGTTTTTTTTCTTCGTATCGCTTTCTAAACTAAGGTAATAACAGACCGTAAATAGGATATTTCCTATCAAAGTCACGAGTAAAATACTCCATAATCCCATAAAATAGCCTAACACAAGGAAGAATGAGAGAACAATCCAATAAACGAGGACAAGTTCCGATTTCAGCGTTGGGAAATGCAGTTTGCCCCACTGATCCGTTAAGCTAAGCATGAAGTAAATCATCAAATGAAGAATAAGCCCTAGCGTCCACCAATTCGCTGCATCTGTCATTTGAATAATCGTCAATGTCGGACTATCTAGCGCGGACTGCTTCACTTGCATCGCAACAGGTTCTATCAGCATTTCAAATACCATCACCATTGTAGCCGCAATAATCGCGTAGATACCTCCACGAATCCAATCTATTTTAATTTTCAACGTTATTTCCCGGGAAATAACGTGCGTTCCAACAATCAGAACTAGCCAAATAAATCCAAACGCAACAGGTATTCCATTGATAACCAGTCCAAAATCTGTCGTAACATCGTTTTGCTGTCCAGCATTTGTTAGACTTGTTTGCATCCATTCAATACTCGTACTGACCGCAAAAATGAGTATCGTAATCGCCGACCCAAGTCCTTTCCCATATTGCAGAATTAAAAATATAACTGCAAAAACACCCGAAACAATAAAGAACAAGGCATGAATCTCAGTTAAGCGAAGTGGCAATACGTTCAAAACAATCAATATCACTGCAACGAAAAAGAGGGCCATATAGAGCCAAACGAAAAATCGAAATCTTTTTTCTACCATGAAAGCAATCAACTCCTATTCCCTAATTATAAATGATTTCACCAAAACTACAATCAATTATAAAAAAACATCCATTTAAAAGAGTTCCTTGTTGCTAAATATGTTCTTTTCCATTAAAGTATTCATAGATGGTAATGGAGTAAAGAGGTGGAAAAATTGAAAAGCAGCAAGATTGATTACCGCCTTTATTTAGGCATCTTATTAGCAGCGGGATTAATGTATGTCACCTTTGAATACGCTTCTGTATTCTGGTACTTATATGGCGCTTCCATGCTATTTCTTATTAGTTGGGTCGTATTAAATGATGAATTAAAAAAACAATTTTCTATTCTAAAAAATATAATCCCAGGCATTTTTAGTGGTATTATCCTTTATATCTTGTTTTATATTGGGGCACTTCTACTGAAATTTATTCCAGGTAATTTCGATATGCTTGTTGCGAAAGGATATGGAAAGTATGAACCTGAATCATTGCTCATTTGGTTATTACTTGTTGTTGCCATTGTTCCTGGAGAAGAAATTTTCTGGCGTGGCTTTGTATTAAAACGATTAGAGCATGACTTAATTCCGTGGGTTGCCGTCTTCATAATGGCTGCATTGAACGGTGCTTTCATGTTGTTCAGTGGCAATTTCATCATTGCCCTAGCAGCAACTTTAGCATCTATATACTGGGGATTTATCTACATCAAACGCCCAAGTTTATCACTCTTAATTGTTTCGCATTGGACTTTTAATTTATTATTATTACTCATTTTACCAATCTATTAATTAGAATGAAATCACAATAGCTAAAATAAAATCGGCATGTCGAATTGGACATGCCGATTTTATTTTATTTATCGCGAACCTCAACGCTACCATCTGAAAAGCCGATGACAACAGAGGTAGCATAGTTTAAAAATAAACCATTTTCCACAACACCTGGTAGATTGTTTAACCAATCGTTCAGGTCTTCTGGATTCGTTATTTCTTTCATTTGTAAATCTAAAATATAGTTTTGGCTATCCGTCACATAAATACTACCATCCTCATGATGACGTAACACTGGATTATAACCTCTAACTTCCAATTGGCGCTCTACTTGCTTGTAACCAAATGGTACTACTTCAACAGGCAGCGGAAAGGCTCCCAACGTTGCAACAACTTTATCTTCGCCGACAACCCAGATACTTTTTTTTCGACGCATGGGCGACAAGTTTTTCAAATAAAAGAGCCCCACCTCCACCTTTTATGCCTCGAAACACTGCATCTACTTCATCCGCTCCATCGATAGTCAAATCGATTTCCGTGACATCGTTCAAGTCCATCAAGGGAATATTACGTTTCAATGCTAGTTTTTCCGTTGCTTTGGAAGTAACAACACCTGTCACATTTAGGCCCTCTGCTACTCGTTCACCTAGTTTTTGAATCATGTAGTAGGCTGTTGATCCCGTTCCTAACCCAACAACCATACCATCTTGAATATACTCACATGCTTTTTCTCCCGCAATTTGCTTGGTATTCACTACTACTAGCCCCCTCAAAAAATTCATACTCCCTACATTATATATAATTTCCAATGATTCGCATAGCCGTATCCTATATTCTCTTAAATAGTCATATTACAGGACGACATATTGGAGCATTTAAATACCAATTAACAGATATAAAAGACCTTTAATTGGAAAAACAAAGCTCTTTAGAAAAATTCACAAAAAGTTCATAATTTCAGCTCTAAATGCTGTAGAAATCGCTTTAGAAAGCTATTATTTGACTTAACTGGTAATCTGGTGTATTTTTCTATACTTTTAAAAGAGTATTTTCACCTACATTTCGTTCTGAAAAAGCTAATTTAGGCACTCCTGTAGTACCCCTTACACAACCTTACAAAAATGTAATTGGACATTTCAAAGCAAATGCGTTACATTATATAAATACATGACACTCTACTTTAACATTTGTAATATTAAAGAAATATACGAGGTGATATGCGACATGAAGAAATGGAAAACAGCGATGTTCCATCCAACAGCTATTTTTATCTGGAAAACGTTATTTTATCTGGTTGTTTTACTCGGCTTGCTTTGGTTCTATGGCTTCAAAAATCCGAACGACACCACATTTATTTATAATGAATTTTAAAAGAAAAGAGGCGATTACGAATGAGTGTATCTTTTTTCACCACTTCTATTAATGAACGTATTGATGAATGGGCGCTTAAGACACCGAATAAATCTTGTTATGACTACAATGGCGAGTCCTTGACATACCATGAACTGAAAGAACAATCAGACGCATTAGCGGTCTTTTTACTGCAAGAACTAGATGATGATTTTGCACCTATTTTAGTTTATGGACATATGGATGCTTCACAAATTGTTGCTTTCCTGGCTTGTTCTAAATCTGGGCGCGCTTATGTCCCAATCGATGCTTCCATGCCAGCAGATCGCATCAAGCAGATAACTGAGGTCGCGCAGCCAAGCTTCATTCTTTGCACAGCTGATTTACCAGCCGAGGCAAAAATTGCGGGAGTGAGTACTATCGATTCGGAACAACTAGAAGGAATCATCAAGCGTACTACTGGACAAGCACCTGAGGATTCACACTTTGTGAAAGCAGAAGATAATTATTACATCATTTTTACATCGGGAAGTACAGGCGTTCCGAAAGGTGTACAAATCAGTCATAACAATCTCGTGAGCTTTACGAACTGGATACTCCAAGATTTCCAAATTCAAGAAGGTACTCGTTTCCTCAACCAAGCGCCCTACTCGTTTGACTTATCGGTTATGGATCTTTATCCTTGTTTACTTGCTGGTGGAACGCTTGTACCGCTAGATAAAACAGTCAGCGCTAATTTAAAGAGTTTGTACGAGACTATCCCCAGCTTAGAAGTCAATGTTTGGGTTTCCACACCCTCTTTCGTTGATATTTGCTTGATGGATCAGAATTTTAATGGAGAAAACAATCCATCCATTACACACTTCCTGTTCTGTGGGGAAGTTTTGACAAAAGAGACTGCTCAGATGCTTATTACTCGCTTCCCAAGAGCTACAGTATACAACACGTATGGACCTACTGAGGCGACCGTTGCTGTGACAAATGTGGTGATTGATGAGAGTAATGTCAACACGTATCCTAGCCTGCCGCTTGGACGTATTAAGCCCGACACGAGACTCGCTATTTTGGATGAGGATGGTTTGCCGGTTCCAAATGGAGAAAAAGGAGAAATCGTCCTGATCGGTCCTAGCGTTTCGAAAGGTTATCTCAATGAGCCAGAGAAAACGGATGCTGTTTTTTATACGGATGAGCCATTTCAAGCTTACAAAACTGGTGATTGCGGTACAATTATTGACGGCATGCTCTTTTTCCAAGGGCGGCTTGATTTTCAGATTAAGCTACATGGATATCGCATCGAGCTGGAAGATATTGAAAATAATTTAAAAGAAGTAAGCTACATTCGCTCTTGTATTGTCGTTCCGAAAATGCGTGAGGGTAAGGTGGATGGTTTAGTTGCTTTCGTAGTCCCTTCTGAGCACGATTTTGAGAAGGAATATAAATTAAGCGCGGCTATCAAAAAAGAACTCGCAGAATCGATGCCCAGCTATATGATTCCACGTAAATGGATGTACAAAGAGGAACTCCCACTAACGATGAATGGCAAAATTGACCGCAAGCAGCTTTCCAGTGAGGTGAACACATGACAACGCCATACGGATCAATACTCTATTTTGCAGTATTGTTCGCCTTTTTAGCACCGATTGTGATTGCTGGCTTACTCGGTAAAAGAATGCCTGTTTACAATGCTTTTGTGACACTGGTCTTCATTTACATGATGTTTGCTAGCAACACGATTCAAGCTATTGCCTTGATCGTATTCGTATTTTGGCAATTAGCGCTCGTAAGACTTTACTTTAATTATCGGCAGAAAAGCAATCATGGCGGCATTTTCGTACTTGCACTCATTCTTTCCATCTTGCCGCTCTTCCTTGTAAAAGTACAGCCGTTACTCGCAGCGAACACAACGATGATTGGTTTTCTCGGGATATCGTACTTAACTTTTAAAGCCGCGCAAATGATTATGGAGACGCGTGATGGATTGATTAAAGAGCTAAACTCGTGGGATTTCATTAACTTCCTACTGTTCTTCCCGACGCTGTCATCTGGCCCTATTGATCGCTTCCGTCGCTTTAAAAAAGAAGCCGACTCACCTATAGATCCTGATAAATACGCAAATTTACTTAATCGTGGTATTTTCCTTATTTTCTTAGGTTTTCTATATAAATTTATTATTGCTTATGTGATTCAAACCAATGCCATAACTGGTCTTGAGTATAATCTCCACCATCACGTTCAATTTGGCTGGAGCTTGGTTGGTTATATGTATGCCTATAGTATGTATTTGTTCTTTGATTTCGCAGGTTACAGTGCTTTTGCGGTTGGGGTTAGTTACTTGATGGGTGTTCAGACACCGATGAACTTTAACAAACCATTCGCGAGTCGTAATATTAAAGAGTTCTGGAATCGCTGGCACATGACGCTATCTTTCTGGTTCCGCGATTTCGTGTTTATGCGTCTGGTTTTCTGGATGACGAAGAAGAAGTTTTTTTAAGAGTAAGTTTACCGTTGCTTATATTGCCTACTTCGTGAATTTTTTGATTATGGGTATGTGGCACGGACTTCACTGGTATTACATCGTTTATGGGCTCTATCAGGCGGCGTTGATTGTCGGATTTGACCTCTTTGAACGCTGGAATAAGAAAAAGAAATTCTATCCGAAAAATAAAGTCACCAACGTGATTGGTATTGTGATTACATTCCAATTCGTCTGCTTTGGCTTCCTGATTTTCTCAGGTATTTTTGACAAAATTAGTTTTTAAATAAAATGATAAGGTGGTAAAATATTATGGCATTTCGCGAAGACGTATTAGAGATTTTAGAAGAGATTACAGAATCAGAGGAAGTTGTGGAAAACACATCGGTACATCTGTTTGATGAAGGACTACTCGATTCGATGGCAACCGTTCAGTTATTAATAGAAGTAGAATCGCGCTTAGGCATCACTGTTCCTGTTTCGGAATTTGATCGTGATGAGTGGGCAACTCCAGATCAAATCATCGCTAAACTTGAGGAATTAAAATGAAAAAGAAAATCTGGATGACATTTGGGCCTTTGCTTATTGCAGGGGCTGTGTTCTTGTTCATCCTGTTTGGCCCTAGTTCAATTTTTGGTGGTGTGTCGACTAATACTGTCAAAAAAAGCGCTACTTCTATGAACCCGGTTGTCGTGCAAGGTGTTGCCATTCAACAAAAAAATGCTCGCGACAGATAAAACCTACGTGCCTATTTTCGGTTCCTCAGAGCTATCACGTGTGGATCAATTCCACCCGAATGTCTTTACAGAGAAATATAATCGTGGCTATACGCCATTTCTTATTGGTCGTCCTGGTACACAATCCCTTTCGCATTATTTAGATATAAAAGCGATGGGCAATGATCTAAAAGACAAGAAAGTCGTGTTTATTTTATCACCACAATGGTTCCAACCAGCTGGTGTCGATGATGGACATTTCGGTGGGAATTTCTCGCCACTTCAAGCTTATAAATTTGCAATGTCAGATGAACGGTCTACTGCTGAAAGAAGATACGCAGCACGTAGATTACTAAGTTATAAAGTCGTTAAAAATGATACCACTTTGGCGGCATTGCTGGAAAGTATCGCATCTCCTGGACCAAAAACCGAGGTCGATACATTTACAAAAACTGCAGCCGCAACGCAAGTGAAGATTTTGCAACGAAAAGATGATTTAGATTCCAAGTTTATTCAAGGTTCTCGTGAAGAGAAAGTTCAGAAAAACTTGAAGTTGCTTCCCGACGCATTGGATTATACGAAATTAGATGAATTAGCAACAAAAACAGGTGAAACCAAAGTGGGCGCGAATCCATTTTTTATTAAGGATTCTTATTATAAGAAGAAATTAGAGCCTACGATTAATCAGTTGAAGGATAGCCGTACGAATTTAAGTTATGATGAATCCCCTGAGTATAGTGATTTGCAACTTGTCATGGATGCTTTTAAAGAGGTTGGTGCCGATGTTCTTTTCGTTAATCCTCCTGTAAACGGGCCTTGGTACGACTATATTGGTGCGTCTCGTGAGAAGTTACAGAAGTACTACGATAAATCTGGGAAACAGGTAACAGAGCAAGGTTTCCATTATTATGATATGTCGAATTACAGTGATACTCCTTATTTCTTGGAGGATACGATTCATTTATCATGGCGGGGTTGGGTCGCCATTGATAAACAAATGGATCAGTTTATGAAGAACAAGGTCAAACCTAAGTACGAGAAAACACCGAAACAGTTTTATTTCAAACAGACCCCTCCTCCCAAAAAGGAAGATAATAAGTAACAAAATAAGAATGTAGATTGCGTATCAGATACGTTATCTACATCCTTATTATTTATTCTACTGTGACACTTTTTGCTAAGTTACGTGGTTTATCTACATCGCAACCACGGTGAAGCGCTGCGTAGTAGGCCAATAATTGACACGGTACTACGCTTGCTAGTGGTGTTAGGAGTTCGTGAACTTTTGGAATGACGAATTGATCGCCTGGTTGATTCACGCCTTCCATCGACAAGATACAAGCGTTAGCCCCACGTGCTAGTACTTCTTTGACATTACCTCGAATATTCCAGTTGATGTTTTCTTGGGTGATTAGAGCAAGAACTGGTGTGCCGTCTTCAATCAAGGCAATCGTTCCGTGCTTCAGCTCACCACTTGCAAAACCTTCTGCTTGTATATACGAGATTTCTTTTAGTTTCAGCGCGGCTTCCATAGCTACGAAATAATCGACATGGCGGCCAAGGAAAAAGGCATTGCGGGTTGTTGCTAAATATTCTCCAGCGATATGCTCGATGGTTTCCTTACTATCAACTAGTGTTTCCATTGCGTTTGCGACAATGCCTAGTTCTACAATTAAGTCAAAATCTATAGCCATGCTTAGACCCTTCTCACGGCCTACTACAGTCGCCAAAATTGATAGAGCAGCTATTTGTGCTGTATAGGCTTTTGTGGACGCTACAGCGATTTCTGGGCCTGCATGCAGATACATCGTGTTGTCTGCTTCGCGATCCAGTGTTGAGCCTGGTACATTCGTGATTGTGAGCGAACGATAGCCTAGTTCTTTGATTTTCACCAATACTTGGCGGCTGTCTGCTGTTTCACCACTTTGCGTAATAAAAATGAATAGTGGCTTCTCCGTTAGAAGCGGCATGTTGTAGCCAAATTCGCTAGACACGTGGACTTCGACGGGTACTTCTGCTAATTTTTCGATTAGGTTTTTGCCGACAAGTCCTGCGTGATAGCTCGTTCCGCATGCAACGATGTGGATGCGATCCGTGTCTAGTAGTTCTTTGACAATCTTCGGATTCACGGTTACATCGCCCGCTTCGTTTTGGTAAGCTTGGATAATTTTACGGATAACGGCCGGTTGCTCGTCTGTTTCTTTTAGCATGTAATGTGGATAGGTTCCTTTTTCGATATCGGATGCGTCGAGTTCAGCTGTGTAAGCTTCGCGCTCGATTTCTTCGCCAGCCAATGTTTCGATTGTCACGCCATCACGTTTCACAAGGACAATTTCTTCATCCATGATTTCGACGAATTGATCGGTTTCGCGAATAACTGCCATCGCGTCACTTGCAATGACGTTAAAATCTTTGCCTTTTCCGATAAGAAGCGGGCTTTTATTTTTCGCTGCGTAGAGCGTTTTCGTTGTCTTGGTTATCTATCAGGCAAATCGCGTACGATCCGTGAAGCAGGCTTAGCGTCTTTGTAAATGCTTCTTTTGTTGTCATGCCTTGGTTTGCAAACATTTCGATGAGCAAAACGATGACCTCTGTATCCGTATCACTCTCAAAACTAGCATCTGCTAGGTATTGATCAGTTAATAGTGAATAGTTCTCGATAACGCCATTGTGAACCATCGTGTAGCGCCCTGACTTGCTCTGATGTGGATGTGCATTAGCATGACTTGGCTTCCCGTGTGTCGCCCAACGTGTATGCCCAATTCCCATTTCACCGAAAGCGTCGGCTGGTACTTCTGAACGTAAATCTGCAATACGGCCTTTTTCTTTCGCTACTAGTACGCCAGTTGGTGATTTTAGTGCAATCCCCGCTGAGTCGTAGCCACGATATTCTAATTTTTCTAATCCCTCTAATAAAACTTCTTTCGCATTCTTCTTCCCAATAAATCCTACAATTCCGCACATAATAAAATCCTCCATTTGAGGGCAGACTTATCCTGTATGCAAGCCCTCTATTTTTTTGAAAAAGGGCAGACTATTCCGCTGTCTGTATTCCTTTCGCGTTTCCATGGAGATAACACATGTTCCTTTCCACTCTGTGCACCAAGTCACCTTGATGGTTTGTAGCAAAGGCATCACGATTGCATGTACAACCGAGGGACTCCCGCCGAATTTTCGATTAATCCCTTCCTCGTCAACTAGAGACTCGTGCTCTAGTTCTGGCGCTTCTATTCAATTGTGAGCGATCCTCCTTTTTAATTTCTCTAGGAAACAAAATTATCATACCTCAAAGTTGTATAGTTCGTCAAGCCTTATATAATGTACCAATTCTGAAATTGGTATAGCCATTGACAAAAACAAGCTTTTATTTGATAATGGATAGGAAGCGTCATTCGCTAGGAACGGTCAGGCTTTAGCAATGACTCCATATAGAAATTTTGACCAAGAAAATGGGAGGTTAACTACATGAAATTTTTTCAGAAAATACTTGCTGGGTTTACAACACTTTTCGTCGCGTGGGCGATTTTTTGGAAGTTTGGTCCGGTTCAGACGGTGAATGCGGTCAATATGACTGAACTACCAAGCACTGGTGATAGCTTTTCGATTTGGACGATTGTGATTGGCGGTATCTTGATTATCGCTGCGATTGTGTTGCTTTTACGGAAAAAATGGTAAGAAAAAAAAGAAATTTGGAACCTGAATTAGGCTTCGAATTTCTTTTTTTGTGTCGCTATGATTAGAAATAGGCTGGCAAAGATGCCGAGTGTGCCAATGATTAGTTTCAGCGCGACAATCGTATTTTCGTCTTGGCCGATTTGGGCGCCAATTTGAGAACCGATTTTGCGGAGTAACTGTTCTAGCCACAGGTATTCTGTGAAAAAGTTGAAAGATAGACCAAGTAATGGTGCTGTAATGAATGCATTTGGCTTTCTAAATCCGAATACAACGGCTAGTAGGAAGAAAAATGCCATGCCGATTCCTAAATAAGCATCAAACGGTGTCGTGAAGAAAAATTCTTCGCCTGATAGGACGATGACGGCTAATGTGATGGAGACGCCTAAACCAATTATTGCGAAAAACACGCCTGCCCAGCGCCACTTTCTTTGCCAATTGGTAGATACGACTGTTGCTTTTTCTGGTGTCTTGATGAAGAGATAGACAACCCCGATTAGTGCGACTAGAAGCGTGATGAGCCGAGAGTAATCTATCAAGCCCATTTCTCCATTTTTAATCCATGGTTCGAATTGATTTTGCCATAACACCCAGCTTTGAAAAACGCTATAACCTAGTAAAATTAGCAAATTAGCGAGTAGTATTGTTTTTTCGAGTAATGTTAGTATGCCAAAAAAGAATAGTAGGACGGTTAAGCTAAGCGTTGCCCACAGTACCCAATTTGGTTCAAAATCTGAGCCATTTAATGCCCAACTATATAGAAAACTACTAAAATTAGGAAGCATTGTTGCTCCTAAAAATAACATGATAAATCCACTTACTTGTTTTTTCATTCTTCAACTCCTCAGAACAAGTTCATTTTTTTGCCGTCCACGATATATTCGAGCTCGGATAGACGCCAGAATTCTTCTTCTTTGTACACATAGCGATAGGTTGCATTGAATACGTAATCGTCTGTTGTTCCAGTTCGGAAGCCTGGATTTTCGAAGGTAAAGCGTTGAATAATTCCAATTTCCGGCTCAATCATGCCAATATCATCTTTTCCAGCATCGAAATACGGTGTTCCAATCGTTCTGCCACCTACCGTGATGTTAAAGGAAAACACGACTTTCTGCACCTGTACGTCCAGAAAATTAGCGAGGACGATGTTGAAATGAATGTAATCCTCTGTGATTTCTAAGCCAAATGGGAACAATTCTACTTCCCAACGTGCCTCTCTGTTTTCGCTTAGCTGTCCTACGATTTGCTCGCTTAACGAAATATCTTCTACTGTCGGAAAAGTGCTTACCATTTCTCTTTTCTGCAAATCATAAAGTGACCAATTTAGTTCCATAGTAGTTCCCTCCATAAAAAAATACCCTTTTTACTAGTGTAACAGAAAAAACGATTTAGAACGATTAAAATCTCAGGAAAGCGGTGAAAATATCTTTTTGTCAAAAAGGTATTGCAGTGTTTCAGAATGCCAAGGCCTTCCGAAGACGCGCTTGCTGACGAAATATTGGGCGCGTTCGATTTGGCCTTCTTCGTTTTCGGCTTCCATGGATAATTTATGTACAAAATGTTTTTTGTCGAGACGGATGGCTCGGATTTTGTCTTTTGGTAGGAAAAACATTTGCGTTTCGGATTTGCTGACGATGGAGAAGGAGAACGTGATTAGTCCTACTTCTGTGAACACGAGTACGAGACTGTGCCTTGTGCGCATAGATGGGCCGGCGTACATAAGTCTGTGGTAGTTGGTCGACATGCCGTTGTCTGCTAAGTATTGGTCTACTTCTGTTTCGATTTGGTCTTTCATTGCCATATGTGATTCACCTCCCATTTATTTTACCACATATTTAAAAAAGCTGGGCGCGATGAATTTGCCCAGCTTGGTCGTTATATCATTTTTTCTGCCTGTGCTGCGATGTTTTCTGCGGTGAGTCCGTAAAATTCTTGGAGGTATGGCATCAAGCCAACTTGTCCAAATTGTTCGCGTACACCGATGCGGTACAGCGTGACGGGGCAGTTTTCTCCGAGAAATTCTGCTACAGCGCTTCCTAGTCCACCATTGACGTTGTGATTTTCCGCAGTAATGACGCGACCCGTTTTTTGTGCGGATTGGCGTAGCGTCTCACCGTCTAGTGGTTTGATGGAAAACATATCGATGACTTCTGCCGAGATGCCAGATGCTTTTAGAATTTCTGCGGCTTTCAAGCTCTCTGCGACCATGATTCCTGTGGCACAAATCGTGATATCCGAGCCTTCTCGCAAAATTGGAGCTTTTTCAAACGTTGTATTTTCGTCGTAAAGTTGTGTCGCATTTTTGCGAATCGTTCGGATGTAGTGCAGGCCGCCTTTTTTGTAGGCATTCTCGAGGAGCCAGCCAAATTGGATGGCGTCGCTTGCTTCGTAAACGCTAGCATTCGGGACTTCGCGCATTAAAGCCACATCCTCAAAAGTCATGTGCGTGCCGCCGTTATGTTCTGCTGAAACGCCTGCGTCAGACCCCACGATAACCGCTGAAAGTTGCGCATAACCTAGCGATACGAAAACCTGGTCAAAAGCACGGCGCGTCACGAATTGGCCGAAAGAATGGATGAACGGCTTGCGTCCGAGCACACTAAGTCCCGCCGCGACGCCCATCATGTTCGCCTCCATAATTCCGACGTTCACATACTGACCTGGTAGTTCCACTTTGAGTTTTCCCGTCGACATTGCGCTACTCAAATCTGCTTCCAGCGCAATCACATTCGGATCTGCCGCCGCCAATTTCCGAACCGTATCCGCGTAAACTTGGCGCATCTCTAGTTGGTCTTTTTCAAGTGTGCGTGTCATTGTACCACTCCTTCCAAATCATTTTCTAATGCAAAAATAGCATCTTCAATCGCTTGCTTATCCGTGTCATCAGGACGCAAATGATGGTTGTCCGCCTTCTCCTCGATATGCGTCACGCCCTGCCCTTTCACCGTGTCCAGCACAATCGCGTACGGCTTTCCAGAACTCCTTTTTGCCATCTGAATCGCCTCATCGATAGCCTGCGTCGAAGCACCATCCACCGTCACCGTACGGAATCCAAACGCCGCCATCTTCGCCTCCAAATCAAGCGGATCAATAATGTCCACCGTCAAGCCATCCAGCTGCTTCTTATTATCATCAATCAACACGATCATGCGGTCCAGCCGGTGGTGCCCAATAAACTGAAACGCCTCCCAGCACTGGCCCTCATTCAGCTCGCCGTCCCCGACAATCGCATACGTATAATTCTCGCGCCCAGCCAACATATTCCCGAACGCAATCCCGCCAGCAACCGAAATCCCCTGTCCAAGCGATCCCGTCGTCATCTCAACACCCGGCGTCAAATTCCGATCCGGATGCGATGGCAACCGCGTGCCGTTCTGATTCAGCGTATACAACTCCTCCTCCGCGAAAAATCCCTTCAAAAACAGCGTCGCATAAAGCGCTGGCCCACCGTGTCCCTTCGACAAAACGAAATAATCACGATTCGCGTCCTCCGGTTTCAGCGGATCCACCGCCAAATGCTTCCCGTAAATCACCGCCAACGCCTCCACGATCGATAAACTCCCACCAAAGTGCCCAAATCCAAGCGCCCGCAACTCCTTCAACGTATACAGCCGTATTTGCTTCGCGGCCACATCCAAATTTTCAGCCAACATCATGCTTCCTCCTCTACCGCTTTCCTCTTTTTCCGTTTCATACTAAGCAAGAACATGACGGCCAGAATCGCGACCAAGCTCACCACAATCGCAATCGTCCCGCCATGATTTGCGAGCACACCGAAGAAAATCCCACTCACGCCAAAATCAGTATCCGAGAATGTCGAATTCGCAAACCCAAGATTTCCAAGCACCGGCATCAAGAAAACAGGCAAGAAACTAATCAAAATCCCGTTCACAAACGCTCCGAGAACCGCACCACGAACACCGCCCGTCGCATTCCCAAACACACCAGCCGCGGCCCCCGTGAAGAAATGCGGCACAACGCCAGGCAAAATAATCACGCCACCCGTAAACGTCATGATCACCATACTAAAAATCCCACCGATAAAACTCGAGAAGAACCCAATCAACACAGCATTCGGCGCATATGGATAAATAATCGGCACATCCAGCGCAGGTTTTGCATTCGGCACCAAACGCTCCGAAATCCCTTTAAACGCCGGCACAATCTCAGCCAACACAAGCCGCACCCCAGATAAAATAATAAACACTCCAGCCGCAAAAGTCCCCGCTTGAATCATCGCAAACACAAGATAATTCGTGCCATCGCTCAAGTTCGCCTCTACATAACTAGGTCCAGCAAACAACGCCACAATCACATAAATCACCATCATTGTCAGCGCAATACTTACCGTACTGTCCCGCAAAAACCCTAACCCCTTCGGAAAATTAATTTTCTCCGTCGATTTCGGATTTTTTCCAGCAACCGCTTTGCCGACAAGACCACTCACCGCATAGCCAACCGCGCTAAAATGGCCCAGCGCCACGTTATCATTCCCCGTCAAAATTCGCATAAACGGCTGTACAATCGCCGGAGATAGCGACATGATAATGCCGAGCGCCACGGCTCCCGCCATGATCAGCGGAACCGACGTGAAGCCCGCCACCGTCATGATTACCGCCAACATACACGCCATATAAAGCGTATGATGCCCCGTCAAAAAGATATATTTAAACTTCGTGAACCGCGCAATCAAAATATTCACCATCATCCCGAAAAACATGATTAACGCCGTATTCGTCCCATATTCCGTCAAAGCAATCGCAACAATCGCCTCATTGTTCGGCACGACGCCCGTCACATGAAAAGCCGCCTTAAACATTTCTCCAAATGGCGCGAGCGATGCCGATAAAATCCCAGCCCCCGCCGAAATCACGAGGAAACCAACAAACGTTTTTGTCGTCCCTTTTAACGTGTCCGATAATTTTTTCCGTTGCGCGATCAAACCGATGAGCGCGATTAGCGCCACCAGAATCGCTGGTTGACTCAAAATATCCACTAACACTTTTAGAAAGTCATTCATATCTCTTACCCCTCCCCGTTTTTAAATCAAGCCCTTGTCCCGAACAACCGCCGTTACCTTCTCGCGCAGCTCATCCATGTCGATAATACTGTCCAGCACGATCACCTCACCGAGCGATTCGCCGCCCTCCGCAATGTCCTTCGCAAGGAAAAACACGTCCGCACTATCCGGAGTCGCCGAACTTAGATCCGAATGCGATACCTCCACATCGGTCACGCCCAGCTCCTTCAACACCTGATTAATATTCATCTCCACCATAAAACTCGTACCCAAACCAGATCCACAAACCGCTAAAATTCTCATTCCTGTTCCTCTCCTTCTATTAAATCTGTAATTTCTTCCACTGTTTCTGCCTGCTTCAATTTCTCCAAAGCCACATCATTCGTCAAAAATCGCGTCAATTGCGACAACGCCTTCAAATGCGCCTCATTATCCACTGCCGCCAAACAAATAAAAATATCAATCGCAGGTCCCGACGCATCCACTAAATGCACCGGCGTCCTTGTCCGCAAAAACGACATCCCAATCTGATTCACGCCCTTTTCTGGCCTCGCATGCGGAATCGCAATCCCTTTTCCAATATGGATGTACGTCCCCATTTCCTCGACCGTTTCAATCATCGCATCCACATAATCCGTTTTCACACGATTCGCCGTCACAAGCGGTGTTGCCGCAAATCGAATCGCCTCTTTCCAATCCAGTTTCTCATCCGTAAACTGAATCATATCCTTCGTTAATAATTCTGATAGCATTGGCGCATATCCCCTCTCTATCGACACTTTTCCGTAAATCTTATTAAATATGGCATCATATAATTTCTGCTCATCCTCAATCACCGCGTGCCGTTCAATGATTTCGAGTAACGCATCCACCGAAATATGGCGATGATCAATCGTTGGGAAATCCGCCGCAACCGCCTGAATCAAGTAGTTCTTTTCAAGCGACGTCAATAGCGGCTGCACTAAGTACACCGGTTTTCGCGTCGGCACATACACCGTCGAAAAAAATCATATCGTATCCCGTCTCCGGAATATTCGCCCCGTCCGCCATAACGAACCGCAACTCCGGAAACAACTGGCGCAACTGCGATTTCATCATCAGCGACGTACTAATCCCATTCGGGCAAACCAACAACGCCTCAAAATCCCGCCGTGCCTCACGCTTCTGCTCAAAATACCCACCAAAATGAATCGTAAAATAACCAATCTCCGCCTCGCTTACGGTTTTCCCAGTCAGTTTTGCAAGTGGCGACAACGCCTGCCTCACAAACGCGAACAACTCCGGATGCGCCGTCTTAATTTGCTCCGTCATCGGCGCAACCAGTGGCAACGAAAACACGATTCGGAAGTACGCCGGCACCAGGTGGTCGTAAAGACTCCGCCGCAACTCGCGCTTATTATCCAGCGTCAACAACGTCAGCTTCTCAAAAGCCGCAATAATCCGGTCCGCCAAATCCAGCAACACCGCATGCTCACCAATCTCCGCCGTCCGCTGCGCCCCAATCACTTGCACCGTCACATAAAGCCGTTCCATCTCGTCCTGCATCCCAAACAAATCCACCACAAGCGATTCCGTCATCGGGTACACCGCCTGCTGCATGGTTAACTCCCGCTCCATGTCCGAAAACACAAGCCCCGCATGTTTCCCGCGACACCTCAGAAATGCCGCCAAATAAAGCCATTCCCGCTGCCGATCCTGCACGAACTCCACCCGGTTCACCTTTTGCCAGTCAAGCAGAATCCGCTCCGTCGCATCTAACCGCGCGCGCAGTCCCCAGCTTTCCAGAACGAATTTCAGCGCAACCTCACCGAGCGGCAACACCAACAACGCATTCACACACCGCCCCGCCAGCACCCGCTTATCCCGCTCTGTTCCCACCAAATGGTACCCAGAAAGCCGCGAATACACCAATCGCACATCCGCCCCCGCACAAAACCCACGCACCTTCTTCACATCACTCAGCGCCGTATTCCGACTCACATGCAGCACCCGCTGATAATGAAAATTCGAAATTTCCTCCTGCCGAATAAACGTATACAAATAAAGTAAATAGACCCGGTCCTGCTCCCCGAGAAAAAGCTCCTCCTGCCGTATAAATAACTCCGATCCCTCCAAATAAGCCGTTTTCAGCCCAGGATCGATAATAAACCACTGATTTCGCATCCCAATTTCCGATTTTCCAACATGCCGCAAAGCCTGATTCATCTTTTCAAAATCATATTGAAACTGCCGCTCCGACAGCCCCATTTTCCGAACAAGCGCCCCGCTCGTCATTTTCTCATACCGAATAATCTGCTCAAAAAGCCGAAATGCACGTTGATCAAACATGATTGCCTCCTCCTTACTTTTCATTTTAAAGCGGTTACATAAAGATAGCTAGGTGAATTGAGTACAAAGTGTGTGGTGGGTTTGGTGGCGAGATTGGGTTTTTGGTGGGGTATTGTGATTATAGCAGAGGTTTTGGAGGAAATGGGAAAAAGCCGAGTTCGCGGATTGGTGGTCCGGGAATTCGGCTTTGATACTATATAGAGTTTCAAAAATCATTTTTTTTCAGAGAACAGACTCTCTATAAATATCAAAAATATCTATACTATTTTCTTCAAATAAGCTTTCTAGTGCATCGCTACCATTATCATCGAGATACTCTAACTCCGCTTCTGAAATTGGTACTAGCGACAACCATGTAACAACTTTTTGATCTGTCTCAATATTAATAAGATTCTCCCACAAAAATGGTGTCGTAAGAAGTATGTGTTTCATTTCAGAGTCATCCTAATATTCCGTAACAATATTCGGGTATACCGTTCCTGGTCTACAAAGGAAATTATCATTAATAATATTAAATGCACAACTGCTAATTATATTCGGAAATTTATCAAAGTTGCTACCGCAAGTGACTATGAATTCAGCTCTCAATTCTTTATCATTTCCTAAAACTAATCCTATGGAACTTTCAGATAACCCAATTGTTGCATAAGTTGTAACCCCTTCCTGTGGTTTATCTTCACTCATAAAAATATCAATCGATGACGTTTCATTTGAATCTTTATATTTGATAACTTTTGGTTTACCACCTACATTTTCAAATATATGTTTAGCTACTTGTTGGTTATCTTTACTCATACACTATAAATCTCCTCTATAAATTTTTATCATGGACCAAAATACAAATCAGTTATATCTTCGCCTGTATGACTCTGATTGGGACTAGGTATTTCTGCTCTATAACGGCTCATTATTAGAACCAAATTTCTTATTTTCTAATTTTAACCACTGAACCTAAGAGTAATAATTCTCTATTCTTTATAATTAATTGATTATTTTTATACAATGCGAACTAATTTCATAACTCCTAAGCCTTGCGGCTCAAGAGATTTAAAGCAACAAAAAAGAGGAACCTCCCCATTTTTGATATAATGTTAGGTACGAGCCAAACAAAATCAAAAAGGAGTGATCCCTCATGGCTATTATACACCAACCAACATTGTTTGACATAGAAATTTTATTATCACTAGAACCAATCGAACGATACAATGAAATTTTCTCCCCATTACCACTCGTAAAAGTCGTGCGTTTATTTGATAAAGCTACTCGTAAGGGAAGACCTATCAGCCTTAACTATGAAGCGACTTTTAAAGCGCTTGTCATTCGCTATGTGGAAGGCATTCCAACGATTAAAGCACTCGTGAAACGTTTGAATGAAGATCTTGTTTTCAAACTAAATCTGGGGTTCCTTTGCTCGGAACGTGTGCCATCCGAAGCTTCTTTTTCTCGCTTTACACAGGTGTTATCGCAACATGCAGACGTCCTTCAAACCATAAATCATGTGCTATTAGAACAAATTGATGCCATGAATGGCTTATTTTCAGAGCAATTAGCGATAGATGCCACGCATTTCTCTGCACATGATAAAGCGCATAAGACGGATAATCCAAAGCTACCATCGGTAGCGGAACAATTAATGATGCCATCAGAAGATTTGATGCAAGTGATCCCAAGTAATCCTACATGGAGCATTAAAAAGAACAGCAAAGGGAAAAATATGTTTTGGTTTGGCTATAAGCTACATTTAGCTGTTTCAACAACTACCCAATATATCGTTGGTAGTTTGCTTTCTTCTGCCTTTGTCTCGGATTCTTCTATTGCGATTCCTCTTTTGAGGAAGGTAACAGCAATTGGTAGTAATCCACGTTATATTATGATGGACAAAGG
>NZ_AODE01000009.1 GCF_000525855.1 Listeria cornellensis FSL F6-0969
AGTACGAGAGGACCGGGATGGACACACCGCTGGTGTACCAGTTGTTCCGCCAGGAGCATCGCTGGGTAGCTATGTGTGGCAGGGATAAACGCTGAAAGCATCTAAGCGTGAAGCCCCCCTCAAGATGAGATTTCCCATTTCTTTAAGAAAGTAAGATCCCTGAAAGAAGATCAGGTAGATAGGTTTGGAGTGGAAGTATGGCGACATATGGAGCGGACAAATACTAATCGATCGAGGACTTAACCAAAAAAACAAGAGACTCTGTCTCTGAACGGTCACGCACAGACCGACTTTCTTATCTAGTTTTGAGAGAACAGCGTTCTTTCGATGAAAAACATTGTCTGGTGGTTACGGCGAAGAGGTCACACCCGTTCCCATCCCGAACACGGAAGTTAAGCTTTTCAGCGCCGATGGTAGTAGGGGGCTTCCCCCTGTGAGAGTAGGTCGTCGCCGGGCAATGTATACGAAGTACTCACTTTTGTTGAGTGCTTTTTTTATGTTGACCTTAGTAATTATTTTTTAATGTTGCTGATTTAATTGAGATTTAGTATTGATACTTATGTGATTTTAAGATCGGATTAGGTTTGAGATGTTGTAATTAGTGAACAATATAGGTAAGAGCTTTATAAGGGGGGGGATTGGTGTGGGAGATGCTGTTGGAATGGTGCTCACAATTTTTATTATTAATATTTTGTATGTGTCGTTGAATACGGTGAGGTTATTGATGACGATGAAAGGGTATCGTTATCGTGCGGCTATTGTGAGTGTATTTGAGATTGTGGTCTATATTGTTGCTCTTGGAATGGTTATGAGTAACTTGGATGATATTGCTAACATTGCGGCGTATGCGCTTGGTTTTGGTGTTGGTATTATTGTTGGTATGAAGATTGAGGAGCGGCTAGCTCTGGGGTATATTACGGTTAATGTGATTACGAAGGATTATAACTTGGATTTAGCTAATCAGATTAGGAATGCGGGTTATGGGGTTACTAGCTGGATCGCTAGTGGACGAGACGGGGAGCGAATGATGTTGGAAATATTGACGCCGCGTAAAAATGAGAATAAGTTGTATCAGCGTATTATTGGGATTGATGATAAGGCTTTTATTGTATCCTCGGAGCCTAAGCAGATTTATGGGGGCTTTTGGGTTAAGCAAGTACGTGGTGGGGTTAAGAAAAAGTGACTTTCTATGGGAAGTTTCTTTTTTTTTTGTTAAAAACAGGACTAAACACGAACATTAAAATCCTCTTTCTTTTTATTGTTCGATTTTATGGTTGACTTTGCTGACAGGTATTGTTAGAATGAAGAGGTCAAATAGTGTTGGATAAAATAAGAATGTTGAGGAGTTGAACATTGAATGTGTGCACAAGTTGGTGTCATTATGGGAAGTACTTCTGATTGGGAGACGATGAGGAAGGCATGTGAGGTATTGGAAGAACTCGAAATAGCTTATGAGAAGAAGGTTGTTTCTGCACACCGCACACCGGATTTGATGTTTACATATGCGGAAAATGCGAGAAGTCGCGGGATTAAGGTCATTATTGCTGGGGCTGGAGGGGCCGCTCATTTGCCAGGTATGGTTGCTGCGAAGACGACTTTACCTGTTATTGGTGTTCCTATGAAGTCAAAAGCGTTAAATGGGCTGGATTCTTTATTATCGATTGTGCAGATGCCTGGAGGGGTTCCAGTCGCTACTGTCGCAATAGGTGAGGCGGGTGCGGTAAATGCTGGATTGCTCGCTGCGCAAATTTTATCGGTCGAAAATGAGGTAATTGCTAGCCGTTTGGAAAATAGACGTGATACACTAGAGGAAAATGTTCTAGAAAGTAGTGATTCTCTTGAGTAAAACGTATTTATTACCAAACAGCACGATTGGAATTATCGGAGGTGGGCAGTTAGGCAGAATGATGGCCTTGGCTGCGAAGGCGATGGGATTTCGAGTAATTGTACTTGATCCGACTGTTGATGCTCCGTGTGGGCAAGTGGCGGATGAGCAAATTGTTGCGAATTATACGGATCTGGTGGCTTTGAAGGAATTGGCTGAGAAAAGTGATGTTGTGACATATGAATTTGAAAATGTGGATAATGACGCGATTCGTTCGATTGAGGACATTGTTCGTGTTCCGCAAGGTTCGGAGTTATTGTCTATTACACAGGATCGTATTTTAGAAAAAGCGTATTTGGAGTCGATTAATATTAATTTGGCCCCTTATGCGGTGATTGTGGATAAGGATGATATTGTTCAGCATATTAGTAGTTTGGGCTATCCAGCTGTACTTAAGACGACGCAGGGTGGTTATGATGGTAAGGGACAGTATGTGATTCAAAGTGAGGCCGATATTGATAAGGCGCTTGGATTGTTGCGTTTTGGGACGTGTGTGTTGGAGGCTTGGATTCCGTATGAGCGTGAGGTTTCGGTGATTGTGGCGCGTAATGCTACGGGTCAAGTGGAGACTTTTCCTGTGGCTGAGAATAATCATAAGAATAATATATTGCACACGACGGTTGTGCCAGCGACGCTTGACACGGAATCAGTTCATGAGGCTGAGGCGATTGCGGTGAAACTGGCGGAGTATCTTCATTTAGAAGGTGTTTTGGCGGTGGAGATGTTTGTGACGAGTTCGGGTGCGATTTATGTGAATGAGTTGGCGCCTAGACCGCATAATTCGGGGCATTTTTCGATTGAGGCTTGTAATATTTCGCAGTTTACGCAGCATATTCGAGCGATTGCTGGTTTGCCGCTTCTGGAGGTGGAGTTGTTGCGCCCAGCGATGATGGTGAATATTTTAGGGCAACATGTGGATGGTGTGAATGAGGTACTAGGTGATCATCCGGAATGGTTTGTTCATTATTATGGGAAACAAGAGGCGAAGATTGATCGCAAAATGGGGCATATAACGGTGCTGAGTGATAATCCGCTTGTGGAGTTAGAGAAACTACGTGCAATGCAAATTTGGAGTTAATTGGGGGATTTGAGGAACGATGATTGAACGTTATATGAGAGAAGAGATGGGTAATATTTGGACGGAGCAAAATCGTTTTCAGGCGTGGTTGGAGGTTGAGATTCTAGCTTGTGAGGCTTGGGCGGAGCTTGGTGAAATTCCGAAAGAGGATGTAGCGAAGATTCGTGAAAATGCGACGTTTGATGTAGCGCGGATTCAGGAGATTGAGCTTGAGACGCGTCATGATGTTGTGGCGTTTACAAGAAGTGTGTCGGAATCGCTTGGTGATGAGCGTAAGTGGGTGCATTATGGTTTGACGTCGACGGATGTTGTCGATACGGCTAATTCGTATATTTTGAAACAGGCGAATGAGATTTTGCGTGCGGATTTGGAACGCTTTATCGAGATTTTGGCGAACAAGGCGAAGGAGTATAAGCATACGGTTTGTATGGGGCGGACGCATGGTGTGCACGCGGAACCGACGACGTTTGGCTTGAAGTTGGCGCTTTGGCATGAGGAAATGAAACGGAATCTGGAGCGGTTTAATCGTTCTGCGGATGGTGTGGAATTCGGGAAGATTTCTGGGGCTGTTGGGACGTACGCGAACATTGATCCTTTTGTGGAGGAGTATGTTTGTGAGAAGCTAGGTACGACGCCGGCTCCGATTTCGACGCAGACGTTGCAACGGGATCGTCATGCGGATTATATGGCGACGCTTGCTTTGATTGCGACTTCTGTGGAGAAATTTGCTGTGGAGGTTCGTGCGCTACAAAAGAGTGAGGTTCGTGAGGTGGAAGAATTTTTTGCGAAGGGGCAAAAGGGGTCTTCTGCGATGCCGCATAAACGTAATCCGATTGGTTCGGAGAATGTGACGGGCTTAGCGCGTGTGATTCGTGGGCATATGGTGACGGCGTATGAGAATGTGCCACTGTGGCATGAGCGTGATATTTCGCATTCTTCTGCGGAACGGATTATTTTGCCGGATGCGACGATTTTGCTTGATTATATTTTGAATCGTTTTGGTAATATCGTGAAGAATTTGACGGTGTTCCCGGAGAATATGAAGCGGAATATGGACCGGACGCTGGGTCTGATTTATTCGCAGCGTGTTTTATTGACGTTGATTGATAAGGGGATGGCTCGTGAGGAAGCGTATGATACGGTGCAACCTAAGGCGATGGAAGCTTGGGAGACGCAAGTGCCGTTTAAGACGTTAGTCGAGGCTGAACCTAAAATTACGGATTTGCTTTCTCAGGATGAGATTGATGGTTGTTTTGACTATAATTATCATTTGAAACAGGTCGATATGATTTTTAAACGTTTAGGACTTTAAGGATGGTATCATGAAAAACTATGGAGGGTTACGGTGTCTTCATGGTTTTTCATGCTTGATTCGGGTCAAAATTCTGATTTTAAAAGGAGACTTTTCATAGTGGCGAATTTATTGTATGAGGGTAAGGCGAAACGGCTGTTTAGCACGGATCAGGATGGTGTGTTGCGAGTGGCGTATAAGGATGATGCAACGGCGCTGAATGGGGAGCGTAAGGAGAGTTTTGCGAGCAAGGGGCGTTTGAACAATGAGATTACGTCGCGGATTTTTACATATTTGCGAGATGCGGGGATAAAGAGTCATTTTGTGGAGCAATTGTCGGATACGGAGCAGTTGGTACGCTCAGTGGAGATTATCCCGCTTGAGGTTGTCGTGCGAAATGTGATTGCTGGGAGTCTTGCAAAACGTCTTGGGGTTCCTGAGGGGACGCCTACATCGCGGCCAATTGTGGAGTTTTATTATAAGGATGATGCGCTTGATGATCCGTTTATTAATGACGCGCATGTGCTTTATTTGGAGGCGGCGACGGAGGATGAGATTGCGATTTTGAAGCAGGCGGCGCTTGAGATAAATGTGGCGTTATGTGAATTATTCGCAAAAATGAATATTACGTTGATTGATTTTAAATTGGAATTTGGACGTGATCAGGATGGGGAAATTCTGCTTGCGGATGAGATTTCGCCGGATACATGCCGATTATGGGATCGGGATACGAATGCCAAGCTGGATAAGGACGTCTTTCGTCGGAATATTGGGAATTTAACTGCGGTTTATGAGGAAGTTTTGAAAAGATTAAAGGAGGTTGTTTAAATGTATAATGTGAAGGTGTTTGTGACGTTGAAGAAAAGTGTGTTGGATCCTCAGGGGACGGCTGTGATGGGATCGTTGAAAAGTTTGAATTATGGCGAGGTTGAGGATGTACGGATTGGGAAATACATGGAGCTTCAAGTGGCGAAATCGGATCGTGACATTCATGCGGTCTTGGACGAAATGTGTGATAAGTTGCTGACAAACCCAGTGATGGAAGATTATCGTTATGAAATTGAGGAGGCTTAAGGATGAAATTTGCGGTCATTCAATTTCCAGGTTCAAATTGTGATTTAGATATGTTGCATGCGATTCAAGATGCGCTCGGTGAAGAGGCGGAATATGTGTGGCATGCGGAAACGAGTTTAGACGGTTTTGATGCGGTACTTCTTCCTGGTGGATTCTCGTATGGGGATTACTTGCGGACGGGTGCGATTGCAAAATTTGCGAATATTATGCCGGAAGTGGTGCAGTTTGCGGAAACGGGTAAGCCGGTGCTTGGTGTTTGTAACGGTTTTCAGATTTTGGCGGAGAGTGGGTTGCTTCCTGGGGCCTTGATTCGGAATAATAATCTTCATTTTGTTTGTAAGACGGTAAGTTTGCGTGTGGAGAATGCGGGGACGATGTTTACGTCGGAATATGAGGCTGGGGAAGAGATTCAGATTCCTGTGGCGCATGGTGAGGGGAATTATTATTGTGATGATGCTACGCTTGCGGAATTGCGGGCGAATGGGCAAATTGTGTTCACGTATGCGTCGGAAAACCCTAATGGAAGTATTGCGAATATTGCTGGGATTACGAATAAGGCCGGGAATGTACTAGGTATGATGCCGCATCCGGAGCGTGCTGTAGAGGATGTTGTTGGTGGAACGGCTGGACTTGGCGTTTTTAAATCGATGTTGAAGGCTTGGAAGGAGGAACAAGTACATGCTTAATGTGAATCAGGAACCGTCAGCGGCGCAAATTGAGGAGCAGAAAATTTATGAGACAATGGGACTCAGTGAGAGTGAGTATGGTCTTGTTTGTGATATTTTGAAGAGAAAACCGAATTATACGGAAACGGGTTTGTTTTCGGTGATGTGGTCGGAACATTGTAGTTATAAAAATTCAAAACCGGTGTTGCGCAAGTTCCCGACGGAGGGCCCGCAAGTGTTGCAAGGTCCTGGTGAGGGTGCTGGGATTGTGGATATTGGTGATGGACTTGGTGTTGCTTTTAAGGTGGAAAGTCACAATCATCCGTCTTATGTGGAGCCGTATCAAGGCGCTGCAACTGGTGTTGGCGGGATTATCCGCGATGTATTCTCGATGGGGGCGCGTCCAATTGCGATGCTGAATTCGCTTCGTTTTGGTGAGATTGATAACCCACACACGAAATATTTAGTGAATGAGGTTGTGGCTGGAATTGCTGGTTACGGGAACTCGATTGGGATTCCGACGGTTGGCGGCGAGGTGCAGTTTGATCCGTGTTATGCGAAGAATCCGCTAGTCAATGCGATGTGTGTTGGCTTGATTGCAAAAGAGGATATTCAAAAAGGTCAGGCGGTTGGCGTTGGTAATCCGGTGATGTATGTTGGTGCGAAAACGGGGCGCGACGGGATTCATGGGGCTACTTTTGCATCGGTGGAATTCAGTGAAGAAGGCGAGCAGCAGCGTTCGGCGGTTCAAGTTGGCGATCCGTTTATGGAGAAATTGTTGCTGGAGGCTTGTCTGGACTTGATTCGTGATCATTCGGATATTTTGATCGGGATTCAGGATATGGGCGCGGCGGGCTTGGTGAGTTCGAGTTCGGAGATGGCATCAAAGGCTGGATCGGGCTTGGAGCTCATTATGGATGATGTGCCGCAACGGGAAACTCATATGTCGGCGTATGAAATGTTGCTTTCAGAGTCGCAGGAACGGATGCTTTTATGTGTGAAAAAAGGACATGAGGCAGAGATTAAGGCATTGTTTGAGCGTTATGGTTTGGAGGCTGTAACGATTGGAACGGTGACGGATGATAAGATGTACAAAATTGTGCATCATGGGGAAGTCGTGGCGAATGTGCCAGTTGACGCGCTTGCTGAGGATGCGCCGGTGTATCACAAGCCTTCATCGGAGCCGCAGCGTTATCGTGATTTTCAGGCGGAAGAGGCTTTTGCGCCAGTTGTGACGGATGTTGTGGCGACGTGGAAAGCGTTACTTGGACAGCCAACGATTGCGAGTAAGCGTCATATTTATGAACAGTTTGATTATCAAGTTCGGACGAACACGGCGGTTGCGCCTGGTTCGGATGCGGCTGTTTTAAGGGTTCGTGGAACGAATAAGGCGATTGCGATGACGACGGATTGTAATTCGCGTTACCTGTATTTGGATCCTGAAAAAGGTGGCCAGATAGCGGTTGCGGAAGCGGCTCGAAATATTGTTTGTTCGGGCGCGAAACCGCTGGCGATTACGGATGGTCTCAATTTTGGGAATCCAGAGAAACCGGAGATTTTCTGGGAGATCGAGAAGGCGGCGGACGGGATTAGTGCGGCTTGTCTAGAACTTGATACGCCAGTCATTTCGGGAAATGTTTCGATGTATAATGAGACGGATGGGGAAGGTATTTATCCAACGCCGGTGATCGGGATGGTTGGTTTAGTCGAGGATGTCGCGCATATTACGACGCAAGGTTTCAAAGCGGCTGGCGATGTGATTTATTTGATTGGCGAAACGAAGCCGGAATTTAGCGGTTCGGAATTGCAAAAATTGGAGCAGGGCAAAATTAGTGGACGCGCGCCTGAACTTAATTTACAGGTGGAGAAGCGTTACCAAGAATTCTTGTTGACGGCGATTCGCGAGGGTCTTGTTGCTTCGGCGCATGATTTGGCGGAAGGCGGCTTGGCGATAGCGCTTGCTGAGGCTGGTTTTGCGAACGATTTAGGCGCGGCAATCAAGGTACCTTTTTCAGAGGAATTACTTTTCAGTGAGTCGCAATCGCGTTTCTTGGTGTCGGTGAAAGCGGACGATGCTGCGAAATTCGAGCAGTTGTTTGAAACGGAAAAAGTGGTGCGTTTAGGCGAGGTCACAGAGGTACCGCAATTGGTGGTGCAAACGGAAAAATCAGCAATTACAGCCGAACTTAGTGCGTTAAAACAAGTTTGGGAAGGGGCTATTCCATGTCTACTGAAATAAGAGGATTGAACGAGGAATGTGGTATTTTCGGGATTTGGAATCATCCGAGTGCGGCGCAGATTACGTATTATGGTCTGCATAGTTTGCAACATCGCGGGCAAGAGGGCGCGGGAATTGTGTCAACGGATGGCGTGACGCTAAAGGGACATCGTAACTTGGGCCTGCTTGCGGATGTGTTTAAACACGGGGAACTGGATGATCTTGTCGGGAAATCGGCAATTGGGCATGTGCGTTATGCGACAGCTGGTGGCAAGAGTTTGAGCAATGTTCAACCATTTTTATTCCACTTTCAAAATTCGAGTCTGGCGCTGGCGCATAATGGGAATTTGATTAATGCGCAGACGCTTCGGCAGGAGTTGGAAGAAGAAGGCGCGATTTTTCAGACGAGTTCGGATACGGAGGTTCTGGCGCATTTGTTGAAACGCAGCCAGACGGGATCGTTCGTGGAGGATTTGAAGGTGGCGCTGAACAAGGTCAAGGGTGGTTTTGCGTATATGCTTTTGACGGAGAATGAGTTGATTGCCGCGCTTGATCCGAATGGTTTCAGACCGCTTTCGATTGGTAAAATTGGTGATTCGTATGTGATCGCTTCGGAGACGTGTGCGTTTGACACGGTTGGCGCGGAGTTTGTACGCGATGTGGAGCCGGGTGAGTTGATTATTATTAATGATGATGGCTTGCATATTGAGAAGTTTACGGAAGACGTAAAGCATTCGATTTGTAGTATGGAATATGTGTATTTTGCGCGTCCTGACTCGAATATTGCAGGAATTAATGTCCATTCGGCGCGAAAACGGATGGGGAAACGGTTGGCGCAGGAGGCTTTTGTTGAGGCGGATGTGGTGACGGGTGTTCCGGATTCGAGTATTTCGGCGGCGATTGGGTATGCGGAGGAAACTGGCATTCCGTACGAGCTGGGCTTGATTAAGAACCGGTATGTGGCGCGGACGTTTATTGAGCCGTCGCAGGAATTACGGGAACAAGGTGTGAAAATGAAATTGTCGGCGGTGCGTGGTGTTGTTGAGGGCAAACGGGTAGTCATGATTGATGATTCGATTGTGCGCGGGACGACGAGTCGCCGGATTGTGCAATTATTGCGCGAGGCTGGTGCTGCGGAAGTACATGTTCGAATTGCGTCTCCACCGCTTGCTTTTCCGTGTTTTTATGGGATTGATATTCAGACGCGGAGTGAGTTGATTGCGGCGAATTATTCGGTGGATGAGATTTGCCGGATTATCGGTGCGGATTCGCTGACGTATTTGTCGGAGGATGGGCTTGTGGAAGCGGTTGGTAAGCCGTATCCGGATGAGCCTTATGGCGGACTTTGTATGGCGTATTTTAACGGGGATTACCCGACGGAATTATTTGATTATGAAAAAGAATATTTGGCGAGTTTAGAAGCCGAGTCACGTTGAGAGGGGAATTTTGCAAATGGCAGAGAATGCGTATAGTAAGGCTGGCGTTGATGTTGAGGCGGGTTATGAGGTTGTGGAGCGGATCCGAAAACATGTGGCTCGCACGAAGCGTAACGGTGTGATGGGCGCGATTGGTTCGTTTGGCGGGATGTTTGATCTTAGTGGGCTTGGCTTGCGTGAACCTGTACTTGTTTCGGGGACGGATGGCGTTGGTACGAAGTTGCTACTTGCGATTGAGGCGGATAAGCATGATACGATTGGCGTGGACTGTGTCGCGATGTGTGTGAATGATATCTTGGCGCAAGGCGCGGAACCGCTGTTTTTCTTGGATTATATTGCGACGGGGAAAACGATTCCTGGCAAGATGGAGCAGATTGTTAAGGGTGTGGCGGACGGCTGTGAGTTGGCTGGATGCGCGCTTGTTGGTGGTGAGACGGCGGAGATGCCTGACATGTATGGTGCGGACGATTATGACTTGGCTGGCTTTACGGTTGGCGCGGTCGAGAAGGCGGACGTGATTACGGGCGAGCGGGTTGCGGCTGGCGATGTCTTGATTGGTTTGCCTTCGAGTGGAATTCACAGTAATGGATACTCATTGGTACGCAAAATTTTCTTTAAGGAGCATGACTTTGCGCTGGATGCGGTTTTGCCGGAGCTTGGGGGCAAGACGCTTGCGGATGAGTTGCTCGTGCCGACGCGGATTTATGTGAAACCTGTTTTGGAAGTGATTAAAAATGTAACAGTACATGGAATTTCGCATGTGACGGGTGGCGGCTTTATCGAGAATTTGCCACGGGTGTTGCCGGAGGATTTGGCGGTATCGATTACGCGTGATGCTTGGCCTGTTTTGCCAATTTTTGGTGTGCTGCAAAAGTATGGTGAGATTGACGCGGACGAGATGTATGGCATTTTTAATATGGGAATTGGGATGGTGCTTGTTGTTGCGGCGGAAGATGCGGAACAAACGCTCGCCATTTTAGCAGAACAAGGTGAAAAAGCGTATACGATTGGAAACGTGACGCCGAAAGAAGATGGCGCGCAAGTTGTGTTTACGGGAGGCAAATAGGATGAAAATAGCGATTTTTGCCTCGGGATCGGGTAGTAATTTTCAGGCGCTTGTGGACGATGCGGTGATTAAGGAATCGGTGGCGTTACTCGTTTGTGATAAACCGGGCGCGTATGTGTTGGAGCGGGCAGAGGCAGCTGGGATTCCAGTGTTTGTCTTTGCTCCGAAGGCTTTCGCGGATAAAGTGGCTTTTGAACGGGAAATCGTGGCTAAATTGCAAGAATCAGGAGTAGAATTTCTCGTTTTGGCGGGATATATGCGTTTGATTGGGCCAACGTTACTGGAAGCGTATGAAAACAAGATTGTTAATTTGCATCCGTCGCTACTTCCGGCTTTTCCTGGGAAAGATGCGATTGGTCAGGCTGTTGAGGCTGGCGTATCCGAAACAGGTGTCACCGCGCATTTTGTCGATGCTGGAATGGACACGGGGCCGATTATCGCGCAGCAGTCGGTTGCCATTTTGCGAGAAGATACGGTCGATTCGCTCACGAAGAGAATACATAAAGTAGAGCATGCATTTTATCCAGAAGTGGTCAAAAAAATAATAGGGGGACAATCATGAAAAGAGCGTTAATTAGTGTGTCAGATAAAACGGGTGTCGTGGAGTTCGCGAAATCGCTTGTGGAGCTTGGTTTTGAGATTATTTCAACGGGTGGAACGAAGAAGGCGCTAGAGGATAGTGCGATTCCAGTAATTGGAATTGAGGAAGTGACTGATTTTCCAGAGATGTTGGACGGGCGTGTGAAGACGCTACATCCGGCGATTCATGGTGGGTTGCTTGCTCGGCGTGATGATGCGGCGCACATGGCGGCGATTGAGGCGCATGATATTGCTAAAATTGATCTCGTTTGTGTGAACTTGTATCCGTTCCAAGAAACGATTGCAAAACCTGGTGTGAAGCTTGGTGAGGCAATTGAAAATATCGACATCGGTGGGCCATCGATGTTGCGTTCGGCGGCGAAAAACTATGCGGCGGTGACGGTTGTTGTCGATAGTGCGGATTATGCGCCTGTTTTAGAGGAACTTGGCGATCATGGCGCGGTTACTTTTGAAACGAATCAGCGCTTAGCGGCGAAGGTTTTCCGTCATACGGCGGCTTATGATGCGTTGATTGCGGGCTATTTAACGGAGATTGTTGGCGAGGAATTCCCTGAAAAATTAACATTGACGTATAATAAAAAACAGGATTTGCGTTACGGTGAGAATCCGCATCAACAGGCGGCGTTTTATACAGAACCGCTTGGCACGCAAAATTCAATTAGTGAGGCGAAACAATTGCACGGCAAGGAGTTGTCGTATAATAATATTCGTGATACGGATGCAGCGCTTCGGATTTCATCTGAATTTACAGAACCTGTGGCGGTAGCCGTGAAGCACATGAACCCGTGCGGCGTCGGTGTTGGTAATACGCCAGAAGAAGCGTATTTGAAAGCCTATGAAGCGGATGAGACTTCGATTTTTGGTGGCATTGTTGCGATTAATCGGGAGGTCGATGCGGCGACGGCAACACATATGAGTCAAATTTTCCTAGAGATTATTATCGCGCCGAGTTTTTCAGAGGAAGCTTTCGCGATTTTATCCCAGAAGAAGAACATCCGGTTGTTGACGGTTCCTTTTGCGGGGCCAGTGAATGCAGTGGAAAAAACGTCGGTAATTGGCGGATTATTATTGCAAGATGGTGATGCGGTGGCAGAAGATGTGGCGACGTATGAAGTCGTGACGGATGCAGAGCCGACAGAAAGTGAGTGGAAAGCGCTTGTTGCCCAGTGGAAAATTGTGAAACACGTGAAGTCGAACGCGATTGTTGTTGGAAATGCGTCACAAACACTTGGAATTGGTGCGGGCCAAATGAATCGGATTGGTTCAGCGCTGATTGCTCTCAATCAAGCGGGAGACAAGGCTCAGGGCGCAGTTCTAGCTTCGGATGCTTTTTTCCCGATGGACGATACGGTGGAGGCTGCGGCTAAAGCTGGGATTAAAGCGATCATTCAACCAGGTGGCTCAATCAAGGATAAAGAATCGATTGCGATGGCGAATAAGTATGGTATTGCAATGGTTCTCACACATGTCCGCCATTTCAAACATTAAAGGAGCGTGGTTAGTGCGATGAAAATTTTAGTTGTCGGAAGCGGTGGTCGTGAGCATGCGATCAGTAAGAAATTGCTTGAAAGTAGTGACGTGGAAACGGTATTTTGCGCGCCTGGAAATGATGGGATGCTAGGCGATGGCATTGAAACGTGTACTATTTCGGAAACAGATGCGGCGGCTTTGATTGCTTTTGCGAAAGAGAAGGCGGTAGATTGGGTTATTGTCGGTCCAGAAGTGCCGCTACTAAACGGTTTGGTTGATGATTTTGAAGAGGCGGGAATAAAAGCATTTGGACCATCGAAAAAGGCGGCTTTGATTGAGGGCAGTAAGGATTTTGCGAAACAGTTCATGAAAAAATATGCGATCCCTACAGCTGATTCAGAGTCGTTTACGGATTATGAGAAAGCCTATCTATACTTGCAAGAAAAAGGCGTGCCGATCGTGATTAAAGCGGACGGTTTGGCGGCTGGAAAAGGTGTCGTGGTCGCTTTTGATATGGAAGAAGCCATACTTGCTCTAAAAGATATGATGTTGGATAGTAAGTTTGGAGAAGCATCGGCAAAAGTGGTGATTGAGGACTTTTTAGATGGTGAGGAATTCTCTTTGATGGCTTTTGTGCGCGGTGAAAAAGTGTATCCGATGGCGATTGCGCAAGATCATAAACGGGCATATGAAGGCGATAAAGGGCCAAATACGGGTGGAATGGGTGCGTATTCGCCTGTACCGCACATAGCGCAAACGATTGTCGATGAAGCTATTCAGAAAATTTTATTTCCAGCGGCAAAAGGGATGGTCGCAGAGGGGCGTTCGTTTTCTGGCATTTTGTATGCAGGTTTAATCGTGACCGAAGATGGGCCGAAAGTGATTGAGTTTAATGCGCGCTTCGGAGATCCTGAGACGCAGGTGGTGTTGCCACGCTTGAAATCTGATTTTGCGAAGGTGATGGATGCTTTGTTGCATGATCAAGAACCGGTGTTGGAATGGGAACCGGAAGGGGTCACGCTTGGCGTTGTCTTGGCGAGTGCAGGATATCCTGAGGAATACGCGAAAGGCAATGTGATTACTGGCCTTGCGGATGTAGCGGCTGAGGTTTTCCATGCGGGAACGAAGCGTGCGGATGATGGCGATGCTTTCTTATCTAATGGTGGCCGCGTGTTGCTCGTATCAGCGACGGCGGAATCGATGACAGAGGCTCAAACGCAGCTTTATAAAGAAATGAAAAAGCTTGATAACCCAGATTTCTTTTATCGGATGGATATTGGGACGAAGGCTGTGAAATAAGAAAAAAACGTGTAGTATACCTCAAGATTTTGAGATGTACTGCACGTTTTTTTGTTTGGATTAAAAGGCACCGCCACCTGAGCCTCCGCCGCCTCCACCACTGGAGCCGCCGCTGAATCCACCGCCGCTACCGCTACTGGAGGATGAGCTGCTTGCCAATGCGCCACTAAAGGAGCTTTCGAAGGAACTTTGGAAGCTTTCGGCAAATGCTGTGTCCATATTAGCATGATTCATACTGCCGAGCATTGCGCCACCGTAATAATAGTATAGCAATCCAGAATGCTGTTGTACTTGTTCTGGTGTGAAGTGAATCGATGCTGCTTTTAGAACTTCTTTTGTTAGGCCAAGCGAAATCGAATAGGAAAGATAATGATCCCAAATCGCGATAGATCCAACGTCTGCGATATCCATATTTCCAACGTCTTTAATATAGTGCTTAAAAGCGTGCCATTTCGCGAATTCTTCCGCGCCTTCTTGGTTTTTAATAGGAAACTGAGTGACCCAAAAGATAATTAGGACAACGAAGGCAACAATGCTGATAATGCAAGCGAATAAGGAGAAAATGCTTGTGAAAATACTGAAGATGACAATGCCAATACCGATCAAAATACTGGCGGTCAAACAACCAACGAGGAGTTTAGTTGCCTTGGAGCTAGCTGCTGTATCGAAATACTCATATTTTGTTGCTTCATTGTTCACACCATTTTTCCAACTTGTGAACGAACTTGTAAAGGCCGTTTTATTTTTCTTTGCGTAGGAATTGATTTCTTTTAATGTAACTTTTTCACCATCACCAATCTTATCAATAAGCCATGTGATTAATCTTGTCTCGTGTTGTAAAAGTGCCATTGGAGAGGGAACTGGTAATTTCATGATGGTATATGTGGCCTTTTTCTTGTTGCCTGAAACGTGTGAAAGTTCTTCTATGGTGAGCTGCCGTTTGCGAACTAAGTCCATAATCGTTGCGACGATATCGTTTGTGCCAGTTTTCATGAAAATAAGTTTATTCATGACAGCAGGGGACATGTCGAGCGGAATATCATGGAAATATTTATCTTTGAAAACTGTTACCTTTGATTTTGTGTATTTTACATAGGTAAGAATGATTGTAAGGATGACGAGTAGCAAAATAAGCAAACTGCCACCATAAAAAATGGTTTTTGCGAGTGTTCGCTTAAAATTGGCTTGCTCGGCGAGTTTAGCTTCCTGTGCTTGGACGGCTGCTTTTTTATCGACGGCTTGAATATTTTGATTGAATGGTACGACATTGTTCGGAAAAATAACGTGCGCTTCGACAAATTGACCAGCTTTGACGTTATCGGCGGTTAGCTTCACGGTTTTATTATCTTGTAGCGAAACTGTTCCGTCGAGCGGTCCGTGCGCCCATGCTTGAAGTTCACCATTCTGCGTTGCTTTTGGGAGCATAATTGTGATAGCCACATGATCCAGGTTTTCTTCCCAGTTCTTTCCGACCAGCTTGCGATTGAATTCTGCAGTATCATTGTAATTGATAATCGCGTTTTTTTAACGTATAGGTGTAGGTGAAATCTTTCGCTGCCGTATCTGTTGGGGAGTAGACCCGAATTTTCAATGTATCGCCAACATAATTCGCTTTAAAAGTACCAGTGTGTTCTGAGTCACTGCTAACAAAAGGTTCACCATCAACAGCTACTTGTAAATCCGTAATCTGTGGAAGTCCAGACGTATCAATATCCATCGTGGCTCCATTAAATGCGCCATCGAAATCATAGCGGACATTTTCGGTAATTCTTGCTGTTCCATTTTGCTGAATCTGGACATAGTTTTCATACTTTGGTATTGTAAAGGAGCGATCCGCCGAGACTGGCAGATGGAATGTTACGAGAATCATGAATAAGAGTGAGAAAAATAAGATAACTTTTGCTTTCATGTGTAGACCTCCTTTTTATAGGATTAGTATAGCATGTTCGCGTGGCTTTTTGAACCTTCTTGTTGTGTTATTCACACCAGTGCGTTAAAATGGTAAAGAAGAGTCTGAGTAAAATGGAGGTATACGCATGCAAATAGAAAAACTGCGTGGTGAAGGTCTAGATACGTTTTTTTAAAGGGATCTTGGCACTGGAGAATTTAGAAGAATGTTATGCTTTCTTCGATGATGTATGCACAGTAAATGAAATTCAATCGATGTCGCAACGTTTTCAAGTGGCTAGAATGCTACATGACGGCAAGACGTATAATGTTATTGAAGCAGAAACCGGCGCCAGCACGGCAACGATTTCACGCGTAAAACGGTCTCTAAATTACGGGAACGACATGTACGAAGTGGTTTTTGATCGAATGAAGGATAAATAAGTTACAAGAAGCGTTCTGATTTGGAGCGCTTTTTGTTTTTTTAAAAAAGGCAAGATTCCAATTGCGTATAGGAAAACCAGTATAATCGCGAGGGGTGCGATGTATTTTAGCAAGAACAACCAGATGATGAAGAACTTTTTCCCAAATCGGCTACTTGTTGTAAATTCGTCCCATAGCAGTTGACGTGGTAGGCGGAATCCAACGAAAATGGCTGTAAATAAGGCGCCTAATGGCAGAATGATGTTAGATGCTAAATAATCAGAAGCAGTAAATATCGTCATGCCAAAAATGGTGACATGATGCCAAAATACCAAAGCTTAGCGCTGCTGGAATAGTGAGTAAGAAAATGAAGCTCCCCATAATCCAAGGTGCCAATTTACGGCCTCCTAATCGTTTCATAAATGGCGCTGTTGCTGTTTCAAGTAAGGAAAAGCTAGATGATAGCGCGGCGAAAAAGAACAGGATTAAGAACACGATAAAGAAGAAAGTTCCGAATGGTAGCTGGTTGAAAATGGAGGGGAGTATCACGAATAGGATACCCGGTCCCATATTCGGCACAATACCGAACGAAAATACTGCAGGAAAAATGGCGAGCCCAACAAAGAGCGATATAATGATGCTTAAAATGGCGACAGATGCAGAGGCGCCAGGAATGCTTGTTTTGCGATTTAAATAGGAACCATACGTGACCATGACAGAAATCCCGACGCTGAGTGAGAAGAAAGCCTGACCAAGGATAATAATGATGGTTTTACTGTCAATTTTTGAAAAATCAGGACGTAGAAAATAGTGAAGCCCGTCCAATGCGTTAGGTAGCGTCAAGGATCGAATAATTAGAATAATAAAAAGAATGAATAGAGCAGGAAGGATAACTTTACTTGTTCGCTCGATTCCAGCACGAACGCCTTGTGTTACAATGAGTACATTTAATAGAAGGAAGATACCAGTTCCGGCAATAGCAATCGCTGTATTGGCTGTTACTAAATCAAATTGAAGCGAAAGTTGCGCTTGATTGCCATGACTGACAGAGCCACTAATTGCCTTGACAAGATAGCCGAGGATCCAACCACCGACGACTCCGTAAAAAGCGAGAACTAAGATGGCGCCGAAAACCCCCATTTTTCCAAGCAAATTCCAATGTGTGCCAGGTGCGAGAACTTTGTACGCTGTGATAGCATCGCTTTGAGAGCTGCGACCAATAATGAATTCACCAATCAAAATGGGTAGGACAACTAAAAAAAGTAAGGGCTGTAAACAAAAGAAAGAATGCGCCGCCGCCTGCAGTGGAAGCGATATAGGGTAATTTCCAAATAGCACCGATTCCTATGGCGGAACCAGCAGAAGCTAAAACGAATCCTAATTTCGAACTCCATTGTTCTCTATTTCTATTCATCGACGACTTCCTTTCATATCAAAAAAGACTGGGACATAACTCGAAATAAGGAGAAAATGCCTAACCCATTGTGGAGGGGAAGGATGAAAACGTCACTTGATATAAATCGAGCACTTACTGTCAACTTATCTGAGTTATATACCAGACTCCTATCGCGATAGGATCTAATTTTATAGGTTTATCATAGCACAGAATATTTCTGATTGCATCCTCTTTTTGGGAAAAGTTAAAGATTTTCATAAAAGCGTCTAGGAAGTGGTGCGGGAGCTGCTCAAAAATGGTATACTTATAGGTGGCGCGTGACGCGACAAACGCCTATCTCCGTCGTTAAAGTCTGTGCTTCGGTGCTCATGTACAGTCGTACACTCCGCTCCGATGCCCGACTTTGCCTAGGATCTAGACATTTGTCGCGCCACGCTAGTTCGTAGGGAATTCGTGGATGGAGGGGCTTTATTGTGAGACATTTATTTAAGTTGGATCCTGCGAAGTGTCTGCCGGATGGGGCTGTGGATCGGTTGGTTCGGTCTGGTACGGATGGTTTTATTATCGGAGGATCGGATGGATTGCGGATGGATGCGGTGCAGGGCTTGTTTCGGGATTTTGCGAGTCGGGGATTGCCGGTTTTTATGGAGGTTAGTGATGAGGCGATGATTGTGCCTGGTGCGAGCCAATATTTAATTCCGATGGTGCTGAATACGACGGATGTGAAGTGGTTGCTCGGTGCGCATCATGGGATTGTCAAGCAGTATGGTGACTTTATTCCGTGGCCGCATGTTTTGGTGGAAGGGTATTGTATTTTAAATCCGGATGCAAAGGCGGCGCAACTGGCGAAGGCGAATACGGATTTGACGGAAAGTGATGTTGCGGCTTATGCGAGTATTGCGGAAAATATGCTGCGATTACCAGTTTTTTATGTCGAGTATAGTGGTGTTTTTGGTGATAGTCGAATGCTTCAAGCGGCGCGGAATGAGCTTGCGAACACGAAGCTTTGGTACGGCGGTGGCATCAGAACGGTCGCCGAGGCACGTGAAATGAGTGAAATCGCGGATGTGATTATTGTCGGTAATATTTTGTATGAAGATTTTGAGCAGGCGTTGGAAACGGTGAGTGCGGTAAGGTAATATCACTTGCTTTCGGTTGCTTAAAAAGTTAAAATAAGAACAAATGTTTGTATTGGCGGTGTGAGGATAAAATGCAATTAAATGCGGAAGATTTAGTAAAAGGATTGAATCCACAACAGAAGAAGGCGGTCGAAGCAACAGAGGGACCTCTTTTGATTATGGCTGGGGCAGGAAGTGGGAAGACGCGTGTTTTGACGCATCGTATCGCTTACTTGATGAAAGAGCGTGGTGTGAATCCCTATAATATTTTGGCGATTACGTTTACGAATAAGGCGGCGCGTGAGATGAAAGCGCGTGTTGGCAATTTGCTTGGACCAGAAGCGGAATCGATTTGGATTTCGACGTTTCACTCGATGTGCGTGCGAATTTTGCGCCGGGATATTGAGCGGATTGGATTTAACCGCAATTTTACGATTTTGGATGGCGGGGACCAACTTTCGGTTATTAAGGGCATTTTAAAAGATAAGAACGTGGATGCGAAGAAGTTTGAGCCTCGTGGTATTTTGGCGGCGATTAGTAATGCGAAGAACGAGCTGATGAACGCGGAGGAGTACAAGAAGGAAGCATTTGGATTTTTTGACCAAATGGTTGCGGATGTGTACGTGGAATATGAGAAGAAACTGAAAAAGAACCAGTCGCTTGATTTCGATGATTTGATTATGGTGACGATTCAATTGTTTGAACGTGTGCCGGACGTGTTGGAGTTTTATCAGCGGAAGTTTCAGTATATTCATGTGGATGAGTATCAAGATACGAACCATGCGCAATATATTTTAGTGAAATTACTGGCGGCGCGATTCCGTAATCTCTGTGTTGTTGGGGATTCGGATCAGTCGATTTATGGCTGGCGAGGTGCGGATATTACGAACATCATGTCGTTTGAGAAGGATTATCCGAATGCGCAGACGATTTTGTTAGAAGAGAATTATCGGTCGACGAAGCGGATTTTGGAAGCTGCGAACCGCGTAATTGAGAACAATAGTAATCGGAAAGCCAAGAATCTTTGGACGAATAATGATGAAGGTAAGAAAATTTTCTATCACAAGGCGCTCACGGAGAAAGAAGAAGCTTCGTACGTTGTTGGGAAAATTCAAGAGGTAGTCAAGGAGACGAATCGTCCACTATCTGATTTCGCGATACTTTATCGGACGAATGCGCAGTCGCGTGTGATGGAGGAATTCTTCATGAAGTCGAATATGGCGTACCAGATGGTTGGCGGCACGAAGTTCTATGATCGTAAGGAGATCAAGGATGTGCTGGCTTACTTACGTCTGATTTCGAACAATGATGATGATATTAGTTTAGCGCGGATTATTAATGTGCCAAAACGTGGTGTCGGAGCGGGTTCGATGGATAAAGTGGCGAATACGGCAGCGGCCTATGATTTGACGATTTTTGAAGTGCTGGATCGGATCGAGATGGTCGGGTTATCGGCGAAGATTTCGAAACAATTGGTGGAATTTCATGATTTGATTAAAGGCTTCACGCAAATGCAGGATTATTTGTCGGTGACGGAGCTGGTGGAGCAGGTTCTTGAGAAATCGGGATATCGTGCGATGCTGGAAAACGAACGGACGATTGAGGCACAGACGCGTTTGGAGAATATTGATGAGTTCTTATCTGTGACGCAAAACTTTGAAAAGGAAAGCGATGATAAGACGCTGATTAGCTTTTTGACGGATTTGGCGCTTGTTGCTGATGTGGATAAGTTGGATGAAGAGGACAAGTCTCGTGGCGCGGTGACGCTCATGACGCTACACTCGGCGAAAGGTTTGGAGTTCCCCGTTGTCTTTTTAGTGGGACTTGAGGAAGGGATTTTCCCACATAGTCGAGCGCTTTTTGAGGAAGATGAGATGGAAGAGGAACGTCGATTGGCGTATGTTGGTATCACGCGTGCGGAAGAGGAACTGTATATGACGAGTGCCTTTTCGCGGATGTTATATGGTCGTTCGACGGCGAACAAGGAATCACGTTTTATTGATGAAATTCCAAATGATTTGATTGAAATGGCGCATGAGAATAGTTTGACGGAAGTGCCGTTTGCCAAATCATCTATGCATAGCAAATCGGTGGTTGGTTATAGTTCGTCTGGCGCTGAGAAAGAGGCGTGGACGGTTGGCGACAAGGCGAGTCATAAGAAATGGGGCATCGGAACGGTTGTCAGCGTAAAAGGAACAGGAAGTAACATGGAGCTCGATATCGCTTTTCCGAGTCCAACTGGAGTAAAACGATTGCTGGCGGAATTTGCGCCTGTGGAAAAAGTATAAGTAGGTGAAGCGAAATGGCTGAAAGAGAACGTTATGAAGAATTAATAAAGGAACTGGAGCGGCTAAGTTATGAATACTATGTCGCGGATAACCCAATGTCCCCGGATTCCCTCTATGATCAACTTTTGCATGAATTGATTGCTTTGGAGGAAAAAAATCCGGATTGGGTGACGCCAGAATCGCCGTCGCAGCGTGTTGGTGGGGAAGTGCTTGCTGGTTTTCAGAAGGTGGCGCATGAAACACCGATGCTTAGCCTTGGCAATGCGTTTAGCCACGAGGATTTGCAAGACTTTGACCGTCGTGTGCGTGAGAAAGTGGGCGAGGACGTGGCTTACATGTGCGAACTCAAAATTGATGGTTTAGCGGTTTCTTTGCAATATGAAGCAGGGAAGTATAAGCGCGGGGCAACACGTGGTGACGGAACGGTGGGCGAGGATATCACATCGAATTTAAGAACCATTCGATCGATTCCGATGACGCTGCAAGAACCGTTCACGATTGAAGTCCGCGGAGAAGCGTTCATGCCAAAGCAGTCATTTCAAAAACTGAACGAAAAACGAGAAGAAGATGGCTTGGAGGTCTTTGCGAATCCGCGTAATGCGGCGGCAGGGTCTTTGCGTCAATTAGATACAAAGATTGCAGCATCGCGAAACCTTGATATTTTCTTATATGCGGTTGCCGATTTCGGTGACATGGGCGTTGCGACGCATAGTGAAGGCCTGGCGCGGTTAGAGAAATTAGGCTTAAAGGTGAATAAAGAACGCCGGTTGTGCCAGTCTTTAGAAGAAATTTTTTGCGTATATTGAGGAATGGACGGCAGCTCGTTCAGGACTTGCGTATGACATCGATGGGATTGTCATCAAGGTGGACAGCCTGGAACAGCAACGGGCGCTGGGCTTCACCGCGAAGTCACCACGTTGGTCAATTGCTTATAAATTTCCAGCCGAAGAAGTCGCCACAAAACTGCTAGGTATCGAACTTGGCATCGGGCGTACTGGCGTCGTGACCCCGACCGCGATTTTAGAACCAGTTCGTGTAGCCGGAACAACGGTTGGCCGGGCATCACTTCATAATGAGGACTTGATTCGCGATCGAGATATCCGGATTGGTGACACCGTTTTGATTAAAAAAGCGGGCGACATCATTCCAGAGGTGATTCGCGTGGTTGAGGAAGATCGGACGGAGGAACAAGTGCCCTATCACATGCCGACGCATTGTCCGACGTGTGAGAGTGAGCTGGTTCGTTTAGAAGGCGAGGTTGCTTTGCGCTGTATTAATCCAAAGTGCCCAGCTCAGCTAAAAGAAGGCCTGATTCACTTTGTTTCCCGTAATGCGATGAACATTGATGGTTTAGGCGAAAAAGTAGTGGTTCAGCTTTTCGAACAGAAATTAATTACAGATGTGGCAGATTTGTTTTTCCTTTCGGGTGAAAAACTGGTAGAATTAGAGCGGATGGGCGAGAAGTCCGTTCAGAACTTACTAGCTTCTATTGATAAAAGCCGCGAGAATTCTTTGGAGAAACTGCTATTTGGCCTTGGTATTCGGCATGTGGGCGCGAAGGCAGCGAAGGTTCTAGCGCAGTACTTTGAGACAATGGACGCGCTTCGTATCGCTGAAAAAGAAGCTTTGATTGAGGTGCCTGATATTGGTGAAAAGATGGCAGACTCAATTGTTGCTTATTTTGAGAATGAAGAAGTGCATGATTTGTTAGCGAAGTTGGAGAAGGCCGAAGTAAACATGATTTATACAGGTCCAAAACTGGAATTGATGCCAGAAGAAGCGCTTGTTTTTGCGAATCAGAAGGTTGTTTTAACAGGGAAATTAGAACATCTGAAACGTGAGGAAGCGAAGGCGTTGATTGAAAGTTTAGGAGGAAATGTGACGGGGAGCGTAAGTAAGAATACGGATGTTGTTGTGGCAGGAAGTGAGGCTGGCTCCAAATTGGCAAAAGCTGAAGAACTAGGGATAGCCATATGGAGTGAGCAAAAATTAATGGAATATTTACCAGATGAAGGTGGTCAAAACAAATGAAAAAATTACTAGTCGTTTCCCTCAGCACCGCTCTTTTACTTGCAGGATGTGCCCCGAGCCTCAATTCGGATGAACAGGTTGTACAGAAAAAAGACACGAAGCAAGCGGAAACAGGTATCATGACAAAAAATCAGATTTCCGCGGATTATTATAAAACGGTTTTGCCGTATAAGGCCAGTAAATCGCGTGGATTAGTCGTTTCGAATATTAACTCACGCTATGACATCAACGAGTTGGAGTCTGGCTTGATGCGGGTTTCACAAAAAAGCTACTCGCCAGATGACTATCTTTTTCAAGAGGGGCAATATTTGACGTCGGAAACATTGACGAAATGGTTGGATCGTTCGAGTGATAAGAATAAAGACGGTCTGAACCCGAAAGATAATGGCAAGAGTGATGAACAGCGTGCTCCGATTTATTTGGCGCATATTTTAGAACAAGATTACTTGAAGAAAACGGATAAGAATACGGTTGGACTTGGCGGTATTTCGATTGCTTTGGCGATGAATTCTGTGGATTATTATCAGAAGGAAAAGTTCGGCGCGACATTTGAACAAAATATTTCTGATAGCACGTTGTTGACACAAGGAAAAGAAATGGCGGCGACTGTGTTGAACCGGATTCGGGCGACAAAAGGCTTGGATTCTGTACCAGTCACGATTGCGATTTATAAACAAGGGAAGCGTGACGGCGTTGTTCCAGGTAACTTTATTGCTTCTACAACTGCGGATGGCGCAAGCTTGGCAAATGGAAAACTATCGATGAGAAGAGTTATGTCTTGCCGTCTGCGGATGCGAAATCGGATCATAAAACGGATAACACATCATTTGAAGATTTTAAAGCCGATATTGAGAAATATTATCCGAACTATACAGGTGTCGTTGGACGTGCTCGTTATGAGGACGGCGAGATGGCAGATTTAAATATCGATATCCCGCTACAATTTTACGGAGAAGCCGAAATTATTGGATTTACGCAGTATGTGACTGATTTACTCGGAAAACATCTCTCGACAAATGCGGCAATTCAGGTTAATATTACTACAACTGATGGAACTGCGGCTCTGATTACGCGTAAAGCGAATGATGATACACCAACAGCGCACATCTTTGACTAAATTATTTTTAGAAGGTGAGCACTGAGGAATTCGGTGCTTCCTTCCAATTTATAAAGGAGGAAAAATTTTGACAACTATTTCAAAAGAAACAGTAGAGCGAGTGGCGAACTTGGCGCGTTTAGAAGTGAGTGATCAAGAGGCGGAAAACTTTGCGAAACAATTAGGGAACATCATTCATATGGTGGAGAAATTAGATGAGCTGGATACGGCGAATGTGGAGCCAACGTCGCACGCGATTGAAGTATCCAATGTGTTACGTGAAGATGCATCAATTGCCGGTTTACCGCGCGAAGAAGTACTAAAAAATGCGCCAGATAAACAAGACGGCATGTTTAAAGTACCGACAATTATGGAAGACTAATTCAGACAAATCAGGAGGGAATTAATTTGGGATTATTTGAGCATTCAGTAAAAGACTTACATGAAAAGCTTGTGAAAAAAGAAATCGCGCCATACGATCTTGTGAAAGAATCATTTGACCGCATTGATGCTGTTGAGGATAAAGTGAAATCGTTCATTACGTTAAACCGTGATAAGGCGCTCGACGTGGCGGAAGAACTTGGGGATGCTGGGATTGACCCGAATAATATGCTAGCTGGCCTTCCAATCGGGATTAAGGATAACATTGTGACGAAAAATCTGCGCACGACTGCTGCTAGTAAAATTTTGGAGAACTTTGATCCGATTTATGATGCGACGGTTATGCAAAAATTAAAAGCCGCGCAAACAATCAATATCGGAAAAGTGAACTTGGATGAGTTTGCGATGGGTTCATCAACCGAGAACTCTTATTTCCAAACAACGACGAATCCGTGGAATTTAAACAAAGTACCTGGTGGTTCTTCGGGTGGTAGTGCTGCAAGTGTTGCCGCTGGTGAAGTATTATTTTCATTGGGATCAGATACTGGTGGTTCGATTCGTCAGCCTGCTGCATTCTGTGGTGTTGTTGGGATGAAACCTACATATGGCCGCGTTTCCCGTTATGGTTTAATCGCCTTTGCTTCATCGCTTGATCAAATTGGACCAATTACGCGTACGGTGGAAGATAATGCGTACTTGTTAGAAGCTATTTCTGGTGTGGATCCGTATGACTCGACGTCTATCGATCAACCAGTAGAGAACTTCGCTGCTCATTTGACAGGGGATATTAAAGGCTTGCGCATCGGTGTACCGAAAGAATATATCGGTGAGGGCGTGGAACCAGGCGTGAAAGAAGCGGTTCTAAAAGCATTGAAAACATTAGAAGACTTGGGCGCGACATGGGATGAAGTGTCATTACCTCACTCTGAATATGGCGTTGCGAGTTATTATATTTTAGCATCTAGTGAAGCATCTTCTAACCTTGCACGTTTTGATGGCGTCCGTTACGGTTACCGTTCACCAAATGCGCACACATTAGAAGAACTCTACAAAAAATCACGTGCAGAAGGCTTTGGTGATGAGGTTAAACGCCGTATCATGCTTGGAACTTTCGCATTAAGCTCGGGTTACTACGATGCTTACTACAAAAAAGGGCAACAAGCGCGTACGTTGATCAAGCAAGATTTCGCGAATGTATTTAAGGATTACGATGTTATTATCGGTCCAAGTGCGCCAACTGTCGCGTTTGATATCGGTGGTTTGATTCATGATCCAATCACGATGTATCTAAATGACTTGTTGACGATTCCAATTAACTTGGCTGGACTTCCGGCGATTTCGGTTCCTTGTGGATTTTCAGAAGATATGCCAGTCGGCTTGCAAGTGATTGGTAACTACTTCGATGAAAAAACGATTTACCGTGTCGCACATGCGTTTGAACAAGCTACAGAATTCCATAAAGAAAAACCAAGTTTATAAGGGAGGGCGAGACATATGAATTTTGAAACAGTAATCGGACTTGAGGTCCATGTAGAATTGAAAACAGAATCCAAAATCTTTTCGCCGGCACCTGCTCATTTTGGCGCTGAACCGAATACAAATACACATGTGGTCGACCTTGGGATGCCAGGCGTGCTACCAGTTTTGAATAAAAAAGCAGTAGAATATGGTATGAAAGCAGCGATGGCGATCAACTGTGAAATCGCAGAACATACGAAATTCGATCGCAAAAACTACTTCTATCCAGATAATCCGAAAGCCTACCAAATTTCACAATTCGATAAACCAATCGGCGAACATGGTTGGATTGACGTGGAAGTAAATGGCGAAAAGAAACGTATCGGTGTCACACGCCTTCATTTAGAAGAAGATGCAGGAAAAAATACGCATACATCGCACGGTTACTCACTTGTGGATCTTAACCGTCAAGGTACGCCGCTTATTGAAATCGTGTCTGAGCCAGATATGCGTTCAGCTGATGAGGCCTATGCTTACCTTGAAAAAATCAAATCGATCATCCAATACACAGGTGTTTCTGATGTGAAAATGGAAGAGGGATCGATGCGTTGTGATGCGAATATCTCGATTCGTCCAGTTGGTCAAGAAGAATTCGGCGTGAAAACCGAGCTTAAGAACTTGAACTCATTCACCAACGTGCGTAAAGGTATCGAATATGAAATCAAACGTCAAGCGGAAGTTTTGATGGCTGGTGGTATTATTGAACAAGAAACGCGCCGTTTTGAAGAAGCAACTGGGAAAACGACGTTGATGCGTATTAAAGAAGGTTCGGACGATTATCGTTATTTCCCAGAGCCGGATTTGGTAGATTTATATATTGATGACGCTTGGAAAGAACGCATTCGTGCTGAAATTCCAGAGCTTCCAGATAAACGCCAAGCGCGCTATGTAGCTGATCTTGGTCTCCCAGCATATGACGCGATGGTACTGACGCTAACAAAAGAGATGTCCGATTTCTTTGAAGCAACAATCGTAAAAGGTGCCGATGCAAAACAAGCTTCTAACTGGTTAATGGGTGAAGTTTCTGCGTATCTAAATGCGGAACAACAAGAGCTTGTAGATACGAAATTAACACCTGAAAACCTAGCAGGCATGATTGGACTTATTGAAAAAGGCACGATTTCTTCCAAAATTGCGAAGAAAGTTTTCCGTGAGTTGATTATGAACGGCGGAGATGCGGAGGAAGTCGTGAAAGCGAAAGGTCTTATTCAAATTTCTGACGCTGGCGAACTAAGAGGTATTATTTCTGGTATCCTTGACCAAAACGAGCAATCTGTGACCGATTTCAAAAACGGAAAAGATCGCGCGGTTGGGTTCCTTGTTGGACAAGTCATGAAAGCGACAAAAGGCCAAGCTAATCCAACGATGGTAAACGAAATTTTAGTCGATGAAATGAACAAACGCTAAATAGTATACGGAAGTTACTGGGAGCATGATGGATGCAGCTCCTAGTAACTTTATTTGCGTATTGCTTATCTTCAAAATGGGTTTTTGAGTAGTAATTTGGTATAATAGTAAGTATTCGGGGCTGTGACAAATGTAGAAATTTGTGTTCAGATTTGAGAGGACGGAGAATATACTATGCAAAAACGAGCGCGGGTGATCTACAACCCAACATCAGGGCGAGAGATTATTAAGAAAAACCTGGCTGATGTGCTGACAATATTGGAGAATGCAGGATATATAACGAGCTCCCATGCGACGACACCAGCAGAAAATGATGCGAAAAATGAGGCGCGAAAAGCTGTGGAGGATCGCTATGATTTAGTCGTTGCGGCAGGCGGTGATGGTACGATTAATGAGGTTATTAATGGTATCGCAGAGCAGGACTACCGGCCGAAAGTAGGGATTATCCCGACTGGCACGACAAATGATTTTGCACGGGCGTTGAAGATTCCACGGGATGTGATTAAAGCGACAGAGATCATTGCAAAAGGTGCTAGCGTCGCGATGGATATTGGGAAAGCGAACGACACATATTTTATTAACATTGGCGGTGGTGGACGGATTACCGAGCTGACGTATGATGTTCCGAGTCGCTTGAAAACGATGCTTGGTCAGTTAGCATACTATCTAAAAGGCATTGAAATGTTGCCATCACTCAAGCCAACGCCAGTGAAGGTCGAGTATGACGATGGTATTTTTGAAGGGGAGGCAATGTTTTTCTTGCTCGGACTTACCAATTCGATCGGCGGTTTTGAGAAAATTGCACCAGATGCGAAATTAGATGATGGCCAATTCTCACTGATTATCGTGAAAAAAGTGAACTTGGCAGAGTTTATTCGTTTGGTGACACTGGCTTTGCGAGGCGATCATATTAAGGAGCCGAACGTGATCTATGTGAAGTCTGAGAAGATCATTGTGCATTCGGATGAACAGATGCTAATCAATTTGGACGGTGAACTTGGTGGGGAAACACCGATGACTTTCCAAAACTTGAAGCAACATATTTCCTTCTTTGCAAACGTGGCAGATATTCCAGCATCGGACTTAAATAATAAACAAATGGAAATGATGGATTAGTAAACAAATATACAAGTCGAATGCCTCGTCTATGCGAAGGAGGCATTCGGCTTTTGTAATATATTCCGGAAATAACGTAATCTTTGTAAAGAACTTGTATTAATCCGTAAAATGCGATATAATGGTGAAAGCTGTTATGACACAGTTAGAAACAAGGAAGAAGGTGTTTGCGACTTGAAAAGCAGTCGTGTAAGCCGTTTTATTATTGGTTTGTTGGCATGCATAGCCATCGGGGGTGCAGCCTTTCTTATATTTTGGAATGTGCAGGCGGAAGAAGTGATGCCTGAGGTTGATCAAGCGAAATTAATGGATAGTAATAGAACGTGGATTAAGACGAACACAAGCATTGCGATTGGGCCGAATCTGGTTGTTCCTATCAAAGGGGATAGTACGGTAACGAGCATCGCAAGCAATGGCGATTTAATCCTCGATACAACGAATAAAGCCGTTTTAACAAAAATGGCCAAAGTGGATTCGAAATATCAAGCGATGGATCGTTTCCGAGTTAGAATTTTTGCGAATAAGGTATCAACGGTGATGAATCCGGCGACATTTCAGTATACGAATGATAAAGTGGATGGCTTTTTGACGAGCTATTCGATTTTGAATGGAACCTTGGATAAAACGGCGGGTAAAAGCTTTGGACTTACAGCAAAAGCGGGGACAACAATGCAACTCAATAAGAAGCTAGAAACGATTTATTCTAGCGGTCTTGCTGAGAAAGTTGCGCCAATTTTGGGTATTAATCCGAAGATATCGAGTCAGTATTTAGAAGATGAATTTAATGTTACGACTGGTGAAACTGTGACCGCCTATCCTAGACAGGTAGAATATCAGTTTAGCGTGGAGAAGACGTCGTTTGCCTTTTTTTAAAGGAGATAGCGATGAGGAGATTACGCAACCAGTTGGATTGGAATATGTGATTAAGGAAAAAAGATAGGTGTGCACCTATCTTTTTTTTGGTATAATGTGAAGAGTCTAGATATAAGAGGGAGGGCAAATATGGGTGCTCCAGTGAGTAAGAATGAGTGTATTGATGTTGTTTTTGAGGATTTAACGCACGATGGCAATGCTGTCGCGAAGATAGATGGTTATCCGATTTTTGTGCCACAGGGTTTGCCGGAAGAGATGGCGCGGATTAAGGTTATTAAGACGAATAAGAACTACGGATTTGGCAAAATTATCGAGTTGACGAAGGAAAGTGTGGATCGGGTGACGCCGCCTTGTGTTGTTTATTCGCAGTGTGGTGGTTGTCAGTTGCAGCATTTGAGTTATGACGGGCAATTACGTGTGAAGCAGAAACAAGTGGCACAAGTGATGAAGCGGATTGGGAAACAGGATGTCGAGGTATTGCCGACGCTTGGTATGGGGGAGCCTTGGCGTTACCGGAATAAGGCGCAAGTTCCAGTTGGGTTTGTGAATGGGAAATTGGTCGCGGGATTTTATCAGCAGCGCTCGCATCAGATTATTGACATGGATACGTGTTTGATCCAGCATGAGCAAAATGATGCGGCGATTCAGATAGCGCGTGGTGTTTTTGCGAAGTATCATATCGAACCGTATGATGAAACGACGCGAAAAGGTGTGTTGCGCCATTTGATGACGCGTTTTGCGACAACGACGGGGGAATTGATGCTTGTGATGGTGACAACGAAGCCGAATTTTCCAAATAAGGAGCAGATTGTGGCGGAGTTGCAGACGGCGATTCCTGGTTTGACATCGCTTGTTCAGAATGTGAATGCGGCGAATACAAATGTGATTTTTGGTGATCGTACGGATGTTTTATGGGGCCGTGAGTATATTATGGACACGATTCACGGGATTTCTTTTGCGATTTCGGCGCGGTCGTTTTATCAGGTGAATCCGGAGCAAACGGAGGTTTTGTATGCAAAAGCGCTGCGTTTGGCGGAACTTACGGGTGAGGAAACGGTGATTGATGCGTATTGCGGGATTGGTTCGATATCGCTTTGCTTGGCGAAAGAGGCGAAACGGGTATACGGTGTGGAGATTGTGCCGCAAGCGATTGAAGACGCGCGCGCGAATGCTCAATTGAACAAGATGGATAATGTCACGTTTGAAGTTGGGAAAGCCGAAGAGGTGATTCCAACTTGGTTTAAAGAAGGTATCGTGGCAGACGTGCTCGTTGTTGATCCACCGCGCAAAGGTTGCGATGAAGCCTTACTTGAAACGATTTTGAAAATGAAACCGAAACGGGTCGTGTATGTGTCGTGTAATCCATCAACATTAGCGCGGGATATGTTGGTGTTGACGGATGGTGGTTACGAGGCAAAAGTTGTTCAGCCTGTTGACATGTTCCCTCATACCACGCATGTGGAGTGTGTGACGGTGTTAACGCTTATATAAAGTTGCAAGTCCTCCTAAATTAAGTTAAAATAACACTTGATACGAAAAGAATTTTAGAGTGAGGTGTTCTTTGATGGCAGCAGGTGAAATGACGCCTAAAGTGGATGAGTACTTGGGCAAAGCGAAGAGGTATAAGGACGAATTTGCAGAATTGAGAAGAATAGCGCTGGAATGTGGCTTAACAGAAGATATTAAATGGAAAAATATTTGTTTCATGTCCGAGGGCAAGAATGTTTTTTTGGTACATGGTTTTAAGGAGTATTTTGCAGTTTTATTTATGAAGGGTGTGCTGTTTAAGGATCCGAAGGCTATTTTAATTCAGCAAACGCCGAATGTGCAGTCGGCGCGTCAGATTCGGTTCACGAGTTTGGAGCAGGTTGTGGAGATGGAGCCGATTATTAAGGCATACATGGAGGAAGCAATTGCCATTGAGAAATCGGGGGTGGAAGTGGAATTTAAGAAGCAGGAGGAAGTAGGAATTCCGGAAGAGTTGCAGCAGAAATTCGATGAAATGCCGGCTTTTAAAGAGGCTTTTGAGGGATTGACTCCGGGACGTCAGCGAGCATATATTCTGTTCTTTGCGACGCCGAAACAAGCGAAAACGCGGGAGTCGCGGATTGAGAAGAATGTGGACCGGATTATGGATGGCATTGGGTTGAACGATCGCTTTTAATAGATACTTGAGGAGGCTACAAAAATGAAAAAGTTATTCGATGAAACGCATGAATCGGAGGCTCGTTATTATCGCACGGTTTGGTATGGTTATGTAGAAGGGGATCTAGACGTGGCGCTGCAAGAAACTATCGTGTCGACGGTGCAAACGGATCTGACGCAAAAATCAGAGAATGCACCAACTGCGACGCATTGGGTATTTTATGGTGGCGCTACGAGTAAGGATGCGATTGGCGACACGGTTCGACCTTCGTTGATGATTCGCTACCGTGATGGCGAGTTTGTTAGTAATTATAGCATGAGTGATTTTGATTTTGTGATTGCTTTTGATAAGATTACCGCTTTTAAAGAGAAGTTAGATAAAGAACTAAACGCGTAGGAGTGTAGATTTTGTGATTACAGTTAGTCAATTGTTTTGGTTTGTGCTCGTGGCTTTAGTCTCGCATGTCTTTGATTTCATACCGAAAAGTAAAGGGCGGGCGTGGATTACGATGCTTGTTCTGGCGCTGCGCATTTACTGGGCGATTTTTTTTGCTAGGAATGGGTGTTCAGGCGACGGTTATCTTGGTTGCTTTTGAGATGATCACGGTGTTTATTGCCGCGATTTATACGGCTGCGACTAAGGATGAGCGCGTGAGTTATAAAGTGAGCGCGTACTTTTCAAAAAAATAAAGCGTGTAACACTGTACGAAATTTTGTACGGTGTTTTTTTTGTTGGACATGTTTATTTTTGTGTGAAAGTGGCTATATACATATAATTAGTGAGGGGTGATGGTACATGCGGGAACTTCATTTTCAGGAAAAGATGGATGGCTTTCACATTCGATTAGTGTCCGAGAGTACGAAGATGTATACGCACATTACAATCATTGCTAGAAATGATGCTGGGGAAGGTTTTCAGCATAGTACGAAATACATGACATTCTTTTTACACCCAGAGATCATGTTAGGGCGCGCTACAAAGGTGTTTAATCGTAAAAATCCTTATGGTATCACGTTCGATTGGACACAGAAAGCAGATATTATATTGGAATAAAAGAGAAGGATTAGTCGCAAAAGCTATACGCCGATTTTAGAAGTGACGGCATAGAATAATAAGCTAGACATGGATGTGCGTATTCTGTGTCTAGTTTGTATGTTCGCAATTGTCAAAAATCTACATTGACAAACGGCGAATTTAGCTATAAGATAGATGCATTCAAGTGGAAAGGGTGACATAGAAATGGTACAGATAATTAAAAAAGGCGCGCCGATTTATGCGATGGACAAAGCGAATCAAGCAATTGCAACAGCCAAAGACGGTGACCGACTCATTTTTGAAGCATATGATTGTTTTGAGGACCAAATTACGGATGAACATGGTGCATTTGAGAAGTTGGACTGGAATCGGATTAATCCTGCGACTGGGCCTGTTTATGTGGAAGGCGCGGAGGTTGGTGATATTCTCGCGGTGACGATTGAGAAATTGGATATCGGTGACACGGCGACGTTATTTACAGGGTCTGATTCGGGCGTGATGGGTGATGAGTTGACGGAAAATACGATTCGCCGTCTTCCGATTGAAAATGGCGCGATTAAGTTTTCAGAAAAGATAGATATACCGCTGAATATGATGATTGGTGTGATTGGGACGGCGCCAGCTGGGGATGCGGTTTCATGTGGAACGCCAAACGCGCATGGTGGAAACATGGATTGTAAGGAGATTGGCGAAGGAACGACGCTATTTTTACCGGTGAACGTGGCAGGTGCTTTGCTTGCGATGGGCGATTGTCATGCGGCGATGGGAGATGGTGAAGTTTCGGTTTGTGGAGCGGAAGTGCCTTGCGATATTACGGTGACGGTGAAAGTTATCAAAAATAAGGATTGGCCGACGCCGTTTTTAATTCGTGATGGGAAGCTAGCGACGATTGCTTCTGCGAAAACATTAGACGAGGCAAGCGTGATGGCGACGAAACAGATGGTTCATTTTGTGGAGCAATACACGGATTTGTCCAAAGGAAACGCTGTGCATTTACTATCTCTTGCAGCCGATTTGCGGGTCTGCCAAATTGTTGATCCGAATAAAACGGCGCGAATGGAATTACCACTTACGTATCTTACAAAATGGAGCACAGGGGAGCTGAACTAACATGACACAACCTGAAAAAGGGAGTTTGGAGTCTTTTGGCTACAAGCAGGAATTAAAGAGAACATTAACATTGAAAGATTTAGTTATTTACGGCCTGATTTTTATGGTCCCGATTGCCCCGTTCGGCATATACGGGGAAGTAGTAACGGCATCAAAGGGAATGATCGTACTTACATATATGATCGGTATGGTCGCGATGTTGTTTACAGCGCTTAGTTATGGCTCGATGTCGCGGGCTTTTCCAATCGCTGGTTCGGTGTACGCCTATGCGCAGCGTGGCATTAACAAAACAGTCGGATTTCTCGCAGGTTGGATGATTTTGCTGGATTACGTTTTTGTACCCGCGCTACTCTATGTGGTCTCGGCGAATTCGTTAAAAGCGATTGTGCCTGATGTGCCGGTTTGGATTTGGCTGGTGATCTTTATTTTGGTGAACAGTTGGATTAATATTCGCGGGATTGCGTTTACGGCGCGGGCGAACATTATTTTCCTTGTCGGTGAATTGATTGTTTTGGCTATCTTTATTGCGGTTGGTGTTGTCGCGATTTCGAATGGCGTGGGTGATGGCGTGACGATGAAACCGATTTATAATGCCGCCGATTTTAACTTGCCGTTTGTAATGACTGCGGTTTCGGTCGCGGTGCTTAGTTTCCTAGGTTTTGATGGCATTAGTACGCTTGCCGAGGAAACGAAAGGTGGCAATAAGACGGTCGGAAAAGCGATTTTGTGGGCGCTGATGTTGGTCGGATTCTTGTTTATCATTCAGACGTACATTGCGGCGTTGATTCATCCGGATTATCTCAATTTTGACAATATTGACACCGCGTTCTATCAAATTGCGGGAGAAGCAGGCGGGCCGTTCTTGAAAAATGTAACGATTATCGCAACGATTCTTTCGTGGGGCTTCGCGAACGCACTCGCAGCACAGGCCGCTATTTCACGGATTCTATTCGGAATGGCGCGCGATCAGAACTTACCTAAGTTCCTTGCAAAAGTGCATCCTCGTTTCCAGACGCCATATTTGAGCACGTTGATGGTTGGTTTTGTATCGTTGGTTGTCGGACTTGTGTTCGTAAACGATATCGGGATTCTATCATCGATCGTTAACTGCGGGGCGTTGACGGCGTTTCTGGTGATTCACGTCTCGGTAGTTTATCACTACATTATCAAAATGAAATCGAAAAACTACCTGCTACATTTGGTGGTGCCGGTGATTGGTTTCTTGATTATTCTGTACGTAATGATTAATCTGGATAACTTGGCCAAAATCATTGGTATTTCATGGCTTGCGGTGGGGGTTGTGTATTACACGATTCTGCGCTTGACGAAAAAGAAAACGACGATTGATATGGAATAGATACAAAAAACGCAGACAGCTTTTTTAAGCCATCTGCGTTTTTTTTGCGTGTTAGTAAGCTCACGATTAGTGTCACGATGATGTTTGCGATTAGAGGCAGGAAGCCAATGTTGATATCGCTAATTGCGGTTGGAACGTTTGGAAGTAGTGTCGCGAGTGTCATACTGTAGTTACTGATGAAAATCGTAATCAAGATACCGACGATAATTCCAGCGAGCGCGCCTTGCTTTGTCACTGGGTTACGCTTCATTAGACTGGCGAATAGCGACGGGCAAAGCTGTACAATCAAGCTATAGCCGACTTGTAGAATCGCAGCTAAGGCATTTCCTCCTTGAAAAACGAATAGACAGGAAATAATCGCGAGAACTGGGACGCAAAACTTGGATAGGCTTGCAATTTTAGCGTCGGATGTGTCGGGTTTATAGCTGTAAATGATGTTTTTTGTCAGCAAGGTCGCAGCGCTCATGAGGAGCATCGATCCTGGAACAAGGGCAGTGAGCATGCCTGCAGCACCAATGATACCAACAAACCACGGGTCGAATGTCTTCATCGCGAGTTGTAATAAGGCAAGATCGCTCGCGTCACCTTCAAGTCCTGGAACCTGCAAAACAGCGGTAAGTCCGATAAAAATCACAAATAAGAGCATTAATGTATAGATGGGACTGATAATCGCATTTTTACGGAAGGTTCGGGCGTTTTTGGCAGTGAAGGTGGACGCAAAAACTTGTGGCCACATGTAGAAACCGAGTACATAAAACAGGACGGTCGAGATAAACCAAGTCACGGTATATGTTGTATGCGGAAACGTGAGTAGTTCGGGTTTTACCGCCGCAATTTGGTCGAACATTTGGCCGATACCGCCGTAATAATGAACCGGCAAGTAGATGCCCATGAAGACAATAACCGCCAGAATCATGAAGTCTTTCAGGACCGCAATCCAAGCGATGCCGCGAATACCGGAAATCACGGAATAAATAATAATCGCGATGGTTCCAACAACGACAGCAACTTTCATTGGAATCGCGCCGTAAGATGTAAGCGAAACGATGATGCCGAGTCCTTTTAATTGGATGACGACAATCGGAATAATCGCGATGACACCAACGACCGCGACAACCACGCCGAGCAGATTACTGTTGTATTTTTTCGCGAAAAAGTCGGACTGGGAAACGAGTCGGTGTTCGTGTGCATATTTCCAAATGAGTGGTAATAAAAAGTAGGACGTGACGTAAGATAAGGCGATGTAAACCATGACGTAGACTGCAGATATCCCTTTGGAGTATGCCCAGCCGCTTCCGCCGAGAAAGGAGAACGTGGTGTATACTTCGCCTGCTGTGAGTAGAAATACGAAGACGGTGTTGAAACTGCGTCCGCCGACTGCCCAGTTTTCTAGGTTCATTTTCTGTTTTTGGCGTGCCCTGATTCCGATGACTAAGGTAAGTAGGAAAAAAGCCGTTAAAATGAGGAGTGCGGTCATTGTTCTTCCCCCTTATTTTGTTTATCGAAATGATAGACGATGCCTAGGATGCAGGTGGAGAGTAGGATTCCCGCGGCAACCCAGAATAGATTGAACGGTATGCCAAGCACCATCGGCTGGATTCGGTTGGCAAAGGGCATTCCGACTAATATAAAAATAAATGGAATAATGAGTAGCAACTTAACCATGATATAATCCCTCTTTCCCTAATTGAAAACTGCTTTCATCTTACAATACTGTGCGTTTTTTTTTCAATGGGGAATGGCTTTTATTTTCGGGTTAGCTTTGGTAGAATAGGATTGTATAAAGAATCACAAATAAAGCGTGAAGAGGAGACGAATAGAATGGCAATTGACATGTATTTTGATAATCCGGAAGTTGGGCCGGACCGCAAGACGAGCCATCCGCATTTTGTGGCGCATTTTAAATCGGATTTTTATTTCGATTGTGGAGACGAGGAAGCGCCGTTTGGCAGTGATGAGGGTGCTGATGTATTGGTCGCGCTGGAGGAGTTTTTTCAGGATAAGGAAGTGGAGGGGATTAGTTTATCGGATTTTCCGCGGTATATTGTGGAGGACCAGTGGGGCGTGACGTATTTTGCTCCGAAAGATATGGATGAGGGATCGCTTGCTAAGTTGGTTGCGGCGAGTGAGCACGATGTTTGGCAGTCGGATCAAGTGGTTCTGGCAACGGCGTTTGGGCAAATCAAAATAACGGGGTATATTATTCCTGCGCTCAAAGACATGGCGCATGATGCCCTTGGTCGGATGAAAGCGATGAATGACTTGTTGGGGCATGAGGACGAATTCGGTTATTATGACAAAATGTTGTATGATTTGATGACGTTTGATAAGACATATGTATCCGTGTTGCCAGATCTTTGGTGTAAGAGATGTCAGATGTAAACGGGGAATGACATCATTTCTGGGGGAGCTTCTTTAGTATAATTAGGAAACATAAAAAATTGACTTACCCTATTAAGTAGGGTATACTAAAAGAAAGCGAGACGAAGAATATGCATCTAACCAGAGAATTTGTTTACGTTGATGAGTTTGATAGTAGCACCAAGAAAGTAGGATTTACGAGCGAAGATTACTATAATGTTGAGCAGATACTGTTGTCTGAACCTAAGAAAGGCGTTTTTTTGAAGGATACGAATGGACTTAGGAAATTTCGTTATTCTAAGATAGATGCTAAAGGTGGCAAGAGTGGTGGATTTCGGATTTTTTATGTGGATATCGAGAGCAATCATTTGATTCTGCTGATAACATTGATAAATAAGCGCGAGGCAGATAACCTTACGGACGCACAGCGCAAACAACTCGGCACGTTTGTGTCTCCATTGAAGGAATTATATCTTGAATGAGGAGTGATGAACATGACAGAATTATTTGATTCTCTAGAAAGAGGATTGAAACAAGCAGTTGCTCACGCGGATAATACGAAAAAAAGCACGAACTAAAAAAAATCATGATTACGGAGCTTCCAACCTATACAGCGAAAGACATCAAAGCGTTTCGTCAAAAAGTCGAACTCACGCAAAGCGCTTTTGCTGAATTGATGGGTATCTCTGTCAAAACTGTGGAGGCATGGGAAAGTGGTCGAAATAATCCAAACGGCTCAGCGTCACGTCTTTTGCAACTGATTGAGGCGAACCCCGAAGTATTTATGGAGGAACTGACGATAGAAAACAAAGCAATTTTGCATTAAGAAAAGCCACGAATTAATTTGCAAACGTTGTATTCCGTGCTTTCCAATCTTCCAACTTAATGAAGACCCAGAAGGAGTAAATGCCAAGCGTGATGATAATAAGTAGCAGCCATTTAATCCAATTTCCAAATAAGCCAAATGCGGAACCGTTGAATTGCATTCGGCGTCCTTCTATAACGGTATGATTGATTTTCCAGCCATAATTCATTGTCAAAGCCCATGGATAACAAATGCCAATCGTTAGCACTGTCACAAGGATTCCAAGGATACTCCAACCGATAAATTGCAATAAACCACCGTCAAAAAAAAGAAGTTCGTCCGTTCTTCGTTTCATAAAAATCTTCTCGAGCCATGTTTTAGCCACCTTCCATATAGGTCTATTTTAACGCAAAAATCGAAAAATTGTCTAGATTAACCCTATCTTTCTTGTTTTATTCAAGGTACAATAAAGATAAGTCTGAATTTAAATGAGGTTTTGATGTTGACAGAAGATTTTGCAGAGAAGATTGCAAGTGGTGAAAAGGCACAGTTTAAGGTGAATCATACGTTAGTTATTTCGAGCAGTCTGTTGTGGATTGCGATTGGACTATTATTATATGTTATTTTCGATTATGTGAAGGCAGTGAATGGGACGGAAAAACTGATTTTACTGATTTTTATTGGTTTCATTATTTTGCGACCGTTATTTCGATTGCTTAACGTGTCACCAACGCTTGAGCTTTCCGCTGAGGGAATGGCTTATCGTGGGGATTTTCAAGCGTGGAATCGTGTGGAGGAAGTACGGGTTACGATGCCTTCGTTTAAACTTTTCTCACAAGGTAGGATGTTGGTTTATACGAAAATCAAGGATCAGCAAGAGATGGCGTGGGATATCGTCGCGGCGGATGTGAACATGCCACTCGCGGATTTGGAAATGTTGATTAAGGAATGCATGGCGTTGTATAAGACGGAGGAATGAAAGAAATAGAGCTTTTTTTGATGGACATAGCCATCAGGAAAGGCTTTTTTTCTAACTACGTCTCAAGGTCAGGTGCGAATGCCTATGTTTTTAGTGTACAATGGATGAAGAGAGATTTTGGAGCGGAGGTTTTTAGTGAATGAGTGTTATTTTACAAGCGAAAAATGTTAGAAAAGTATATGGCTCGAAAAGTACGCTTTTTCCTGCGCTAAATAGTGTGAGTCTAGAGGTGCGTGAAGGTGAATTTGTTGGGGTGATGGGCCCGAGTGGTGCTGGGAAATCGACGTTACTGAACGTTCTGTCAACGATTGATAAAGCGACTTCTGGTAGTATTGAAATCGCTGGAAAACCGTTTGAGGAAATGCGCGCGAAAGAGATGGCGATTTTCAGACGAGATAAGTTGGGATTTATTTTTCAAGATTATAATTTGTTGGATACGATGACGATTAAGGACAATATCGCATTGCCGTTATCGCTTTCGAAGGTGAAGCCAAGTGAGGTGGAGGCGCGTGTTGCGGAGGTGATGCGCCAGTTTGGGATTGCGGATTTGGCGGCGAAATATCCGAATCAGGTTTCTGGTGGGCAGAAGCAGCGGACGGCGGTGAGTCGAGCGATGGTGACAAACCCTGCGTTGATTTTTGCGGATGAGCCAACTGGGGCGCTGGATTCGAAGGCTGCGACGAACTTGTTGGAGAGTTTGGTTCAGGCGAAGGAGGCGCGGAATGCAACGATTATGATGGTGACGCATGATGCGTTTGCGGCGAGTTTTTGTGAACGGATTTTGTTTATTAAGGATGGGGAGTTGTTCACGGAGATTTATCGCGGGACGGCGACTCGGAAGCAGTTTTTTCAGAAGATTTTGGATGTGCTGGCAATGCTTGGCGGTGGACTGAATGACACTATTTAACATTGCTTTTACGAACGTGCGCAAAAATTTCAGCCAGTTTTCGATGTACCTTGGTTCGTTGATTTTGAGTGTGTTGATTTATTTTACATTCGTTTCTTTGGCTTACACGAAAAGTATTGGTGTGATTTTTGACAAATGGGGAATCGGTGGTCAGGGCGTATTTATGGCCGCAGCAATTGTGCTGATTCTATTTGTGGCCTTTTTCATTTTTTATTCTAGTAATTATTTTACACGAAGCAGGAAGCGGGAATTGGGATTGTATTCGTTGCTTGGTTTGCGTAAGGGGCAGATTGGGCGGATTATTTTTTATGAGAACTTGATGATGCATGTTATGGCTGTTGTATCGGGCATTGTGATTGGGGTGTTTTTTTTCTAAATTCTTTTCGATGTTGCTGTTTCGGATTATGGATTTGTCGATTGCGAGTGGATTCACGTTTTCGGTGTCGGCGATTTTATCTACGTTGCTCGTATTTGGGATTATTCTGATTGTGACGACGGCAAATGGATATTGGATTGTGTACCGGCATAGCATGGTGGAACTTTTTAAAGCAGATGTTCGAGAAAAAAATCCGGCAAAGGGTTCACTTACGTTATCGATTGTTGGTCTTTTTCTGATTGGATTTGGTTATTTTTTAGCGACGAGATCGATTCAGGCATCTATTTTTTGGACGGAGAAATTTTTCTTTGCATCGATGTTATTTGTCTTATTCGGTGTGATTTTGGGAACGTGGTTAGTATTGCGTTTTTTTGTTTCCGTACGTTGTCTATAAATTATTTTTACGTAAGTCATTTTTCTATAATGGGACGAATATTTTAACGATTACATGGTTACGGTATCGTATGAAAAAAACGGCGGGGACGCTGACTATGATTGCGGTTCTTAGTGCCACGACATTAACGATTATTGGTGCGCTTAGTTCTTTTTATACGAATATTATTTCTTTTGCGGAGACTTCAAATCCGAATAGTTATCAGACAAACTGGAGTACGCAGACGGAGCGAGCGAAAATTTTGGAAGCAATTCGAGAAAGTAAGTCGAATACATTGGTGTATCATGATGCAGTAGATATATATAATGGGGACGTGATTGATAAAGTTGATGAAAGCATTCCTTATGTGGATCAGCGAATGACTCAATTTTCTGTGATGGCGCTATCGGATTACAATAGATTAGCGATGAAATTAGACAATGATTCACAGCAAATAAAGCAATTGGATGATGGGGAAGCTATTTTTCTCAGTCCGAACGGCCGGTTTGAAAATAAGAAGCGGGCCCATTTGTGGATGAAAGACCCTTATACGGTGACTTTTAAGAATAATCCTATGAAATATAGCTTGAAAATAAAAGCTATTTATAATCATGTGGTGTTTAATACGGATATGGTTTTTTCTACTTTGGTTGTGAATGACAGACTGTATCAAGAAATAAGTCGGAAAACGATGCCGAGGCATATTGATATTTTTCAGGTGACAAATGAGGATAGAGCAGAAGCTTTGGATCATAAAATTCAAAAAATTGTTGTCAGCGATCCTTATTTTTATTTTTACAGTGGTAGATTGTCGAGTTTTTATTCAAACTACCATATGATGAGTACACTTATTGGCGTGATGCTTTATATCGGAATGTTTATGGGAATTGTATTTTTTGCGGCAACGGGTAGTATTATTTACTTTAAGCAGATTACGGAGGCGGTGGATGAGAGGCCACGGTTTGATGTATTGCAGAAGCTAGGTATGAGCCAAAAAGAGGTACGTGCTGTTATCGCGAAGCAGGTGTTGCCGGTGTTCTTGATCCCGCTTATTTTAGGGATTTGTCATAGTGTGGCGGCGATGATTGGCTTGTCAGTGAACCTATTGTACAGTGTTGGCGCACCGGTTATGATTAGTACGACGATTTACACGGTGTTTTTCATTGTTTATTATTTTGTTTGTGTGAACACGTATACGAAGATGGTGGCAAATGGTGATGATTAACGTTTGAATGGTGGCCGAATTTTCTGTACAATGGAATGAGGCGAAGGAGAGATGAGCATGGTAAAGGTTTATATAGTAGAGGATGACATCGTTATTCGTGATACGATTCAGAAGCATTTGTCAAAATGGGGATTTGAGGTCGCGGTTGTGGCCGATTATAATAATATTTTAAATGAATTTTTGGAAGTGGAACCGCAATTGGTGATTTTGGATGTGAATTTACCGTATTTTGATGGGTTTTATTGGTGTAATCAGATTCGCGAGGTGTCGAATGTGCCGATTATTTTCTTGTCGTCGCGGGATTCGCGGATGGATCAGATTATGGGCATGAACATGGGTGCGGATTATTATATTGAAAAACCGGTCGATCTGGATGTGTTGATGGCGCGGATTAATGCGTTGATTCGCCGCACGTATTCGTATGTAGAGCTTGAGGAGCCGAACGTGATGGAGCATAATAATGTTTTCCTGCATATCGATACGAACACGTTGACCTATTTGGATGAAAAAGTGGAATTGACGAAAAATGAATTCTTGATTTTATACGAGTTATTGAAGCAAAAAGGACGGATTGTGAGTCGCGATGAGATCATGCGTGTGCTTTGGGAAGATGAGAGTTTCGTTGATGACAACACGCTGACGGTGAATGTTGTTCGGATTCGCAAAAAGCTGACGGAAATTGGCTTGGCAGACTTTATTACGACTAAAAAAGGTCAGGGATACATGATCGAGTAAGGGAGTGCTTCATTTGAAAATTCTAGTTTTTGGTGGAACGCGTTTTTTCGGTAAAAAATTGGTGACGCGACTATTGGCGGATGGGCATGATGTGACGATTGCGACACGTGGTAAGACAACGGATGATTTTGGTGATGCGGTGAAACGTGTGAAAATGAACCGGGAGTCGCGGGAAGCTTTATTTTGTTTGGCGCAGGAGCAATGGGATGTTGTTTACGATAATATTTGTTTTTCGCCGCAAGATGCGTTGTATTCGATTGCTGCTTTTCGAGATAAGGTCGGGAAATATGTGTATACGTCGTCGCTTTCGGTATATCGGATGCGTGATCGGGCGTTAGTGGAAGCTGATTTTGATCCGTTTCATTATGAAATTGTGACAGGGTCGCGTGAAGATTTTGATTACGGGGAAGGGAAGCGTTTGGCGGAGGCGGTATTTTTCCAAAAGGCGAACTTTCCTGTCGTAGCGGTGCGTTTTCCGATTGTGCTAGGCGAGGATGATTACACGGGGAGACTCGAGTTTCATATCAATCATGTGCAGGCGGGAGAAGAGATTGGTATGCCGAATGAGGAAGCAGAAATGGGCTTTATTTCATCGGATGAAGCGGCGGATTTCTTATGTTGGGTTGGCACGAAGTCGGATATCATGGGACCAATTAACGCGGCGAGTGATTCGGTGTACCGCTTGTCTGAGTTGATGGGTTTGATTGAGGAAGCGGCTGGGAAAACCGCGATTGTGGAAGAGATTACTGAGGATAACGATGATTCTCCTTTTGGCGTGGAGAAGACGTATTACTTGGATAATGCGAAGGCGAGAGAAGCAGGATTTGAGTTTCAGGATTTACACAAGTGGTTGCCGAAGTTGGTCGAGTCTGTTATAATGAAAAAGAAATAAGAAGCCATGCGCTAACATGGCTTCCTAATAGAGCCGTTACAAACGGTGACATAGTTCAGTACATTAAAAGAAATGACCTAACTCGTCAAAAGTTGGAGGTCATTTCTTTTTGTCGTTTTGCTGGTCGATAATGAGAACCACTAAGCCCGCAAATGCGATCATTAGTGTAAGTGTCTCAAAAGTAGACATGATTTATTCCTCGCTTGATAAAGGAGTAACAGCATAGAAACATTAGAAATCAAAAGCATCACCCCTTCATCAGGATCAGCACCATCGCAACTTCTCTATTAGCCTATTATAACAGAGAGAATCGTTGCTGTATCGGATTTTTTGAATATCGTTTTTTAAAGCAAAGTAGTGAATTTTGAGCTAGTGGAAAAATGATTTTAATAAGATATTTATGGGAAATGTGTCGCGAGGATGGAATAAAAGTCGTACTTATGCTTTAGATTCCGCGTTTTGTCAGTGGATTTAGTGTATAATAAGGCAGTAAAGAAAAATGAGAAAAAGGATGTGACGAAGGAATGCTTTCCTTTGAAGAGAAAAAGAATATTATTGATGAATATACAGAACTAGAGGCACATCCCGTTTCGATGGGGCGGATTAATTATCATTTCCCGGAGAGTGTGCGTGAAAAAAGAATCGCGGTCAATCATTTGCATCCGAATGGCAATGCCTTTGTGTATGCGCCTTATTTGGATGATGCGGACAAGAACGGTTTTATTAACATTCGTGAAGCGACGGAAAGTGAAATCAGGGAGCTGATTACGGGGGCTATCGCGTTTTTGAGTACGGATGGAGACGAGTTCGAAGAGGGTTATGAGGAAGCGTTTCGTGATGCGTATCGGACAGTTGTTATTTTGCGTTATGAGAACAAGATGTGGGCGATTTATTCGGATGATCATTTAGAGGCGATTTTCCCTTCTCGTGAAGCGGCGGATGGCTATTTGGCGGACGAAGGTTTTCAGTGAGTTAAAACCGAGTGAGACGTGAAAGGGGGAAACGTTGATGCGGAAAGTAAAGCAATTGCAAGAACGGGTGGCGGTGAGTGATTTACGCGCTGCGGCGGATGTGGTGATTAAGAATGGCCGAATCGTGAATGTTTTTTCGGGTGAAATCATGGAGGGCGATGTTGCGATTAAGAGTGGTTATATCGTCGGGATTGGCGACTTTGATGATGCGGCGGAAATCATTGATGCGATGGGCCAGTTTATTGTACCTGGTTTCATTGACGCGCATGTGCATGTGGAGAGTGCGATGGTGCCTCCTTCTGAGTTTGCGCGGGTGTTATTGCCAAATGGTGTGACGACGATTGTGACAGATCCGCATGAGATTGCGAACGTGGCGGGTGCAAAAGGTATTGAATTTATGTTGGATGATGCAAAAGAGGCGCCGCTTGATATGTACGTGATGCTGCCGTCTTCGGTTCCTGCGACGCCGTTTGAGCATAATGGTGCGACGCTTCTGGCGAGTGATTTATGCACGCTTTACCAGCATGAAAAAGTGATTGGACTCGCAGAAGTGATGGATTTTCCTTCTGTGGCAAAGGGTCATAAAGATATGTTGCAAAAAATGGCGGATGCGGAACAGCATGGTGGTCGGATTGATGGGCACGGTGCTGGTTTAACAAGAGCGGATTTGAACAATTATTTAGCGGTCGGAATTCGGACGGATCATGAAAGTACGACGGCGGTTGAGGCGATGGATCGGTTGCGCGCCGGGATGTTTGTCATGCTTCGTGAGGGTACGGTTGGCCGTGATATGATACATACATTGCCTGCGGTGAATCTGAAGAATAGTCACCGGTTCTGTTTTTGTACGGATGATAAATTGATTGATGATTTGCTGGAAGAGGGCTCGATTAACTATAATGTGCGGCTCGCGATTGCGAATGAAATTGATCCGGTGATGGCGATTCAGATGGCGACCATTAATGCGGCGACGTGTCACAAGTTACCACATCTTGGCGCGGTTGCGGCGGGATATCAGGCGGATATTTTGTTTTTGCGTGATTTGGAAACGGTGACGATTACGAAAGTGATGAAGCGTGGTCAGGTTGTTGTGGATGATGGTTTGCGAGTGGAGGCGCGGTTTCAAAAAGCGGATCGTGCGTTTGAATCACCGGCGATTAGGCATTCGTTAAAGCGTGAGGATTTGAAGCTTGCGATGGGAAACACGACGGCGAATGTGATTGGCATGCAACCGAATAGTTTATTTACGGAGCATTTGGTGGAGACTGTGACTGTTCAAGATGGCGAATTTCAGACGTCGATTGAAGAGGATCAGCTGAAAATGGTCGTGGTCGAGCGGCATAAAGGCACGGGTTGTGTTGGTGTCGGTATTGTGAAGGGTTTTGGTATTCGAAATGGTGCCATTGCAACGACGGTCGCGCATGATTCACATAATATTGTGGCGGTAGGCTCGACGGATGCAGCTATTATGGCGGCAATTGAGCATATTACAAAAATTGGTGGTGGCATCGCTGTCGTGAAGGATGAAAAAGTAGCGTCGGATTTGGCGTTACCGATTGCTGGGCTTTTGAGTGTGCAGCCGTATGAGGAGATTCAGCATCAGTTAGGGCGTTTGAATGACGCGTTCCGTGATGTGAGTGCGAAACAAGGTTTTGATCCATTTTTGACGTTATCATTTTTGACATTGCCAGTTATTCCGAATTTGAAATTGACGGATCAGGGGTTATTTGATTTTAACAGGTTTGGATTTATTGAAGTGGAGGTTTAATATGACTTGGTGGAGCTATGTGCGCGATAAGAAGTTTTTCTTGCTGTTCTTTGTGGTCGTGATGTTTTTTATTGGTGTGTTGCTTGCGGTTGATCCGAATAGTCAGTTGACGTTGGGCAATATTATTTATTTGTACGTCTTTATGCTGCTGTTTTTGATTGCGTATTTGGTGCTCGGTTATTCGTTTAAACGCACGTATTGGAACGAAATGAAGGAATTGGTGGATGGCGAAATCGAGGAAAATATTCTGGAATTATTGCCAAAACCGCGTACGCGTGAGCAGGCTTTTTTCAATGAATTGATGCGTAAAAAACATCTGGAGGAGCAACGGGCGCTTACGAAATTGCGTGATAAGCAGCAGGAATATCATGATTTTATTTTGTATTGGGTGCATGAGGTGAAGACACCGATTGTGGCGAGCAAAATGTTGATTAATAATCCGGATTTGAATGATCCTACGACGATTTATCGCGGGGTGGAGGCGGAGCTGGATTCGATTGATCGACTCGTGATGCAGGCGCTTTATTATTCGCGGTTGGATACGTTTGCGAAGGACTATTTTATTCAGGAAATGGCGCTTGGCCCTGTGGTTCGTGAGTGTGTGAAACGGCATTCGAAGCAGTTTATTTCGAAAAAAAATGAAGCTGGATTTGGCGGAGATTAAGGCTGATGTTCGTAGCGATAGTAAGTGGCTTGGTTTTATTTTGGATCAGGTGATGACGAATGCGCTGAAATATACGGATGCGGGTGGTGAAATCAAGATATGGTGCGATGTGAGTGCGTCTGGTGGAACCGTGGCGTTACATATTCGCGATAATGGAATCGGGATTAAGGAAGAGGATTTGCCACGCGTTTTTGAGCAAGGTTTTACTGGGATGATTGGACGGACGGAGAAGAAGGCCACTGGAATGGGGCTTTATTTAGCGCGCCAGATGTCTTGTAAATTGGGGCACAAGATTGCTATTTCGTCGGAACATGGTGTTGGTACGGAAATCGTTCTTACTTTCCAGCAAAAAGAAGACTATTTATTAATTGCGAAGGACTGAGGGCTTGTGGAGAAAAATTTGATTGTTCGTGGTGCGCCGCAGGAATTTGAATGCCGGGTTGGTGCTTGGGACGCACTAGGTGAACATTTGGAGCGTCGCGGTTTGAAGCGGGTTTTGGTGATTCATGGTGGCGTGTCTTGGGAGAAGGCGAGACGGTTTTTTCCTGATTTGGCTGGCGTGGACGTGATTTTTGAGCCGTATGGCGGCGAATGTTCGTTTGAGGAGCGGGACCGGATGGCGGTGCTTGCGGAAACGGGTCATGTCGATGCGATTATCGGTGTCGGAGGCGGGAAAATTGCAGATTTGGCGAAAGCGGTTGCGGTTTATTTAGCGATGCCGGTCGTGATTTTGCCTACTTTGGCGGCGACGTGTGCTGCTTGGACGCCACTTAGCGTGATGTATGATACGCGCGGGGAAATGTTGCAGTATGATATTTTTGCGCGGAGTAATGCGTTGGTGTTGCTTGATCCAGCGGTGATTCTGGACTCGCCAATTGAATGGATGGTCGCGGGAATCGGGGATACATTAGCGAAATGGTATGAGGCGGACGTGATTATTTCGCAGCTCGCGGAACGGTCTGTGGAGATTGATATTTCACATTACACGGCAAAATTGTGTCGGGATATTCTGCTGGAATCGAGTGTGGCGGCGCTTCAAGCGATGCGTGACGGGAAACTGAGCGAAGCGTTTGTGAAGGTAGTCGAGACGAATGTGATGGTAGGCGGCATGGTCGGCGGATTTGGCGATGATTACGGTCGGACTTCTGGTGCGCATTCGATTCATGATGCGCTTACGGTGCTTGACGCGACGCATCATTTGTTGCACGGGAATAAGGTGGCGTATGGTGTTTTTGTGCAGTTGATGATCGAGGGACGACCGGATGAGATTGTGACATTGACGCCGTTTTATCAGGATTTGGGATTGCCAACGTGTTTGCATGATATGGGGCTGGACGGCTTGTCGGATGCGGAGTTAGCGCGTGTGGCAGAACGTGCGACGGCCAGGGATGAGACGATTCATTTGATGCCTAGTGTGATTACGGCAACGACGGTTTTGGACGCAATCAAAGGCTTGGAAATTTTGATGGCGGAGGTGCGTGTTCGATGATTCTGATTGATGTCGCGAAAAACGAGGATGTAAAAGGGATTCGTGAGGTGCTGGAGGCAAGTTTTCCAACGCATGCCGAAGCCGATTTAGTGGACGCGATTATGGCTTCTGAACACTATGTGCCTGAACTTGCGCTCGTTGCGAAGGACGGCTCGGAGGTTATTGGTTACAGTTTGCTGAGCGAGTGCTTTGTCGGGGAGGAGCGGATTCTGGTATTAGCGCCAGTTGCTGTGAAACCCGAGTGGCAGTCACGAGGCGTTGGTGCGCAGTTGATTGAGGCTGGAATTGCCGAAGCAGAAACGACGGATTATAGCTGTATTAGTGTTTTGGGACACGAGACGTATTATCCGCGATTTGGTTTTGGATTAGCGAAAAACTATCAAATCACGCGCCGATTGAAGTTCCAGATGTGAATTTTATGGTGTATCCGCTCGGGGAAGAGATGCCATCGGGAGTTGTACGTTATCCAGCAAGTTTTGATAGTGTTTGATAAAGGATCTGTATAAAAATGGATAGTAAAACAAACCGCTCTTCAAAAGCAGAAAGTATTTTAGCTCAGATTGACAATCAAACAAAGCTAGGTGATTTACGAAAAATTGCGAAGGACATAAAAAAAAGATCACGAGCTAGCGATGGAACTTTGGTCAAGTGAAGCCTTTTTGCCGAGATTATTAGCTATCTTAATTATGGATAAAAAACTTCTCACGCAAGATTTTCTAAATAAGCTGGATGAAGATATGCAGACGCACCCTTTCGATGAGCGAAATAATTTAATGGATTGGTTAATGGCGAATCAGCTCGCCAAAGATAAGAAGACAATCGCGTTGATGGAGTCATGGGAAGCCAGTTCCTATGTTCTTCAAAGGCGAACTTTTTGGTATTATCAAGCACGACTTAGATGGACGGGACAAACACCGCCTGATAACACCGAGGACTTACTAGCTGCATTGGAAACTACTATTATGCAGGAGGAACCAGAAGTGAAATGGGCGATGAATTTTCTGGCAGGCTGGATAGGCGTTTATGATGAAGCGAATCGCGTACGTTGCATGGAAATAGGCGAGAGAACAGGACTTTATAAAGATGAAGTAGTTTCAAAAGGCTGTACGCCAAACTATTTGCCGGAGTTTATTACGATAGAAGTTAATAAACGGTGTGATAAGTAGCACTAATTTTGATTAAGTATGCTAGTAGAATAAAGACTAACGGGATTTTCTGATCAGGAGAATCCTGTTTGGATATGTATGAGAATATGATCCAATTATTACACAGAAAATCCAACTAGAAAGGAAGTAAAGTGATGTCAAAGGAAATTCAATTACCAAGCGGGCGTTTAGCGGAGCATGCCAAGGAAATTGGCAGTAGCGCGCATGACATATCGTTCCATCTGCAACCAACGATGTCTTATTCGACGAGTTCTGCACGCCAATTGGTACAAAGCAGTATGGACGCAGCTCACATGATTCAAGTTATGCCAGAAGCCTTTAACAAGGATGTGCAAAATCTAAAAAATGTCGAGCAGGCATTTGTCGCCACCGAGAAAGAGATGGCGGACATGTGGAGTAAAGCGCTTCATTTAGACAAATAAAAACAGACATGAGGAGTGAAAAAAGGGATGAAACACCAGGAGGAAGCAGTACGAAGGAATATAGAGAAACAACGTGAATTGGAAGATGTGGAGCGTGAATTCAGACAGTTGAAACGGCAACAAGATGACTTGCTTTCACGAATTGGGAACGCATGGCGAGGAAACCACTCGGAGAATAAATTAGGTGCGATTGCATTAGACTTAGCACAGGAACAACGTATGACACAAAAGAAACTCTACAACTTAGATGACCAATTACAAGCAGAGCACAAACAAGCAAAAGCTGACGTCGAACGAGCGAAAGAGGCGAAAGCGGATGCCACGCATTGATATAGGCGAAGTACGTTATTTTGTCGAGCAGTTTTTAAGAGAGTCCCAGAAATTAAAGGACGCACTAACGAACTACCGAAAAGCAGTCGCGAAAATAATAGCGGATGGTGATATCAAGGGAGAAATCGCAGACAGTGCCAAGCAATACTACCAAACGGTGCACTATCCGATTATCGATACAACCAAGGCA
>NZ_AODE01000010.1 GCF_000525855.1 Listeria cornellensis FSL F6-0969
GTAAATGCTCTTATTTGCAAACCAAGATCCAACTGGTGATGCGAAAACAGGATTAACACAAGCAGAAATCGATGCAGCGCAAGCTTTAATCGACAAAGTAACAGATCCAACGAAAAAAGCAGAACTACAAGCAGACTTAAATAAAGCACAAGACCAACTAGATGCAGCAAATGCAGCAGAATTAGCAGCGCAAGATAAAGCACGTGCGGCAGTAAACGCCCTGTTTGCTTATCAAAACCCAGCTGGTGATACGAAAATTGGATTAACACAAGCAGAAATCGATGCAGCGCAAGCTTTAATCGACAAAGTAACAGATCCAGCGAAAAAAGCAGCGTTACAAGCTGACCTAGATAAAGCACAAGCACAATTAACTGCTAATTTAGTAGCTCCAAGCGCACCAACAGTCAACAGCGTAACAGCAGTAGACACAAAAGTTACTGGTAAAGGTCAAGCTGGTATGACAGTTGTTGTCAAATTAGCCGATGGAACAGAGAAAACTGGTGTAGTAAATGCGAATGGCGATTTCTCTATCGTTATCCTTGCACAAGCAGCAGATTCTCAAATTGCAGTAACACTTAAAAATGCTTATGGCGTAGCAAGTGAAGCAACTACAATAACAGTTATTGGTTTACCACAACCGGTAATTAATCCAATGACAATCTCTGACGTTACTGTTACAGGAACAATCGATGTTTCACAATTCCCAGCGTCTAAAGTGAAATTAATTATTAATGGCGCTCCTAAAACAATTTTGACAGTTGGAACAGACGGTTCATTCTCTTACTACACAGGGAATTTAGCTGCTGGAACAACGATCGAAGTACAATATGTTGGACCAAACGGTGCCTATTTAACAGATAGTCAATACGTAGGAACAACAGTTGTTACACAAGAAGCGGTTTCTCTTGTTTTAAATGAAATGACAGTTTCAGATATGTATATTACTGGAACAACGCTAGCAGATCACCGTGTTCGTGTAAGTATTAACGGTGTATTGAAAACAACAGTAACAGCGGATGCAACAGGTAATTTCAGTTACCTAAGTAGCTATTTAGTGAAAGGTGACGTTGTAACAGCAGACGTACTTCTTGGTGCGAATGTTGCTAAAACAGTAACTATCACAGTAGCAGATGCAGTAGCAACAGAATTAGTAGTTAATGAAATGACGATTGCTGATAGCACAATAACAGGGACAGCAACACCAAACGCAAAATTACGTATTAGCATAAATGGTGTAGCAAAAGCAGTTGTAACAGCAGATGCAGCAGGTAACTACACGTATACAACTGGTACGTTAGCATCTGGAACAGAAGTGAAAGTAGAGTTGCGTAATTCCTTTACAGGAGCTTATGACACATCGAAATCAGTTGTCGTATCTGGTGAAATACTAGGTCTTCTATTGACTCTAGACGATTTGAAAGCACCAGCGGGTCTTGTTTCTGGTGAAGCTACAGCTGGATACACAGTTCGTATTAGTGTGAATGGCGTAGTTAAAGCAAATACTGTCGCAACTGTCGATGGTAAGTATTCTTATAACGTAGGCGTTCTAACTGGCGGCGACGTGGTTAAAGTAGACGTACGTGTGGGTACGCAATATCTACTTGCAACAGAAAAAATTGTTAAAGCAGAATTTTCATTGAACCCAATCTTAGATACAGATCGTACAATCACTGGTAAAGCACCAGCTGGTAAAACAGTTCGTATTAGTATCAATGGCGTTCCTAAATCTGTCACAGTAGCTGATGCAGCAGGTAATTACACATACCTTATTGGACTTGTAGCAGTAGGCGATGTTATTAAAATCGAATTAAGAAATACAGAAACTGGTAAATATGAAGACTTCGTAGAAAGAACAGTCATCTCAGCAGCAGATGCTGGTCAAGTAACAATTAACGCGTTAACAACTGCAGACACAATGGTTACTGGTAAAACAATACCATCTGGTAAGTTGAGAATTAGCGTTGATGGTAAAGCGAAGACAGTTGTTACTGCAGATGCACAAGGAAACTACAGCTACTTCATAAGTGGAGTAAAAGTAGGAGAAGTCATCAAAGTAGAACTGAAAGAAAATAGCACGTATACTTCATTCGCTGAAACAACTGTTACAGAAGCTCCAGCGGCTGAATAAAGAAAGAACAAGCACCTAGATAGAATTTTACGATATAAGTAACGAAGAATGGGGGGAGGGGCTGATATTTTTTTAGTCACCTCCCCATTTTTAAACGAAGGAGAATGGGATAGATGAAAAGAATAATGACGCTCATGTGTACGGTCATGGTGGCGAGTATTACCTTACTGGGATGCTCTAATACGGATGATACGAAGAAAAATGAGAATAGCAAGCAAGAAACAACAAAGAAAAACGAATTAAAAGCAGACAATAAAGCCACATATGGTTTTAAGGATGTCGTAAATGCTAATGGTCTGCGTATCGAGTTTACAAAAGCGCAATTGCTAGAAGCGGAAGGCAAGAAAGATAGCATTTTGAAATTGTCTTTCGAACTAACCAACCCTACGGCAGATTAAAAAAGGTTTTACTGCGATCAATTTAGAAGTGAAGAACAAAGAAGGCGATTTACTCGATGTCTACCCAGGTGAAAATTACGGGAAAGAAATCGAAACGGGAACAACGGATAAGGGTGCTGGTTATTTTATGATGAAGGGTTCGGCTCCATTTACGGTGACTTATATGGATCCTGATCACAAAGAAGTAACGGCGACATGGGAATTAGCTCTCCAAAAATAATATGTGAAGGGTGCAAATCGAATGAAAAACCATTCTTAGCGCACGAAAAAAAAATCCTGATTATTGGCGCGGGTGAACTAGGTATGAATGTTCTCGCTTCTTTTATCAGAGATTATCCAGAAGAATATACGCTTACCGGTTTTGTGGACGATGATAAAACGAAATGGAACGCGGTGTTTCATGGCTACCCTGTTTTAGGGGGATTAGAAGCATTAGGTGATATGATCACGAGATTGAATATTCAGATGGTTGTCATCGCAATTTCTGATATAGATGCGGATAAACGTGAGGCTATCATTCAAACGGGATTAGCCAAACAGATCCAGGTGAAATCGATTCCGGGTATTCGCGAATTAATCACGCAAAACGATTCTTTTAAAGCGTTAGAAGAGGTTACGATGCAAGAATTATTGGGACGCTCTCAAGTAAAACTAGATGAGGCCCTCTTGGTATCGCAAATCAAAGGGAAAACGGTGTTAGTGACAGGAGCTGGTGGTTCGATTGGGTCGGAGCTCTGCAAACAATTATTGAAACTAGAGCCGAAAAAACTGATCGCGTTAGGACATGGAGAAAATAGTATTTATCAACTGTTAATGGACTTAGAAAGTGATCGAATTGAGCCTGTTATTGCGGATATTCAAGACTGTGATGAATTACGCGATGTTTTTGCAATATATGAGCCAGACATTGTCTATCATGCAGCCGCACACAAGCATGTACCGCTTATGGAACGTTCACTCAGAAGCGCGTTTAAAAACAATTTCATTGGAACTAAGAACGTGGCGGATATGGCGGAAGCTTTTCAAGTGGAGACGTGTGTGATGGTATCTACAGATAAAGCCGTTAAACCTGTGAATAATATGGGGCGCACGAAGCGCTTAGCAGAAATGTATATCCAAACAATGGCGGAACGAGCAACTATTTGTAATTTTTCAGTCGTGCGGTTTGGGAACGTGTTGGGCAGTCGTGGCAGTGTGATTCCACTTTTCAAGAGGCAAATTAAAGCTGGTGGTCCGGTGACGGTGACGCATTGTGAGATGACACGCTATTTTATGACAATTCCAGAAGCGGCATCGCTCGTACTACAAGCTGGGTCACTTGCAACAAGTGGAGATATCTACGTTTTGGATATGGGTGAATCTGTGAAAATTATAGAGTTGGCGCAAAATCTGATTGCACTTTCTGGTTATTCATTACAAGATATTGCAATTATAGAGTCGGGGATCAGACCTGGCGAGAAGTTACATGAGGAGTTACTAGATGCAGACGAGATACATCAAGAACAAATATCAGAGAAGATTCATGTGGGCAAGACGGTTCCATTCGATGTGAAAGAGCTGATCCGTTTATCAGAGGAGCATCGACAACTTACTGAAAGCGAGTTATTGGATGCGATATGTGGATTAACGAGTAAACAAGTACAGAGAGCATGAAGGAGATGATGGCAAGTGAACTGGTTATTCGCATATGATCATAAATTTTTTACAAATGGAGAGAGTGTGTTGTCGAAAACGGCATTTCCATATGAAACATGGCAACGTTATTTAACACATAGTGACACGTTAACAGTGGCTTGTCGGCTATATCCACTTACAGAAGAAGCGCAGGGATATAGCGTCTCTAGTGGTGAGAATGTGTCGTTTACAGCGATTCCTAATCCGAGTAGTTATGCCTACTTTATGCCACATAATAAAGCGATTCAAGCGATGCGAAAAGCGGTACGTCAAGCAGACGCCGTCATTGCACGTTTACCTTCTCAAATTGGTTTTCTAGCTGTAAAAGTAGCGAAAGAACTAGGAAAGCCGTACGCGGTCGAAGTAGTTGGTGACCCGAGCGAGACTTACCGTTTACATGGGAGTTTTAAGGCAAAGTTATACGCGCCTCTAGCCAAAAGAACGATGGAACAAACCGTTGCAGAAGCACCATTTGCTTTATATATTACAGAGAAAGAGCTGCAAAGGCTGTATCCGACGAAAGGCATCGAGACAAGTTGTTCCAACACGGAGCTGCCGGATTTTTCAAGAGCAGTATTATTGATGGAAAGAAAAAAATAGAGATTTAAATAAAAAAATTGTATTTGGAATGATGGGATCTCTCGATTCAGAGTATAAGGGACTAGATGTGGCTATTCGAGCATTAGCGCGTATCAAGAAGGGGCTTCCGGCCTTTGAGTTTCGCATCCTTGGAAGTGGTGCCAGCAGTAAATGGACACGGATGGTTGTTCAAAATGGTCTGGAAGATATGGTTGATTTCTGCGGAACGAAGCCATCACATGAAGTGTACGATTGGCTATCCGATGTGGATATTTATCTCCAACCGAGTCGCACGGAGGGACAAGGACGTTCGGTAATTGAAGCGATGGCGATGGGATGCCCCGTTATTACCTCTAGGGTTGGCGGTATGAAAGAACTGGCGGATCCAGCTATGCAGTTTGAAAGTGAAAATGACGCGGAATTAGCCGCAATTATAACAAGGTTATCTGAAAATCATGCGCTGTATTGTGAACAAATTGAGCGCAATTATATAAAATCACTACAATTTTCCAAACAAGTATTAACGGTAAAACGTGAGCAACATTACCAAAAATTTATGAATTGGATTGAGGGACAAAATAAATGAATGAATTAAAACTTGGTGTTCTAGGACTTGGTTATGTAGGACTTCCCGTGGCGGTAGCGTTTGGTAAAGAAATGCCAGTCGTTGGTGTGGATATTAATGAAACTCGAATTGCAGCACTTCAAAATAAAATCGATGATACGGGAGAAGTTTCACCAGAAGATTTATTTCTTACCGATATTACATTCACGAGTCAAGCAGAGCGTTTAGGTGGCTGTAATTTTATCATTGTTGCCGTGCCAACGCCAATCAATGAGAGCAATCAGCCGGATATGACGATTTTACACAAGGCATCACAAATGATCGGTGAAAACATGGAAAAAGGAACAATCGTAGTATTTGAATCGACGGTATACCCAGGCGCGACTGAAGATGAATGTGTGCCGATTATGGAACATTACTCTGGGCTCACATGTGGCGAGGACTTCTTCGTTGGTTATTCTCCAGAACGAATTAACCCGGGCGATAAAATCCACACCTTTACGACCGTTCAAAAAGTGGTAGCAGGGCAAAATGCGGAAATTACGAATATTATTGCGGATGTGTATGCTTCGGTTGTGACTGCGGGCGTGTATAAAGCTTCATCGATTCGTGTTGCAGAAGCCGCTAAAGTCATTGAAAACACACAGCGAGACCTAAATATCGCGTTGATGAACGAACTGTCTCGTATTTTCCACGCGCTGGATATTGATACGCACGAAGTTCTTCAAGCAGCGGGAACGAAATGGAACTTCTTGAAATTTGAACCGGGTTTGGTCGGCGGACATTGTATTGGCGTTGATCCGTATTACTTGGCGCATAAAGCGGAATCGGTTGGTTACCATCCAGAGGTCATTTTGGCTGGACGCCGTGTAAACGATAGTATGGCAAGCTTTGTCGGGCAAGAAATCGTGAAAGAGCTACTACAACAAAAGAAAAATATTTGTGAGCTAAAAGTGAGCGTTCTTGGTTTGACTTTTAAAGAAAACGTGCCGGATATCCGGAATTCGAAGGTCATTGATCTGATTGGCGAACTACAAGCGTTCGGGATGCAAGTGCAGGCTTACGATCCGTTGGCAAATGAGCAGGAAGTTGCCAAAGAATACGGATTGGAAATGGCAAGCTATCCAGAATTAGAAGCTTCCGATGTCGTGATTTTGGCAGTACCGCATGAAACGTTTATCGCAGAAAATGGCAAGAGGGTACGCGATATTTTGAAAGACGATTCAAGCATGTTAGTTGATTTAAAGAAAGCATTGGAAAAATCGCGTTCGTATAGCTGGAACTTGTGATGGCGAAGTTACTGATTGCAGTGACAGCAGATATTAGTGTGAGGCTTTTGAACGGACAGTTAGATTACTTGGTAAAGCAAGGTTTTGATGTCCATTTGGTCGTATCAAAAGGGGAAAGTTCGGAGGCATTGAAGCGGGATGGTCGGATTACAGTGCATCATGTGGAGATGGCGCGGGAAATCTCGGTTTGGAAGGACATGAAAGCATTGATACAAATGATTCGTGTTTTTCGAAAAGTACGGCCGGATATTTCGAATGTAGGCACGCCGAAAGCCGCGCTGTTAGGCAGTATTGCAGCGTTCCTCACGAAAACAAAAACGCGGATCTACACGTTACGCGGATTGCGAATGGAAACAGCGACGGGTCGACTACGAAAACTATTGTGGTTTATTGAACAGCTTATCATCGTGCTTTCCACGAAAGTCATCGCGATTAGTCCGAGTTTGATTACGAAATGTAGGGAGCTGCATATTCAAGGGACTTCCAAGATGAGCGTTTTAGGAAAAGGGAGCAGTAATGGGATTCATTTGGCGAATTTTGAAGAGAAGAGTCGCGAAACGGTTCGCTATGTTTTTGATAATCAGCAGTTTGTGGTCGGTTTTACAGGGCGGATTACGAAAGATAAGGGAATTGAGGAGTTAATCACGGCGTTTCTTGCATTAGAGGACATGAATTTATTACTCGTCGGCGATTTCGATGAACAACATGGGCTGAAAAAGGAAACGGTGGACGTGATTCAAAGCCACCCAAATATCCATGTTACGGGCTTTATTCCCAATCCTGCGCCCTATTATCAAATGATGGATGTGTTCGTGATTCCGTCCTATCGTGAGGGATTCTCGAATGTATGTTTAGAAGCTGCTGCGGCTGGGCTTCCTGTGATTGGAACAGACGTGACGGGGATAAAAGATGCGATGGTCGATCAGGTGACAGGGATTCTTATTCCAGCAAAATCAAGTTCGGCGATTCAAAAAGCGATCATGATTTTAAAGAACGACGAGGTTTTGCGGGAAACATATGCTTTTAACGGGAAGAAACGAGTGATTCTTGATTTCCAGTCGGAGCAAATGTGGGAGCGAATGAAAGAGGCATATTTAAAAGGGGGACACACAAATGTATGGGCATATAAAGCAAATCCTTGATGTTGTAGGGGCTTGTATCTGTCTTTTGATCTTTTCGGTACCACTCCTATCGATTGGAACGTTGCTATTTGTGACACAACGGCGCGTTTTTTTATAAGCAACAACGCGTTGGAAAAGCAGATCACGTTTTTTGGATCTACAAATTTCAAACGATGACGGACGCGCGGGATGAACAAGGCGTACTTTTGCCAGATGAGCAGCGAATTACAAAACTAGGGAACTTCTTGCGGAAGACAAGTCTGGATGAGTTACCGCAATGTTGGAACATTTTAAAAGGGGATATGAGTTTTATTGGGCCACGACCGTTACTTGTGGAGTATTTGGACCTCTATTCAGAAGAGGAAAGAAAACGACATCTTGTGAAACCTGGGATGACGGGACTTGCACAAATGAATGGGCGCAATGCAATTAGTTGGCAGGAGAAATTCATCTGGGATATCCGCTATGTGCAGGGCCTTTCTATCAAACAAGACATCCACATTTTGATACGCACGATCAAAAAAGTACTGTTCGTTGAGGATATTGCACGAGATGGTTACGCGACAACGCCACCATTTGAAGGTAGTAAAAAGTAAGGAGAAGATGCAATGAAAAGAATTCCACTAGCCATTCCCCATATGAGTGGGAAAGAAATGGCTTACATCAAACAAGCTTTTGCGGAAAATTGGATTGCCCCGGTTGGTCCTAATGTCGATTTGTTTGAAGAAAAAGTACGCGATTATACAGGTGCAGGATATGCGACGGCGACGAATTCAGGGACTGCCGCGATCCATCTAGCTTTACGTATGCTCGGTGTGACGAAAGGCGATACGGTATTTTGTCCAAGCTTCACATTCGCTGCATCCGCGAATCCAATCCATTATCAAGGTGCCGAGGCAGTCTTCATCGATTCGGAACTAGAGACGTGGAATATGTCGCCAATCGCACTAGAACGGGCATTACTTGATGCTAAACAAAACGGTCAACTTCCAAAAGCTATCATCGTCGTGCATATTTACGGGCAACCTGCAAAAATGACAGAAATTATGGCGCTTGCAAAAACGTATCAAATTCCGGTGGTGGAAGACGCCGCGGAGTCACTAGGCTCACTGTACCAAGGTGTGCAGACTGGAATAATCGGTGATATCGGAATCTATTCCTTCAACGGCAATAAAATTATCACGACTTCTGGTGGCGGTATGTTAGTCTCGGCAAACAAAGAATGGACGCAAGAAGCCAAGTTTTTATCCGAACAAGCGAAAGAAACGGCGCCGTATTATCAACACGAAAAAATCGGTTATAACTACCGACTGAGCAATGTTTCTGCGAGTATTGGTTGTGGTCAAATGGAAGTTTTACAGGAGCGGATTGACCAAAAACGGCTGATTTTTGATCGCTATGCGGAAGGCTTCGCAAAGTACACCGAAACATTTAGTAATTTTCCTAGCATCACGTATCAAAATGAAATCGAGGGTACTTTTTCGAATCGCTGGTTGTCGACGATTCAAATTCGCGGAGTCCACCCACTTCAGTTGAAGGAAGCGTTAGATGCGAGCGGAATTGAAGGACGCTTGTTATGGAAACCGCTCCACTTGCAACCAGTTTTCCGACAGAATCACTTTTTCGCAGAAGATGCTAATGTCAAGATCAGTAATGCGCAACACTTGTTTGAAAACGGCTTTTGTTTACCATCCGCGACGCAAATGACGCCGAGTGAGCAGCATTATGTTGTTCAAACAGTCGCCCGATTTTTAGTTCAAGCAGGTGAATCCATGTGAAGTCCTTTTCTAAAAAGCGACTCCTTGAATTTTCAGGTGTGACAATCATTGGTTTACTCTCGCTTTTTAGTTTCATCTTTATTAGTTTGCATGAAAGAGAGCCTGGATATGACTTGTTACCACTGTTACCACTACTATTTCTCTTTGCTGCTAGTTTTGTCTTCGTTCGCTCGCTTGTCTACGATTTTAAAATGTTTAATCTCGTTTTTACAGGGCTTGCTTTTATGCGCTATGTGGTGCTTCCATTTTTCATCGTATACGCGAGTTATTATGGCGGAAGATCACCCGTACCACCGACTGCGCATAGTTACGACTTAGCTTTAAAACTAATGTTGTATGAGCTTGTGGTTGTGACGATCGCGATTGTCATATTTGACGCAATCCGAAAAAAACGAAAACAGCAAAATCCATTACCTGAAAAAACCTTAACACGCAGTCCATCGATCTTTTTCTATATACTATTTGCGATTATCGGTTTTCTCGGCGTTTTCATTGTGCCAGGGGCCTTGCGTAGTATATCGTTTCTTGTACCGACCGACCGGGTTGTTGGTGTTCTCCAAACGTTATCTCTTCCATCTTACTTCGCACTATACATGTTTATGATTGCGAAACAAATCGTTGCCCTCCTGATTATCTGGTTTTGTTGCGAAAAATATAAAGCGCTAGGACAGGTATATTATGTGTACGCAGCAGTCGGCGTGATGGTGCTTAATATCGGAATTTTTGCGGGGACGAATCGAACGGATATCATTCTTTGTACCATCACTTCTCTGTTCGTTTTCAAAAAGCTATTTCCGAGTCACTTCAAGAAAGCCGCGATTCTCATCGTTTCTGTCGTGACATTTGTGGTCGTCTTGATCGCTTCTGTTCGGCAAATCGTTTCTGTATCGGGGGACGCAAGCCAGCTTATTGATTTCACGGATACGCTACAAGTTTACCTCGGTGGTCCGTATAATGTGGCGATGGCAATCGAAATGAAAGCCATGTTTCCTGAGGCAAGCCATTTGTCCGTCTTGTTCTATGATATTTTTAGGCCGATGATTGGCGTCAATATTTTCATTAAAGATTTGCCAATTGATTTCTCTGTACTGTACTTCAATGAGCGCTATTTCTTTAAAGATAATGTCTCACAAATTTTACCGATGATTGGGCAGGGGAACCTCTACTTTGGTTACCTTTTTGCGCCAGTTATTACGGTTAGTTTTGTGGCCTTGGCTTACTTTTTCCAATCGCAAATTGAGCGTGTCGGGAACCTTGAACTCGTCTATTTTCTGACTATTTCAACCGCGCGTATCGGTTTCTTGATGGGGCAGAACACGATGAATCTGGTGAATGATATTAGCTATAACCTCGTTTTATTCTTGATCATTTACTTCCTAAATCAAAAAATTATCTATAAACGCAAACAAAGGAGCTCCTTATATGAATAAAAAGTTAGACCAAGCAGGTCGTTTTCTTCGCTATTCTGTACCGATTCATTTGATTAATCTCGTCACGGCAATATTGCCGAACTGTACACCGACCGTTGCGATTCGCGGTTTCTTGATGCGCCCGTTCTTTAAAAAATGTGGCAAAGGATTTCGGATTGCGAGTGGTGTCATCATTAATAACCCAGAACGCATTGAAATCGGCGATAACGTCTACATCGCGCATAATAACTGGATCAATGGCGTCGGTGGTTTGAAAATTGATGCCAACGTCCGCATTGGCCCGATGAGCGTGATTGTAACATCGCAACACGCCTTTGAAAATGGCAAAATGACGAGTGGTTATATTCCAGCGCCCGTCCGAATTCACTCTGGTTGTTGGTTAGCTAGTAAAACCGTGATCACGGATGGTGTGGAAATTGGCTCCGATTCAATTGTTGCAGCAGGGGCGGTTGTTACGAAATCGTTCCCAGCACAAAGCAAGATTGGCGGCGTTCCGGCGAAACTCATTGGAAAACCAGGCGATGCTTAGAGCCCTACGAAATATCGCCAAAAACGCATACGGCATCACGATCATTAAAAAAGGTATCGTGATTATCACCGGCTTGCTATCGATGATTCTCCTTACCCGGTTTCTAGGCCCAGAGCTAAAGGGCGAATATAGTTATCTCTTCAACTTGGTGACGATTGGCATGACAATTCTCAATTTAGGTATATCGCTCGTCTATCCAGAATATAAGCGAAAAGGGCGCGATTATCGGAACGTATTTATCACGTTGTCTTTACTTCAATTTGTGATGTATATCGCGCTGTCACTCTTGTTTTTCTTCCTGTCTGGTATGGGAAACTACGGACTTGTAGCGATCCTCATTTCCGTCAGCATTTTGAACCTGCAACTTTCCCAACTGAATTTAGTAGAAGACATTCGTTCCCATAGCGTGATTACGATTATCGGCGCCGTATCCAATCTTCTTTTCACGATCGTCCTGTTTTACTTTTTCAACAGTAATGTGAGCCTTGTCTTGCTGGTTTTTCTAATCAAAAACCTGATTTTAATAGCCTGCACGCTCAAAGTTCTCCTGAAAAATTTTCAGTTTAGCGGCTCGAAAAAAGCTTTTCAAACCATTTTGGCAGCGGGTATGTTACCGATGTTGACGACGTTCCTGATTTCGATAAACTACCGGATTGATATCGTGCTGCTCGGTTGGATGAATGTTTCCTTCTACGATATCGGGCTTTATAGTACCGGCGTACAGTTAGCCGAATACGCGTGGATGATTCCAGATATTTTTAAAGAAGTCATGCTGCATAAAAATGCACGGCGCGATGATATCAAAAGCTTACTTTTCTCGTTGCGGATGGCGACAACTTCGGTCTTATTCTTCGGAGTTCTGATGATTATAGGCGGTAAATGGTTGATCGAATTTATGTTTGGCGCAAGCTTCATCGGCGCTTACGGGATCACCGTCCTCATGTTTTTAGCGGTACCTTCAATGGTATACACGAAAATCATCGGGACATTATTTATCGCAAACGGGAAATGGCGTTTCTACTTTGTGACGCTACTCATCACGGTTCTACTCAACATCGCACTCAATTTTGCGCTGGTGCCTTTCTTTGGAACGATGGGTTCCGCACTCGCATCCATTGTTTCCTACAGCGTTTCTGGCGGTGTTTTCCTCATCTGGCTAGTCCGAAACACCGAAGCAAAATGGTACGACGCAATACTCATCAAAAAACAAGATGTCGTCCAGATACGGCAAATTATTAAGAGATAAAGGAGAACGAATCGATACTATGGATATAAAACTTATTTTCCAAACGATAAAAAGAAATAGTCGACTGATCATCAGTTTAGCTTTCATCGGGATTTTACTAGCAGGTGCCTTGACTTTCTTCGTCATTCCAAAAGGCTATAGCGCCACGACACAAATCCTAGTCACGCAAGCAAAAGAAAGCGACAATGCCCAAAGCTCGGAGGTGCAGGCCAACATTCAGATGGTAAACACCTACTCCGTCATTTTAAAAAGCAAGCAGCTCTTGAAAGAAGTAGCGAAAGAATATCCCCAATATACATCCAATGATATTGAAAAAATGATGATGGTGACCAGTGATTCGAATTCCCAAGTTATTAATCTCAAAGTGAACAACAAAGACCCACATGTTGCAGTGGATATTGCGAATACAGTAACTAGCAAGTTTGTGGACTACACGAGCGATCGCATTAAGTCGAACAATGTCTCGATTTTATCTAAAGCCTACATGGAGGACAGCCAAAAGCCATCCAGTCCGAATCACAACATGCATCTCGCAATTGGGTTGCTGGCCGCTTTATTCCTAAGTTTTATCATTATCGTGCTCAAAGAAGTGTTTGATAATACGATTAAAACACAAGATGAAATTGAACAACTTTTAAAACTGCCAATCCTCGGAACGGTGAATCAAATAGAGAAGGGAAATAAATGATGCCAATAAAACTAAGGTCAAAAAAGAAGCAAAATATCTCGATTATGCAAAAAGAATCCAACTCAATCTCATCAGAGCAACTGCGTACGATTCGAACGAGTATTCAATTCGCCTCCACGGAAAAATTGCGCACGATGGTTGTCACATCCCCAGAACCAGGTGCTGGAAAGTCGTTCATCTCGATGAATTTAGCAATCTCATTCGCGGAACAAGGAAATAAAGTTTTGCTGATTGATGCCGATTTGAGAAGACCGACCGTGCATACGACCTTGCGACTATCCAATGAGCTTGGACTGAGTAACTATTTGGCTGGGCAAGGCAAGTTAGAAGAATGCCTCCAAGAAATCACTATGCATGAAAATCTGTTCGTGATTAGCAGTGGCATCATCCCGCCGAATCCCGCTGAATTACTGTCCTCTAACAAGATGAAAGAGTTTGTGCAAATCGTCTCGAATATGTTCGATATCGTGATATTTGATGCTCCGCCAGTGTTGCCAGTTGTTGACCCACTGATCATCGGAAACATGGTAGACGGTCTTATCTTAGTCTTGCGAAGTGAGCACACCGACCAAAGTGACGCGGTACAGACGCTAGATAAAATTAAACAATCCAAAATTAAAATGATCGGTGCGGTGCTAAACGGCAGAAAAAATCGAGGCGACAGCTACAAAACGGTCTATTACACAAAAAAATCAAAAGTAAACTAGAAAAGGTAGGTAAGGCCTCGTGAAAAACGGTTATTTCGTCATATCCCTTGATTTTGAATTACGATGGGGAAGTTATTCTTGGGATACAGATCACACATACGACAACAATATTTTAGGTGCTAGGAAGGCGATTCCAGATATGTTGCGGACATTCGAAGCATATCAGATTCATGCCACATGGGCGACAGTTGGAGCATTATTTGCGCCATCCAAAACAGCGATTTCAGACGCAAATAAGCAACATTTTGATGAGACGGCATCAGCGGACCATCTAGCCCAGTTTTTAAAGGAATGTACGGCGCTCGGGGAAAATGAGTTTGAGGATCCGGGTCATTACGGTCTTTCTTTGATCGAACAAATAAGCGCCACACAATATCAAGAAATTGGATTGCATACTTTTTCCCATTTTTATTGTCTAGATAATAAGGGCGCAAAAGAAACATTTGAGAGCGATACGCGTGCGGCACTAGCAATGATGGAGGCGCAAAATATTCAGCCTAAGAGCTTTGTTTTTCCGCGTAATCAATTTAATCCGGCACTTTTAAGTACGTTGAAAGATCATGGTCTGGACGTTGTTCGTGGGAATGAAAATCATAGCTTATATCGGGAACGCGAGGGGCGCGAGCGCAAACTACACCGTGCTTTAAGACTCATGGATTCCTATATCAACATCTCGGGTCATCATACTTTCACGCCTGATTCTTGTTTGGACCGGGACATGATTAACATCCCATCGAGTCGCTTTTTAAGACCGTATGCGAAACAAGCTAGTTTCTTGGAGCCGCTCAAGTTACACCGCATCAAAAAAGCGATGCGCCATGCTAGTAAAAACGGAGAAGTATTCCATCTTTGGTTCCATCCGCACAATTTTGGCCTGAATATCGAAGAAAATATACACATGCTGCAAGAAATTTGCCAGTATTACGAGGATCTGCAAAATGAGTTCGGCTTTGAGAGCGTAACGATGCAGGAGCTAGCACAAAAAGTGAGAAGAAAGGAAGTTACCGCATGAAAATAATGATGCTTGCAGGCGATAAGGCGAGTACCCATTTCGTCTATCAAAAAATAAATGCGGCATTTCCAATCAGCATGGTAGTCATGGAAGAACCGCTATCTAAAAAAGGAATGTTGAAAAGACGGCGAAAGCGTTTAGGACTCCGAACAGTTGTAGGACAGGTGTTATTTCAACTTTTGGGAATGCCCGTTTTAAAACAGGAGGCGCGTGACCGTGTGAAGCAAATTATTAGAAATGAAGACATGCGCGAGGCACCAATATCTAAATCTCAAATCCAGCGGGTACCGTCTGTGAACGATGAAAAAACGATCGAATGGATACGAGCAGAAGCGCCAGAGCTCATTATTGTTTGTGGAACGCGGATCATTAGCAAGCAAGTATTAGAGGCAACAGATGCTCCTTTTGTCAATATTCATGCGGGGATTACGCCATATTACCGGGGCAGCCACGGAGGATATTGGGCACTCGTGAATCAGGATAAAAGAAACTGTGGGGTTACGCTACACTACCTGGATACTGGGATCGATACGGGAAGTATTATTGCGCAAGAAAAAATCGCTGTGACATCCCAAGATAATTTTGTTACGTATCCTTATTTACAACTCGCAAAAGGCATCCAGCTACTCGAACGGTTTCTTTCAGAGGAGAAAATGGAACCACCAGTACAAAAGATCGCTGACAAGGAGCGAACGGGAAAAGTTTTCTATCACCCGACATTATTTCAGTATTTGTTATTTAGAAAAAAGCGAAAGGTGAAATAAACCGATATTGCGCAGGAATCTTTCGAGGTTTCTGTTTTTTGTTTGAATTGTTTTAAAAAGGTGTATTTACAGTATAGTGGTCCATTCGTTACAGATGGTGGGAATTGTGATAATATGGATATGTGACAAAATCTAAGGCAAAAAGAAAGCGGGGACTTTATACAATGAATAAAGGAATTGCAAATTTTGATTATTATAACCCAACGCACATCGTGTTTGGAAAAGACCGGATTGGCGAACTAGCGACACTGATTCCGACGGATAAGAAGGTTTTAGTGCTTTACGGTGGCGGAAGTGTGGAGCGTTTTGGGACGCTTGCGAAGGTTCGTGAGGCGCTTACTGGGCACACGTTTGGTGAGTTTGGTGGGATTGAAGCGAATCCTACATACGCGACGCTTTTACGTGCGATTGAACTCGTGAAGAAGGATGGCTATAATTATTTGCTGGCTGTCGGCGGTGGTTCTGTTATTGATGGAACAAAATTCGTAGCAGCGGGCGCGCTTTTTGATAGTGAGCCGATTAATATTTTTGGTAGTGGGATTGGTGAGGGACTTCCGATTAAGGAGCTTTGCCGTTTGGTACGGTGTTGACGCTTCCTGCGACTGGTTCTGAGATGAATAGTGGCGGTGTCGTGAGTATTGTGGAGAAGAAGGCGAAACTTGGTTTTGGTAGCGCTGTGACGTTCCCTCAGTTCTCGATTCTTGATCCGCAGTTGACGTATACGTTGCCGAAGCGCCAATTGGCGAACGGTGTGATTGATTCGTTTGTGCACATTATGGAGCAATATATGACGTATCCGGTCGGCGGAATGGTGCAGGATCGGTTTGCGGAAGGCTTGCTTGAGACGCTGATCGAGATTGGGCCAGACGTGGTGGATGAGTCGAATCATGACTACAATCTGCGTGCTAACTTTATGTGGGCGGCGACTTATGCGCTGAACGGGACGCTGAACAAAGGGGTTCCTGGTGACTGGTCGAGCCACGGTTTGGGCCATGAGATTACGGCGCTGTACCATATTGACCATGCGCGGACGCTGGCGATTGTGTTGCCTTCGCTGCTTGAGATTCGGAAAGAGCAGAAGGGCGCGAAGTTGTTGCAATATGCGGAGCGTGTTTGGCATATTACGGATGGGACGGATGACGAGAAAATGCAAGCAGCCATCGATAAGACGCGTACTTTCTTTGAGTCACTAGGTGCTCCGACGCATTTCAGTGATTATGAGCTTGGCGAGGAAGTCGTTGACGCGCTCGTTTCGCAGCTTGAAAAACATGGTTTGACGGCTGTTTCCGAACGTGGCGATCAAACGCTTGATGTTAGTCGTGAAATTTATAAAAATGCGTTGTAAAATCGGCTAATTTTTTATGATGTATAGGACGCTAGACTTTTATCGGTTTGGCGTCCTGTATATATATTTTGATAGGGAAGTGGGGAGTTACGATGAGGGAGATCAAGGATAGTAGTGCTAAAACATTTTTTGGACATCCGCGCGGCCTTGCGACGCTGTTCTTCACGGAATTTTGGGAACGTTTTTCTTATTATGGCATGCGCGCTATTCTTATTTACTACATGTACACGGCGGTTGTCGATGGCGGGCTTGGTTTTTCTCAGGCGACAGCGACGGCGATCATGTCGATTTACGGTTCGCTTGTTTACATGTCTGGGGTTATTGGCGGTTGGACGGCTGATCGAATTTTAGGGCCGCGTCGCACGATTTTTTACGGTGGTGTCCTGATTATGGTTGGGCACATTGCTTTGTCGTTTCCAGGAGGTGCGACGGCACTTTTCGTATCGATGTTCTTCATTATTATCGGAACTGGCTTTTTGAAACCGAATGTGTCGAACGTTGTTGGTGACCTTTATCCAAAAGGAGATCAAAAACGCGATGCTGGGTTTAGTATTTTTTACATGGGGATTAACTTGGGGCTTTTATCGCGCCGTTTATCGTGACGAACGTGTCGAATTCGGCTAATAGTTATCACGCTGGTTTTGGTGTGGCGGCAGTCGGGATGGCGGTTGGCTTGATTGTGTACGTGATTACAGGGAAAATGTACTTGCGTGATACCGGCAAAAAAGTACCAAATCCATTGAAAAGCTCGGAAAAAAAAGAAAATGTCTGGTTTAGTACTCGCTTTGGCGGCTGGGATAACTATGATTGGAACGATTGTGGCGCTTCTTCAAGGGGAATTCACATTGCAAACAGTTATCATGACGGTGACGATTTTAGGTGTTATTATCCCACTTATTTACTTTATTGTGATGATGACGAGTAAGAAAACGACGAAAGATGAGCGTTCGCGACTTACGGCATACATACCTTTGTTCTTGATTTCGGTTATGTTTTGGATGATTGAGGAGCAGGGATCAACGACGCTTGCGTTATTCGCGGCAAATCGAACGGATCTGAGTATCGGCAGTTTTGAACTCGATCCAGGGCTATTTCAATCCCTAAATCCGATGTTTATCATTATTTTATCACCGATTTTTGCTTGGATTTGGACGAAGCTTGGAAAACGGCAGCCAGGAACACCACGAAAATTTGCGTTGGGCCTGTTTTTTGCGGGATTATCCTTTGTGATTATGATGTTACCAGGGATTCTAGCGGGAAACACAACGACCGCAGTAAGTCCGATGTGGCTCGTGCTCAGCTTCTTTATTTGTATCGTGGGTGAGATGTGCTTGTCACCGGTCGGCTTATCGGCTACGACAAAGCTAGCACCAGCGGCGTTCGCCTCGCAAACGATGAGTGTTTGGTTCCTATCTGACGCGATGGCACAGGCGTTTAACGCGCAAACAACGCAATTTTTTAATGCAGATACGGAGATCATATATTTCGGGATTTTCGGATTTGGCGCGGTGGCGTTTGCCGTGTTACTATTCCTATGTGCGCCGCTACTTAAAAAGAATATGCGTGGAGTAGACTAATTCACACGACTTGGCGTTTTTCTTATTGCAAGAAAGGCGCCTTGTTTCATTGCAAAACAGCCAATAGCTTGATACACTAAGGGTATCTTTTAAGAAACGGTGGTGCTTGTGAAAATGGCTGGGAAAGTGACTTTATATGTGACGCGACACGGAAAAACGATGCTGAATACGACGGAGCGTGTGCAAGGTTGGGCGGATTCGCCACTTACAACGGAGGGCGTTCTGGTGGCGGAACAGTTGGGACGAGGCCTCACGGATACGAAGTTTGAAGCGCTTTACACGAGTGATCGCGGACGGACGCTTGAAACAGCGGATATTGTGATGCGACATGGGGCTTTTGAATTGCCTGTGAATCAATTGAAAGGGTTGCGCGAATTCGGTTTTGGTAAATTTGAAGGCGAATACAATCTGTTTATGTGGGAAACGGTGAGTAAAATGCACGGATTTGATTCTGTGGAGGCGTTTTTTGACGTACATAAGCACGATGCGCCGCGGGTTATGATTGATGCAGTAACCGACATGGATGAGACTGGCATGGCGGAGAATTGGGATATTTTCACGGAGCGGTTGTTGCAGTCGCTGGATTTGATTTGTAGTGAGCAAAAAGATGGCAATGTGCTCGTGATTTGTCACGGTATGGTCATTAATATCTTGCTTTCGCTGCTTGATCCAACGCGAGTCGACGGTCCAATTGAAAATGCGAGTGTGACTAAAATCAGTTATGAAAACGGCAAATACACGGTGGAATCGGCGAATGATATGCAATACGTAGCACGTGGTGTCGTTAAAAATTAAGATAAAGGGATGAAGAACAATGGATGACATGGAAGAAGTACCGATCAAAAAAAAGAACAACTTTCTTAGGCTTTATGGCGTTTTTACTAGGAATTCTATGTATTGTTATGATTTTTATGAAGCCAGTGGAGATTGGATTCGTAACGGCGAGTAACTGGTTTATTGTGATTTTTGGTGTGGCGGTTTTAACGCTGATTTTATCGATTTCAGGAATTGCCAGCGAGCGAGAACGCAATTTTTTCCCAATTATCGGATTTATTATTTCGATGGCGTATATCGTGTTCTGGATTATTTTCTTCCTGTTGATATTAATCGGCGTGATGTAATAAATAAGTGAGATGGAGGAATGAGAATGATGAATAAAACAAACAGATTAATTTCTACTTTTTTAACGTTTAGTGGTGAGGCAGAAGCGGCGATGGATTTCTACGTGGGATTGTTTGGCGAAGATGCGAAGACGTTTGGGAAGACGTATATCGGTGAAAACGATCGTGGCGAAACCGGCAAATTACTCAATGGTACATTTGAGATTCGCGGTCAATCATTTATGGTTATGGATATGGAAGCCGAGTACGCAACGCCATTTTCATGGGCAACGACGATTTTAGTGCAATGCGAAGAGGAAGCAGCATTTGATCGCTTATTCGCAGCATTTTCTGAGGGTGGCTCCGTTATGATGGGTCCTATCGAGATGGCACCGTTTAAAAAAAGTAACGTGGGTAACCGATAAATTCGGCGTAACATGGCAATTAGTTTGGTAATGTAAAAAGGTCCACCGTCTCTAGAAAATAGGAGCGGTGGGCCTTATTTTTTATAAAGTTATCACGCGTGGATTTTTGGCGGTGAAGCCTTGTTCTAGAATAGTCATGTTGGTTAGCGTTTCTTCATCGCTGACTAATTTTGATGTGCCGTTTAGAATGGCGTCGTGGAGCTGATCGTAAAGTCGACCGTAGTCGCCAAGCGGTGTTGGTACGATTTCTTCCCTTGTTTCGCCATTTGCATCGACATAAACGAGCGTGCCATAACTGCTTTCTGGGTCAACGCCGAAATCCGTCTCGCCGGGCATCACGCCAGCCTTAAGATACGTTTCCTGTTGATCGATACCGTATTTGACAAAGCTGCCTTTTGTGCCGTGAAGAGTGAATTTTGGATAAGGAATGTTCACTAAATGGCTCGTTTTGACGATAACTTTCAACGTTGGATAGAAGAATTGGACTTCAAATGTGTCATCAGGATTGTTCGGATTACGGACGGAACGAATGTCGTAGCTGACTTCTTCCGGACGGCCGAATAGATCGATAATTTGATCCATCATGTGAACGCCGAGTCCGTAGAAAGCACCGTCGTAATATTTTCCAGGCGCATCGGGAGCTTCTGGGCGGTAATAATCCATATGAGATTCGAGCTCGACAAGTTCGCCTAATTTCCCGCTAGCTAGTACTTCTTTGACAGCCAAGAAATCACTATCGAAACGACGATTTTGATAGGCCATCGCGATTAAGCCTTTCGATTTAGCGAGCGCGAATAGTTCTTCCGCTTCCTCCGAAGTCGTGCAGAACGGTTTTTCGACCAGCACATTTTTGCCGTTTTCCAATGCTTTTTTAGCGAGATCATAGTGCGTACTTGCTGGCGTACAGATGCTGACTAACTGAATGTCGCCGTCTTGTAAAAGCACATCAAGATTATCCGTAAATTCAATCTGATGTTGCGCATATTCGGCCTCAAGTTCTGGCTTCCGGCGGTGATTATAAATCGTTTTAATGCGGATATTGTCGCGGATTAGCGTGTAAGGCATATGATAACGCGTCGTACTTTTTCCAAATCCGATATAACCAATAGTCAATGTCATTATATTTCCTCCTAGAGAGATGCTTGGGCCAAATAAATCGGCGACAAGCGCTCGCATTTAAGGAGTTTCACGAACTTCCGGTTCTCATGTACAGTCGTACACTCCGCTTCCGGCTTCCGCAAAACTCCTTAAATACAAACGCTTTCGCTCGATTTGTGTAAAGCCATAAATACTTTTTATCTAAAGTATGGTGAGCTCTTTTCACTTATTCCGAATTTCCCCAAGGCCTCTTGTTTTATTACTCGTTAATAAATTTCACGCAAACTGGTTCTGGAACGTGGATATCTTTTTGAAGTAAAGTTAGTGCGCCAGTTTCTTTATTCACGCCAAATACTGTTACGTTGTTCGTGTTTTCGTTGGATACTAGCAAAATTTCGCCGCTCGGATCAAGGTCGAAGTCACGAGGACCAACGCCTTCCACAGGAGTAGTAGCCGCCAAACTCAATTTACCTTCTGCATCAATCGCAAAAGTCACAACCGCATCTTGTCCGCGATTAGAAACATATAGGAAGCGACCGTCGTTGGAAATGTGAATCGCGCTGCCTTTATTTTCACCACTAAAATCAGCTGGTAAAGAAGCAATGCTTTGAATCTCAGTTAACGCGCCAGTGGCTTCATCATAAGCTGCAACGACAACATCAGCCGCCATTTCCGTCATGATATAAGCCATTTTGTCGTTCGGATGGAAAACAAGGTTACGAGGACCGCTTCCACCTTTGACTTTCAAATCGCTCACTTTTTCAAGAACACCATCGTTTAGCGCATACGTTGTCACATAGTCCGTTCCAAGATCACACGTAATGACAAATTTCTCATCCGGCGTGAAGCCTGCAAAATGGGCATGTGCTTTTTCTTGACGCGCTGTGTTCGGGCCAGTACCGATGTGCTGAACCGACGAACTTGGAGCTTTCAGTGCACCGTTTTTCTCGGTTGGGTAGGCCACAATCGTTCCTAAATGATAGTTCGCTGATACGACAAATGCGCCGTCTTTCGATGCATCGACATAACAAGGAGGATTTCCAGCTTGGACTTCTTGGTTCAAATAATCAAGAGAACCATCTTCTTTAATCGCAAAAGCCGCAACTCCGCCATTTTCACCGTCTTTTGCAACGGAATAAAGATGTTTTTGATCGTCTGTTAATTTCAGGTAAGTCGGATTATCCATTTTTCCAGCAAGTTTATTTTGCGTAATTTCACCTGTTTTTTTATCAATATGAAGGCGATAAATTCCTTCACTTTCTACTTTGGTGTATGTACCAATGTAGGCAATTGCTTCTTTGTTAGCCATAAATCTTTTCCTCCTTTAAGCGTTATCTTCTTTATTATTATAGCACAGCTGGAGAAAAGTATAGGCTTATAAAACTGTGTTACAAATATTTCTGTATAAGTACTTATTTTAGAGATTGAAAACACAATTTTAGCGAAAAAAGTGCGTTTAATGTAAAAAATAAGAACTTTTTTCGCGTAATCATGATATACATATAAAATAATTGTGATGTAAACGTAATAAAAATGTTGATTTAGAAATATTTATAGTGTGATATAAAGATATCGAAAGGGCGCCCCTTAGAAAACTTGTAAAACTGCAACTATCCTTATGAAAAACTAAATTTGAAGAAGCGATTATGATGAACAATGAAATGAGTAAAAAAAACAACTAAATTGGTAGCCGCAACAGGATTGACACTAGCATTCACAACAGTAGTAACAGGCGTATTCGCAGTAGATGCATCAGCACAAACAACACACTATACAGCGAAACCTCAAATGGTAACAGCGAAATCAGCAGTGAACGTTCGCGCAGGTGAAAGCACAAATTCAAAAATCTAGGCAAACTTAAAAAAGGTGAAACAGGCTATGTAGGTAAACAATTTTTAAACCTAAAATAAGTTTTCTGCAACAAGAGTGAAAGTTGTGAGGTAAGTAGGATTGCATCACAAAAATGAGTAACTTATCACATATATTTTTGCATAAACTCCCCCACGAAGTACGAAATAGGACGCGAACTGGTTTTACAGATCAGTTCGCGTCCTATTTTGTTACGCAGAAAAAGAGCTGTGAATTGCTTTTTTGTATCGGCTGGGTATAATGAGATGCAAGAACACGTAAACTGTTGTAGTTATTTTATGGGGGTGCTGTGTATGAATCATTTCTTTTTACAGTTAATTGCAGAAAAAAAAGGTTAGGCGACAAATTAAGGTATTGCAGAAAATTTACGATGCTAAATTCCCGCTTACGGTGGACGAAATCGCAGAGGATTTGGATATTTCCAAAAGGACGCTATCCAGAGACATAAAGGATATTGAGCACTCGTTTCCAGAACAAGAAGTATTAGAACTAAACACGGTGTATGGCTATTCCATTAATCACACACATTACGTCGATGATCTGATTGTTAGAATTTCTGAGGAATCGCCGTTGCTTCTTATCGTGAACGGTGTTTTCCAGGGAGAGTTCAAAAGTATTGATGAGTGGGCAGATGAATTGTTTATATCAACCTCGACGTTACACAGATATTTAACTTACTTGAAAAATCTGTTAAAGGAATTTAAGCTTGAATTATCGTTAACACCGATAGTATTCCTTGGTGAGGAAGTAAATATTCGACATTTTTTTTTTCAACTTTTTCTATAATATGAATGATATTTCAACGATAAGCCACCCAACAGAAGCTGAGTATGAGTTGCATAAGAAAGCATTAGCTGGATATGACGAAATCACAAAAATCAGTAATACTTTGCAGCATAGAAGGGCACTATACTGGATTATGGTAGTAAATACACGAATTAAACAAGGGCATTTCGTCAAAATAAATCCAGAGCTAAAAAAACTGCAAACGCAAATGGATACCTATCGGGTTATAGCGCAATTAGCAGAAATTTTAATTCCGATATTAGCTGCTGCTGGTGTACCAGAAGATGAGATTGTTTATATGGATTTGTTGACAATGGACACATATGTATATTCGGAAGACAAGGTGTTAAGCGGTTTTCATACAGAGACGGAAATGGATGCGGTCGATACTTTTCTAATGAAATCTTTTCAAGAGTTGGGTCTAGGTTCGCCTGAAAAATCCGAATTAACCGTTTTTATTGCTTATCTACGTAATCAAATATTGCTATCTAAACTAACACCACTATTTCAAAAAAAATGTTTTTGAAGTGAATCGGTTTATAAAAAGTAGGCATTCGGCTTTGTTTTATAAATGGACAGAGTTATTGGCAAATGACCCGATCAAACAAATCGCTAAAATAGAGTATATAGAAGATGTCGCAGTGAACCTGGCGATGTTTACTCATTATTTTGCATATAATCAACAACTCAAGGAACGTAAACGACATATTTTATTTACATTCGATGGTCCAAACGCTTACCTGAATTATTTAACAACATTAGTAGAAAAGTTCAATATTAAAAATGTTGAAATTACGCTTATTACGAATCATCATGCTACTAATAAGAATGTGGAAGAACTTAATGTGGATGTTGTTGTCTGCAATTATAAGGATGACAATGAAATTCTGAATTGTGAAATGTATAAGACTGAGCGGGTACCGACAGAATATGATTGGGAGCAAATTAGGAGTATCGTTTTTTATATGGGTGAAATCATGTAGATAATAAAATAGTAGAGAGAAACTCTAGTGCCGGCAATTGCGGATACTAGAGTTTTTTTATTTGAAAATGGAATGGCGGATGTTGAAGCCAAATTTGATTTCTAATCGAAAACTAAAAATGGTTTAATAGAATTAACAACAAGAGCTAATAAGTGTAATAAACTCACCAATAAAAATAAATTATAGTGTAAATTAATAAACAAAGACACCCAGAAGTCATAAAAAAAAAGTCGGAATTGTGACGTTGGCTTAACCGTGTTTTAACAAGGAATACGATGAGTACAGAAGGAAGAAAGAATCATTAGCAGTATAGTCTTAAGTTGAAAATATCTGGAAAAGTGTTTTTTGACCATATTTTCATATAAAAAAAAATGAACAGAAGGTAGTAATATTAGTTCTAGTAATCCCAACACGGAATGGAGGGATGTAGTGGATTACCTTACAATAAACAAGCTGCTCATTCGTGATAAGACCGTTCTACAGAGTATTATAAATTCTAGTGATTTTGAAGAAAATACTCTACAAAAGGTCGTCATTAGAAAGGGCGAACGGATTATACAAAATACGGATAATAATATTTATATAATCAAAGAAGGCTATTTAGCTAAAATGATTGCTCACGAAAAAGGCGCTGATAAAATGGTCTGTCAGGCTTTCTTGAGCACATCGGATATCGTCTGGGGGAATCAGTTTTCTGGTGAGGTGGGTGTTATTTACGAACCGCTTAGTTCAGCGATTGTGACTAAAATAGATGCAAACACATTTTTTAATATATTAGCAACACATCCATTCTTTACAGACGTCCTGATAGAATCACTGAATCGAAACGAGGAACTTGCCAAATTATATGCACAGCAATTTCAATATGAATTGCGAGAGCGAGTTATCAAGCTGTTTGAACAAATGGCGGTACAGGTTAGTATTAATAGATACGCTTTACCCAGAGGACTCGATAGTTATTATATCGCAGCATATTGCGGAACAAGCAGAACAAGCGCAAGCAGAATAATAAGAGAACTAAAAAAAAATGGATATATTAAAAAAATAATAACAATGGTATTCTGACTTTTAGTAAAACTAAAATATAGTAATTCTGGGTTTATTAGTATATCCCACCTCACCTAAAAAACTTAAATTCAGAGTTAGAAAGGATTAGAGGCTAGCGAAATCAGGTGAACAAAATACAAATCTAAGGAGATAAACATGCAACAATCAACCAAAAAAAAATTACAAAAGTAAGATCATTAAAATCACAGCTGCTACAGCAATTACATTATCTAGTTTAGCATCTTTACCATATAACCTAATGACAACTGAGGCTATGATGGCAAGTGCAGCCGAGTTAACGAAATCCGTGGATGTAGCAACATTTGCCCAATTTAAAACAGCTTTAGAGGATGCAACAGTTACAGATATTCAGCTGAAAAATAGTCTCACACTGACAGCATCTATTATAACAACAAAAGGGGCTATCAAAAATATCCATGGTAACGGTAACTTGATAGACTTAAAAGGCTATAAAGTACTTTTAGCAGATGGGGCTTCAGGTTTAGTAGAAAATGCGACAATTACAAGTGCATCAGGGAATAACTATAGTTTATTTTATTCTGAAAATACAAGCACGAAATTAGTATACCGTGATATTAATCAATCAGGTGGGTACTTGCCACGTATGGCAGGAGAGCTTAGGCTAGAGGGAAATATCACACATTCAACTACTGGTGGAAATAATAGCTTCGAAGGTCGTAACCTAACCATTGCTAGCGGCGCAAACGTCCAACTCACCAACCCAACTTCAGGAGCATATTCTTCTATCGACATGAATGCGACGTACGGGCCATCTACGCTTCTCATTGAAAAAGGGGGGCTATCTGAATATAGATACAGCTGCTACCACTTGGTCTGGAATATGGTTATACCAAGGGAGTAACATGATTGTTGACGGTACTTTAGATTTGAAAACTAAGTTGCATGGAATAAATGTTCAAAAAGGTGCTGAATCAGCAACAATAACGGTATCTGGAGAAATGAATATTGACTCTCAAGATAAGGCAATTCTTGGTGACATATCTAAACTGGAATTTTTAGAAGGAAGTAAGAGTAAGATTAGTTCAGCCTCTACAACTTGGCCGTTAACTATAGGTACGATGATTTTGCGAGATAATTCAGATGTTGAGATAGAAGCAACTTCAACAGCGGGAAGTCATAGTGCTGTTACACTTAGTCAAACACAAAATACACAAGGGTTTACTGCAGAACCAAAATCTAATTTCTCTATCACTACAAATAATGGGAAAACAGCGATTGATGGCTATAGTACAAGCCAAACAGTTAAAATCCAAAGCGCAACAGGAATTACAACATGGACGGCATCAGATTTAAAATTGGATGCACCAGGTACACCTTACAATGGGCCCTTCAATGCTTCTTACCAAGTACTAAACCAAGTGAAGAGTAATGTAACTTCAAATAATACAGCATTCCAAAGCAATTTTGATACAAAAACGGCAAGTAAAATTGCTTCAGGAAGCTACTCTGTGTTAACGAAAGATGTTGAAACATTAGATCAAGCGAAAAAAGCAGTAAATGATCTATTCAAGGGAAGTAACCCAATTAATGATATTACAGACACACTAACGCAAGCAGAGATTGATAACGCGAAAACCCTTGTTAACAAAGTAACAGACCAAACGCAAAAAGATGCATTAAACAAGGACATTGCAAAAGCACAACAACAACTAGATCAAAAAAATGCAGCAGCACAAGCGGAAAAAGACAAACAAGATGCAGCAACAAAAGCAGTGAAAGAATTATTCACAAATGATGATCCAGCAACAGATACAATCAAAGATACGACAAATCAAGCAGCGATTGATAACGCCCAAAAAGCAATTGATCTTTTAACAGCTGGTCCAATCAAAACGGAAATGCAAAAAGATCTTAACAGAGCACAAGAATTATTAAATCAAAAAATCGCAGCAGAAGCAGAAAAAGCTAAGCAAGATGCGGCGAACAAAGCAATAAAAGAACTTTTCACAAATAATGATCCGGCAACAGATACTATTAAAACGACAACAGATCAAACAGCAATCAACAACGCGCAGAATACTATTGACGCAGTGACGGACGAGCCAACTAAAGCAGTGATGCAAAAAGACTTAGATCGTGCTCAAGAACTTTTAGATCAAAAAAATACGGCACAAACGGAAAAAGAAAAACAAGATGCAGCAACAAAAGTAGTCAAAGAATTATTCACAAATGACGATCCAGCGACAGATGCAATTAAAGACGCAACGAAACAAACAACGATTGACAATGCCCAAAAAGGAATCAACCTTTTAGCAGATAGTCCATTGAAAGTGTCATTGCAAAAAGATTTGGACCGTGCGCAAGAATTACTAGATGCACGTCAAGCAGCTGCTGATGCAGAGTTAGAACAACAAGGTGCAGCAAAATATGCGGTTAACCAACTATTCCAAAATAACTCACCCGCAACAGATATCATCAAAGATACGACAACACAAGCAAGAATTGATGATGCGCAAGAACAAATTGATTTAGTAACAAATGCAAATGTAAAAAAAAGCACTGCAAAAAGATCTAGATCGTGCGCAAGAATTATTGAATGCGAAACAAGCAGCAGAGAAGGCAGTGAATGAATTATTCACGAACAACAGCCCGGCTGGGGATACCATCAAAGATACGACGAATCAAGCAGCGATTGATAAAGCCCAAGAATTGATTCAAGGCTTGCCTGATGGAGATTCAAAAACAGCGTTACAAAAAGATTTAGACCGCGCCCAAGAATTGCTAAATCAAAAAACAGCCGCACAAGCAGAACAAGCTAAAAAAGATGCAGCAGATAAGGCTGTAAAAGAACTATTCATCAATGATACACCTGCAAGTGATGCCATCAAAGACACGACAAAACAACAAACAATCGATAATGCACAAAAAGCGATTGATTTATTAGCAGATGGTCCAGCTAAAACAGCGATGCAAAAAGATTTGGATCGTGCGCAAGAATTATTAAATGCACGTCAAGCAGCAGCAGACGCAGAATTAAAACAACAAGGTGCAGCAACTTATGCGGTGGAACAATTATTCCAAGACAACTCGCCAATCACAGATGTCATCAAAGATACAACAACTCAAGCAAAAATTGACGATGCACAAAAACAAATTGATTTAGTGAAGACAGAAGACGTGAAGAAAGAACTACAAAAAGACCTAGATCGTGCACAAGAATTATTAGATATGAAAAAAGCAGTGAATGAACTATTCGCAAATAACGATCCAACAAGCGATAAAATAAAGGACACAGTAGATCAAGTAGCTATTGATAAAGTACAAGATTTAATCAACATTTTACCCGATGGAGACATGAAAACAGCCTTGCAAAGTGACTTAGATCGTGCGCAAGAGCTATTAGATCAAAAAACAGCAACACAAGCCGAAAAAAGAAAAAACAAGACGCGGCAACTAAAGCTGTAAAAGAATTATTCACAAGTAATGACCCAACAACTAATGCTATCAAAGATCCAACGAATCAAGCAGCGATTGACAAAGCCCAAGATGCGATTAATACTTTAGCTGATGGCGCTGTAAAAACAGCATTACAAAAAGATTTAGATAAAGCACAAGAGTTACTAGACCAACGTAATGCAGCGCAAACGGAACAACAAAAACAAACAGCAGCAAATCAAGCAGTAAAAGAACTATTCACAAACAATGATCCTGCAAGTGATGCGATCAAAGATACAACCAAACAACAATCGATTGATAATGCACAAAAAACAATTGATATTTTAGCAGAAGGTCCAGCCAAAGTAGCGTTGCAAAAAGATTTAGACCGTGCCCAAGAATTACTAGATGCACGTCAAGCGGCAGAAGCAGCAGAGTTAAGACAACAAGGTGCAGCGAAATATGCTGTAAATCAATTATTCCAAAATAATACACCAGCATCAGATGCTATCAAAGATACGACAACACAAGCAAAAATTGATGATGCGCAAGCAGAAATTAATGCAGTGAAGGATCCAACAATTAAAGCAGCTCTTCAAAAAGATTTAGACAGAGCCCAAGAACTATTGAATGCTAAGCAAGCAGGAGATAAAGCTATCCAAGATGCAGCCGAAAAAGCTGTGAAGGAATTGTTTAGCAATAACAATCCAGCAAGCAATGCCATCAAAGACACGACAAATCAAGCAGCAATTGACAGCGCAAGAGCAGCGGTACAAAAAGTCACAGATCCGGCGAAAAAAGCAGCATTGACAGCCGATTTGGACAAAGCTCAAAGCTTATTAGATGCTAAAAAAGCAGCACAAGACGCAGCAGATAAAGCAGTGAACGAATTGTTCAACAATAATAATCCAGCAAACACAATCAAAGATGCGACAAATCAAAAAGCAATTGATGATGCCAAGACAGCAATCGAAAAAGTCACAGATGCAGATAAGAAGGCAGCCCTACAAAAAGATTTAGATAAAGCACAACAACAGCTAAATGATCGCAACACGATTATACTTGCTATCCCACAATTGAACCCAATGACAGAAGCAGACACAGTATTTAGCGGTAAATTAGATGTTTCGCAATACAATCCTGGAACGATTCGTATTTATATCAATAATGCACCGGCCACAGTTGTGGCGGTTGACGCTAACGGTAACTTCTCATATAACATTGGAAACCGTAAAGCTGGTGATGTTATCGGCGTAGATTACAAAGATCGTACTGGTCAATACAATGCCAATACAAAAACATCGATTACGGTAACACCAATAACTAGCAACGTAACTATCAACAAAATGACAGAAAATGATGACACAGTTACTGGTAAAGTAGCACCAAATGCAAAAGTAAGATATGTTGTCAATGGTCAAGCAGTAAATGTTGGTTATGCAGATGCAAACGGTAATTACTCGATGTATATCGGCAAACAAAAAGTAGGAACAGTTGTTGGTGTAGAAGTATTTGACCCAGCAGCAAACAAATACAAAGCAGCAGTAACAACAACCGTACTAGCAGTGAATGTTACGATTCAACCAATGACAAACGCAAATGACACAGTAACAGGCACAGCCCCTGCGAATGCAAAACTAAGGTTCTTAATCAACGGTGTAGCAGTAAACGTAGGAACAGCCGATGCGAGTGGTAACTACAGCAAATATGTAGGAACACAACTTGTAGGAACAACGGTAGCGGTAGAAATGCTGAACCCTGAAACAGGAAAATACGAACTTGCGAAAACAACCACGGTAACAGGAGCGCCAAAAAGCACGGAATATACAGTGAACGAATTGACAACAGACGGCGATACTCTTACAGGTAAAGCCCCAGCAGGAGCAAAACTAAGATTCTCTATCAATGGTAACCTAGTTAGTGTTATCACAGCAGACGCATCAGGAAATTACAGCAAATTTATTGGTAAACAAAAAGCCGGCGCAGTCGTTAGCGTAGAGCTTTTAAATGAAAACACAAACCAATATACAGCACCACAATCAGTAACAGTTACAACTGGAACAGGTAATGCAACATTGGCACCAGTCATTAATACAATCACAGAAGGCCAAGGTGTAGTTACTGGTACAGTACCAACGAGCATCGTACAAGTCAGAGTATGGGTAAACGATGTTGCACAAACAATTGTGGCTGCAACAAACGGTAACTTCACATGGACAAAAGCAAATCTAAAAGCCGGCGATACAGTTAAAGTAGATTATAAAGATGCTACTGGAACTTGGATTTCTGCAGAAAAAGTTGTAACAAAATAATAAAAAACGAGCTGGGATGAGAAAACGGTTTTCCGTCCCAGTATATGAAATCAGTAACATAACAGAATGGCGGATGTTGAAGCCAAATCTGATTTCTAATCCATTCTCAAAAATGGTTTAATAGAGTTAACAGCAAGAACAGCAAAGCAGTCAATACAGCCAAGGTTTTAACAAAATAATAAAAAATGAGCTAGGGCGGGAAACACAGTTTTTTCCGTCCTAGCATATAAAAATAAGCGAGGTAATAGAATGAAAAAATTAGCAATCGGACTCGTAGCAGTAATCGGACTCACATCAGCACTTACAGGATGCGGCAATCCATCATCAGAAAAAGACCAAACAGAAACAAAACAAGTAGCACAACAAGAAACAGTAAAAGCAACAGACCAAAAAACATTCAAACTAGGCGATCATGTAGATTTTCTAGGGCTGATTGTTACATTTGAAAAAGCCACCTATTTAGAAAATGACAAAGGCGTCAAGAATAGTGTGATGAAAATAGATATGAAAGTAGAAAATAAATCAGCAGCATCACGTGGCTTTACAACAATCGATATGGAGATTAAAGACAGTAAAGGAAAGAAATTAGCGATTTATCCAGGCGAAAATCTAGGTGAAAAAATAAAGCCAGGCAAGTCAATCAGCGGTTCAGGCTATTTTACAGTAAACGGCAACGGCCCGTACACAATCACTTACAAGGACCAAGATTCAGATAAAAAAGCTTCATGGAAAGTGGAGGTTAAATAGCATTGGAACAAAAAACAATTGAACTAGCAGACTTTTTATATGTGTTAAAAAAATGGTTCTGGCTCATTGTTATTCTATGTATCGTAGGTGCTGCGAGCGGATTTGTTATTTCAAAAGAGTTTATGACTCCAATCTATGAATCTCAATCACAACTAGTCATTAAGCAAGAACAACACAAAAATGACACAACGACAACATCAGAAACGCAAAGTAATATCCAACTCGTCAACACCTACAAAATCATCCTAGTAAGCCCAACTGTCTTAGGAACAGTAATAAAAAATTTAGACTTACCAGAAACAACAGAGCAACTAGCAAAACAAATATTAATCGAGAACTCGAAAGACTCTCAAGTGCTTACTGTTAACGTATTAAATGCAGATCGTGAACTAGCAAAACAAATAAATCAGCAACTGATCAAAGCAGCAACGAAAGAATCCGATAAAATCATGTCTGCCAATAATATTCGAGTTTTGACAGAACCAACTGAAAATATGTCACCAGTTAAACCGAATAAAACATTGGTAATTGGTGTGGGATTCATCGTCGGGCTCCTCGTAGCTATCTCCATTATTGTGATCAAAGAAACGATGAGGCAGCATATCAGAGATGAAAAAGAGTTGCGAGCGATCATTAAAGCCACCCATTTAGGCAATATAAATCAATTTTGATAGGAGTAAATGTATGCTTTCGCTATCTAGGAAAAAAAAACAAACCACCAGTGAATAGACTAGCTCAGTTGGGAGAAAATAAATCAGTCAATGAACAGTTTCGCATTATTAGAACGAATATCGAGTTCGTCTCCATGGGACAAAATAACGTGTATCTGATCACATCAAGTATTCCAGGAGAAGGCAAGTCCACGATAACATCGAACATCGCGATGACTTTTGGTCAACAGAATAAGAAAGTATTGTTGATAGATGGAGATATGAGACGACCGACGCAAGACAAGCTATTTCGCAGGTTGAACAACGTCGGACTGAGTACTTTACTCGCTAACCAACACACAATGGAAGAAGCCATTCAACCGATTGAAGAATACAATATCGACTTTTTGCCAAGTGGCCCCGTTCCACCTAACCCCGCTGAATTACTTTCCTCGACCAAGCTTGAGACACTCCTTGAAGAATGCAAACAGAAATACGATCTCATTTTCATCGATAGTCCTCCACTGATTGATATTGCTGACGGTCCAATTTTGGCAAGTAAGGTGGATGGAACGTTTCTCATCGTACGAGCATACAAGACATATAAAGCAGAGATTCAGAAAAGTGTACAAATACTAGAGCAATCTAATAGTAAGATCATGGGATATGTACTAAACGATGTGAAAAAACAAGGCCAAGGCAAAAATTATTATGTCTATTAAATGATAAGGATGCGTTTATAAATGGAACAGACTAATTTTCAACAAGTAAAAAATACGTTAATACTAGGTGCTGGCGACACGGGTCATATTATTGCTAAGAAAATCATGAAAGAACAAGAGGGAACATTTAAAATACTTGGTTTTCTAGATGATGCAAAAGAGAAACAAGACGTTAGCCTAGCTGGTGTTTCAGTTATCGGGACTTTAGCAGACTTAGGACAGTTGATCAAGCTGTATGATATAAAGCTGGTTATTGTCGCTATTACGAACATGGGGCGAGTTGCTTTTACACAAATAGAAACGATTTGTAACCTTGCTGATATAGAGTTGAGACGAATTCCATGCATCGAAGACTTACTTTTAAAAAAATGAGCCGCTCATCGATTTAGCAGATATTCCAACACAATCTTTATTAAATCGTGAACCAATTCAGTTAAATGATGCGGCGATAAAACAACAATTGCATCAGCAAACGGTACTAATCACTGGTGCTGGAGGTTCCATCGGTTCGGAGATGTGTCGCCAGCTGCTAAAATATGAACCAAAATCGCTGATATTGCTTGGCCATGGCGAGAATAGTATCTATCTGATTGAGCAAGAGTTGCGCGAAATCGCTGGGAATACAACACTTATTCCGGTTATCGCGGACATCAAAAATCGGGAACAAATGCACGAAATCGTGGAAGAATATGCTCCAAATGCAATCTATCACGCGGCAGCGCATAAACATGTATCGTTGATGGAGACAAATCCGCACGAGGCCATTAGCAACAACGTGATTGGAACAAGAAACATTAGTGAAGCGGCTGATCGATTCGGCGTACAATCGTTTGTGATGATTTCCTCAGACAAAGCAGTTAACCCGACCGGCGTAATGGGCGCTTCTAAACGAATGTGTGAAATGGTTATCCAAGAATTCGCACAGAAAAGCGATACAAAATTCGCGGCGGTCCGTTTTGGAAATGTACTTGGTAGTCGTGGCAGTGTTGTCCCGATGTTCAAAAAACAAATTGCTAAAGGCGGTCCAGTAACGGTAACAGATCCGGATATGACGCGATTCTTCATGACCATCCCTGAAGCGGCGAGCCTCGTTTTACAAGCTGGGGTTTTCTCACAAGGTGGCGAAATCTTTGTCTTAGATATGGGTGAGGAAGTCAAAATTTTAGATTTAGCAAAAAATATCATCCGATTATCAGGCTATTCCTTAGATGACATCGAAATTAAATTCACCGGTTTACGTCCAGGCGAAAAACTATATGAAGAATTATTGCTAGAGAATGAACTGGAACCTCAACAAATATACCCCAAAATCTACGTAGGTAAGACCAAATTTGTGAGTTTTGAAATATTGCACACAATTTTAGAAAAGAGTGACACGTGGACAAAAGCGGAACTGCGCAAAGAGATGATAGCGCTCGCGAATAGTAAGCACGTAACGCAAGAAAAAATAATTTGAGAGTCTAGGTGGTGAGTCGTTTGAACTGGTTGTTTGCACACGATAATCGATTTTTAGAAGCAAAGGATGGGCAAGTCTACTCGGAAGTGGCCTTCTCGTACAGCAATTGGGAGCGCTATGTGAAGCATGTCGATCAGCTCACCGTCATTGCGCGGATGGAGCCATTGGGGGATTTGGATACCACGTTTTTAAATCTTTCAAGTGGAGAAAATGTCGCGTTTGAAGGCATGCCAAGTCCATATGGAATCAGAGCTTTTACACCATTTCCACGTGGATACAAAACGGTACTCGCGGCGGTTGAAAAAGCCGATGGAGTCATCGCCCGCTTGCCTTCAGAAATCGGCTATATGGCAGTCAAAGCAGCTCGAAAAACGAAGACGCCATACTGTATCGAAGTCGTTGGTGATGCTTATAACGCGATGGCAACGTACGGCGATTGGAAAGGGAAATTATATGCTCCTTTTGCAGAATGGAAAATGAAACGAAGTGTTAGTAAATCCCAACATACGCTTTATATCACGGACAGACACTTACAAGAACGTTACCCGACGAAGGCTCACAGCGTCTCTTGTTCCAATGTAGAACTTCCCATACTTGCAATAGAAACCATCGAGCGACGTCAAGAAAGAAATGCGAAGCCAGCAGAAAAGTTGATTATCGGCATGAACGGCTCGTTATCTTCGCCTTACAAAGGTTTTGAAACAGCCTTCCAAGCGCTTGCAAGCATTAAATCGGACTTACCGCCGTTCGAGTTTCGAATTTTAGGGCGTGGGTCGAAAGAAGATTGGCTTGAAACGATTGAGCAACTAGGTTTAACAGAACACGTCGTTTTTTCGGGCACATTGCCTCATCAAGGCGTCTACGAGTGGTTGGATGATATCGATATTTTCCTGATGCCAAGTAAAACAGAAGGACAAGGAAGAGCTTTAATCGAAGCCCTATCAAGAGGTTGCAGTTGCTTAGGATCGAACGTCGGCGGCATTCCAGAACTCATCGCAAAAGAACAACTGCACGAACCGAATGACACGGCCGGGCTAGCGGACAAATTAGTCAAACTCGCAACCAACCCAGAACAACGACAACGATACGCCAAGTCGGCTTTTGAACGAGCTGCGACTTTTCAGAGTGATCGATTACAGGAAATGAGACAACAATTCTTTCAGGATTTTAAAAGGACCATACACAACAAACGAAATGAGGAATTATAATAATGGCTAGGAAAATTGCAGTCGTAGGCCTAGGCTATGTTGGCTTGCCAGTAGCAGTAGCATTTGGACAGAAGGAAAACGTCATCGGATTCGATATTAACGAAGAGCGCATCCAAGCACTTCAAAATAATATTGATACGACAAAAGAAGTAACCACGGAAAACCTGAAAAAAGCAAAGATTGATTTTACGTCAGATGCAGCAAAATTACAAGCATGCGATTTTATTATTGTGGCTGTACCAACCCCGATTACCAACGATAAACAACCGAATTTAGCGCCGTTAATCAGCGTCTCCCAAACTATTGGTGAGAACTTAACGGAGGGAACGATTGTCGTGTATGAATCTACCGTATACCCAGGCGTGACCGAAGAAGAATGTGTGCCAGTCCTCGAAAAATACTCCCAACTAAAAGCAGGTCAAGGCTTTTATGTAGGCTATTCCCCAGAGCGAATTAACCCCGGCGATAAGAAAAATACTTTCTCCTCTATTAACAAAATTGTATCTGGCCAAACAGAAGCGGTAACAGAAATTATTTATGAAACGTATAAGTCTGTGATTCAGGCGGATGTCTATAAAGCAAGCAGCATTAAGGTAGCAGAAGCCGCGAAAGTGATTGAGAATACGCAACGAGATTTAAATATCGCACTCATGAACGAATTTGCGATGATATTTGATCGGTTAGACATTGATACATCGGAAGTTTTAGCCGCAGCGAAAACGAAATGGAATTTCCTACCCTTTGCGCCAGGTCTTGTTGGTGGGCATTGTATCAGCGTGGATCCTTATTATTTAACACATAAGGCGCAGATGCTTGGCTACGATCCACATATGATTTTAGCTGGTCGCCGAATTAATGACGGTATGAGCCACTTTATCGTGTCTGCTCTCATCAAAAAAATGATCGGCGCTGATTTACCGATTAAAAATAGCGTGGTTACGATTCTAGGTGTGACTTTTAAAGAGAACGTTCCCGATATGAGAAACTCCAAAGTGATGGATATTATCTCCGAATTAAAGCAGTTTGGAATCGAAGTGCAACTTTCAGATACTGTATTGGCAGCAGAAGGAACGAAGCTTGACGATGAACTCGTACCATTTGCGGAGTTGAAACCAAGCCACGCGGTAATTATGGCAGTACCACATGCAGAGTTCTTGACAACAGGTTGGGAAGGACTAGCAGATTTAGTCACGCCAGGTGGGATTTTCATGGATGTGAAAGGTGCGTTAAATAGCGCAGAAAAACCAAGTCATATCGACTACTGGAGACTATAATATGGCCAAATTACTCATGGGCGTGACGTCATCGATTAGCCTACAACTTCTCCGAGGACAGCTAGAATACTTTAGCAAACAAGGGTACGACATTCATCTGATTTGCTCGCCAAGTGGGGAGATAGATCGGATGCTACCAGAGAATATCACCGTGCATAACGTACGAATGACGCGCGAAATATCACCGTTTGCTGATTTGTTCTCCTTACTCCGAATTATCATGATCTATTTAAAAGTAAGACCAGATATCACCAACGTATCCACACCAAAAGCAAGCTTACTCTGCATGATAGCAGCATTTCTAACACGTACGCCGACACGCATTTACTCGGTAATTGGACTGAGATTTGAAACCTGCACAGGAAAAAAAACGAAAGCTACTACACTTCATTGAAAAATTAGTATGTAAACTGAGCACGACATGCCTCGCGGTCAGCCCTAGCTTGAAGGAAGTTTTAGTAGAAGAAAGGCTAGCATCGCGAGAGAAAATTCGCGTGTTGGGATCTGGGAGCTATAACGGCTTAGACTTAGCGGAATTCCAGTTAGACGCGGCGGAAGTGGCGCGTTTGAAGAAACAATACTTGCCGGATAACCAGCGCAAGGTCATTGGTTACGTAGGACGCTTGACGAAAGATAAAGGTATCGATGATTTGGTAGCCGCTTTTACGGAACTTGCTACAGAACACACGAATCTTAAGCTACTCTTAGTTGGTGATTTTGAAGCGGGTGATATGGTTACGCCGCTAACGCAAAAGCGAATCGAGGAAAATCCACATATCGTAAAAACCGGCTTTGTCCCTAAAACAGCTTCCTATTATCGCCTGATGGACGTGTTTATTTTACCGACTTATCGTGAGGGCTTTGGAAATGTCATTTTAGAGGCGGCGGCAGCGAATGTCCCTGTGATTACAACGAATGTGACGGGGGCAAAAGATGCAATTATTCCGAATGAAACGGGATTACTGGTCGAAGCGGGTCATATAGCGGCTATGAAAAAAGCATTGATGACGCTACTGGAAGATAACGAGTTGGCCGAGAAGCTTAGCGGAAACGGGCGCATGCGAGTGGGTAGAGAATTTAGATCTGAAATTATTTGGCAACAGTTAGATAAGGTGTATAGAGAAACGGAGGTCGATAAGCGAAATGTATATGAAATGGAAAAATAAGATGGACCGGTGCATAGCTGTCGTGATGTTATTGTTGTTAGCGCCTTTGTTAGGAGTTATCGCCTTACTCGTATGGGTGAAATTAGACAGGAAAATCATCTTTTCGCAAGAACGCGTAGGTTTGAACGAAAAGATTTTCAACATATATAAATTTAAAACGATGACAGATGAACGGGACGCGGAAGGTCAATTGTTACCAGATAACGAACGACTTCATCCATTTGGAAACGCATTACGGAAGCTGAGTTTGGATGAGTTGCCACAATTAATGAATGTTATCAAGGGCGATATGAATTTTATCGGACCACGACCGCTGTTAAAAGAATACCTCGCTTTTTATTCAGAAGAAGAGAAACAACGTCATAATGTTAAGCCTGGCCTCAGCGGTTGGGCACAAGTGAACGGACGCAATAGCATCAGCTGGCAGGAAAAGTTTCAATTAGACCTCTATTATGTCGAAAATCAGTCGCTGAAGCTAGATATGCTCATCTACAAAAAAAACGATGTTGAAAGTGATTCGTCGAGAAGATGTGAATACGTCAGAGCAAGTGACAATGGAAAGGTTGGACGAGATTAAACATGCTTAAAACAAAAAAGATGATTCCGTTAGCAGTACCTCACATGAGTGGTGAGGAAGAGAAATATATTCAGAAGGCTTTTCAGGAAAATTGGATTGCACCATTGGGCTCGAATGTAGACGAATTTGAAGCAAGTATCGCATCTTATAATCACGTTTCAGAGTCAGCAGTTGTTTCTTCTGGAACAGCAGCCATCCATTTAGCGCTTCAACTCTTAGGTGTTGGTGCGGGAGATACAGTATTTTGTTCCAGCTTTACGTTTGTTGCTAGCATCAACCCAGCGTTGTACCTAGGTGCCAAACCAGTATTTATCGATTCGGAGCAAGAGACGTGGTGCATGTCCCCATTTGCTCTCAAAACGGCACTAGAAGAGGCACGAAAAAAGAATCAACTACCAAAAGCAATCATCGTTGTTCATATTTATGGGCAGTCCGCTAAAATGGATGAAATCATCGCTTTGGCTAAGGAGTATGGTGTTCCAGTCGTGGAAGATGCGGCGGAGTCACTTGGAGGCACGTATCGAAACGCCCCACTTGGAACGCTTGGTGACTTTGGTATTTTCTCTTTTAATGGGAATAAAATCATTACGACATCGGGTGGTGGTGCTTTAGTGGCTAAGCAACCTGAGAAAATCGCAGAAGCTCGCTTTTTAGCTAGTCAGTCGAAAGAAGATGCGCCGTATTATTTACATCACCAAGTTGGCTATAATTATCGCTTGAGTAATGTACTTGCTGGGATTGGTATCGCTCAAATGGACGTTTTGAATGATCGGGTGGCTAAAAAACAGGAGATATTTGCAACCTATGAAAAAGGATTAGCGGATGTTCCGAGTATAGTCATGATGCCAGAATTGGATGTAGCAAAAGGAAATCGCTGGCTTTCGACCATGACATATTGTGTGGATGAGGTTGGGAAAACGCCAGAAGATGTGATGGAGTTATTGAAGGCACGAGGTATTGATAGTCGCTTATTGTGGAAGCCAATGCATCAGCAACCACTTTTCCAAGATGCGCTGTTTTATGCGGATGAAGCAGGAGATGTGGCGACAAAGTTGTACGAAACAGGATTATGCCTACCATCCAGTACGCAGATGACGCAAGAAGAACAGGAATATGTGATCGATACAGTAAAGGAAATACTCATCAAATAATTTGAAGGATGTATGAATAAATATGCCAATAAAAATTCCAAAACAATTCTACGTTATAGCAGTCAATGTAATCATGCTTGCCATCGGTGGTTTTGTCACTTTCTATGTGGCCGGTAATACCAATGCGAGTGGCTATGGTCGACTCTATTTATTACCATTGACGTTTACGGTCAGCTTCTTGTTAGTCTTTTCAAGAGTCTTATTTCAGCGATTCAAAGTATTTATCATTGTGTTTACGGGGATTGGATTTGCTAGATTTGTCGTGTTACCGTATTTTATCGTATTTAATGATTATTATGGAGGCAGATCACCAGAACCACCGCTTGCAGGCTCGATGGAAACCGCGATTTATTTAATGGTATATGAGCTGATTGTCGTGACGATTGTCATTGGGATACTTGATTATTTGCAAAATAAGAAATACAAGCCGAGAAATACGCAGCAACCATTTGATGAAACGAAAAGCTATTTTGGTTATGTGGTATTTATCGTCGTGGCTATTGTGGCGGCGCTAGGAATCCCTAACGTCATTTCATCGATTAGCTTCTTTATTCCAAAATCAGATTTGGTGGATGTGATGGAAGATAGTAATGTGATGGTTATGCTCGGTGGCTATATGTTTATTTTAGCGAAGCAGCTTGTTTTCATTATGGTTACGTGGTGGGCGCATAAGAGACATCGGGCAACAAGTCAGTTACTCTATGTGTGGATTGCGATAGGTGCTTTATTTGCTAATATTGGCATATTTATCGGTACGAATCGTTCAGATATTGTGTTAGTTGCGATTGTTAGTTTAGTGACATTTCGATTGCTGTTTCCGAAGTATTTTAAACTCGTTGTGCTCCTTGTTGTCGGTATGCTCGTTGGAATTCTTTTGATTATGAGCACAGTGCGAAATATTGCCTCGATATCTGGTGGCACGAGTGGGGTTACAGATTTCACGGATAATTTACAAGTGTATTTTGGCGGACCGTATAATGTGGCGATGGCGCTTGAAACGAAGCTAATTTATCCGGAAGCGCAAAATTGGAGTGTGTTGTTTTTCGATATTTTCAGGCCGATGATTGGGGTTAATATGTTGGTGAAAGACTTGCCGTTTGAGTATTCGAATATTTTCTTTAATCAACGCTATTTTTATTCGGATCATGCGACGCAAATTTTGCCAATGATCGGGCAAGGGAACTTGTTTTTCGGTTATCTATTGTCGCCGCTATTATCTGTGTTAGTGGTGTGTCTAGCGTATTTCATTCAATCGAAAATTGATCAGACGCGTTCTATCGAGATGTTCTACTTCCTTACATTAGTTTGTACGCGAATGGGGATGTTGATGGGGCAGAATACGATGAATATTATTAATGATTTGAGTTATAACTTGGCGCTGTTTTTAATTGTGTATTATGTGAATCGCAAAATTGTTTACAAGAAACGTTTAGGAGATGTTCATTATGAATAAGAAAAAATTGTTTTTCCGATATGTTTTGCCAATGCACTGTATTCAATTATTGACTGTGTGGATGCCGAATACAGATATCACGACGAAAATTCGTGGTCGGTTGATGCGTCCGTTTTTCAAGCAATGTGGGTCTAATTTCCGGATTGGAACGCGAGTTATTATTAATCGACCGGATTTGATTAGTATTGGTGATAATGTGTATATTGCGCACCAATGTTATTTGAACGGTACGGGCGGTTTGAAGATTGAGCGGAATGTTTCGGTTGGGCCGATGTGCGTGATTGTGACATCGAAACATGTGTATCAAAATGGTGCGGTTTCGATGGAATCTAAGGCAAGCCGTGTTGTGATTGGAGAAGGTTCGTGGCTTGCGAGTCATGCGGTTATTAATGCGGGAGTCACGGTGGCGGAAGGAACGACTGTTGGGGCGAACGCGGTGGTAACGAAGAACTTCGAGCCGCATACGATTCTTGGTGGGGTACCAGCTCGTGTGATTCGCACGCAGGAAACGGCACTATGAGTTTTACCGCGCGAATGTTCAATAATGCGTTCTTCCTGACCTTTGTTAAAAAGGGGTTTGTTGTTCTTAATGGTATCATTAGTTTGATGCTGGTGGCGAGGTACTTTGGGCCTGCGATGCGTGGGGAATATATGTTTATCGTCAATGTGGTGATTGTAGGGACGACGATTCTGAATTTAGGTATTTCACTCATTTACCCGCATTTTAGAAAACAAGATAAGCGTGCGAAAAATCTCTTTGTCAGCTACTCTTTTCTTCAATTTTTTTCTGTATTTGCTCATTTCTTTGCTGATTCTGATTTTCACGAAGAATGTGATTTTAGGTATCAGTGCGTTGCTGATTAGTGTGAATGTGTTGAATCTGCAAGTGACACAGATTAATCTAGTAGAAAATTTGAAGCAGCAGTCGATGATTATTATTATTTCATCGCTAATCAATACGGCTTTGATTACTCTCGCTTTTTTTTCTGACGAGTGAAAATTTGTATCTGATTTTGATTATTTTCGGATTGAAAAGCTATGTATCGATGGTCTTTTCTTTAGCGTCGTTGTGGGATAAGGATTTTAAGTTTACGATTGTTCCTGTCAAATATAAGAAGATGACAGCACTCGCGTTTCTTCCGTTGTTAACCTCTTTTTTGATCGCGATTAATTACCAAGCAGATATAATTATTTTGAAAATGATGTCCGTTGATTTTTATCATATTGGGTTGTACAGCACGGGTGTGGCGCTTGCGGAGTATTCGTGGATGATTCCGGATATTTTTAAAGAGGTTATGTTTCATCATAATGCACGTAAAGATGATGTGAAGCGGATGACGTTTTCGATTCGGTTAGGTTTCACGGCGGTTGTTTCCGTTGCGATTCTGGTCATTGCTTTTGGGAAGCCGATATTGGGATTCTTATTTGGAGCTGATTTTGTAGCGGCGTATCCGATTGTCGTGTTGATGTTTTTGGCGGTTCCTTTTATGGTCTATACGAAAATTATTGGGACGCTGTTTTCGGCAAATGGTGGGTGGCGTTTTTACTTCATCACCTTGCTCATTAGTGTGCTACTGAACATCGGCTTGAACGTGGCGCTCATTCCATCTTTTCATATTTATGGTTCTGCGTTTGCTTCGGTGATCTCGTATGCTTTTTGTGGTGTAACGATGTTGCTTTGGTTTAAGCGGAAATATAACGTGCCGTTTCGGGATGTATTGTTTGTGAAATGGGGGGATATACAGAAGGTGATGCCATTTTTATTTAGGAAAAAAGCATCGGTAGAATCGCTTATTATTATTGGCGACGGCGGGCATAGTAAAATGGTTCAGAATATCGTTCGGGAGAGTGGGACGTATCGGCTGACCGAGGTATGGGATGATAAGCATCGTGAACCTGTGGCGCGAGAAGGAATTATCTACACAGCATTGGATGAAAAATTGCAGGGCTTGACGCAAATGAATGCCGATGTTGCCTTTTTTGTAGCGATTGGAGATAATGAAATTCGGAAAAAAATCGCTCGGACGTTGGCTTTAGCTGGGAAAAAAATTTGCGGTGATTGTTCATCCGACGGCGTTTGTCGAGGCAACGGTGGAAATCGGCGAGGGCAGTTTGGTGATGGCCGGATCGATTGTTCAGGCGAATACGGTGCTTGGGAAACATGTTATTGTAAACAGTGGCGCGACTGTGGAACATGACATTTCGGTTGGGAATTTTGTTCATTTTGCTCCAGGAAGTGTTGTGACTGGTGGGTGTACAGTAGGCGATAATGTGTTGATTGGTGCTGGGAGTGTGGTGGTGCCAAATATAAGTATTGGAGCGAATGTCGTTGTTGGTGCCGGGAGTACACTGACGCGTCATATCGAGTCGAATACGTTAGAATATAGCAGAAAAAAAGACCGAATAGTGAGGGAAGTAGCCCATCCTAATTCGGTCTTTTCGTTGTTTAGATAATACCTTCTGTCAACATGCTATCGGCAACTTTGAGGAAACCGGCGATGTTGGAACCAACGACTAGATTTCCAGATGCATCGTAAGCGGATGCTGTGGCGCTAGCGTTTTTGTAGATGTTTTTCATGATCGATTTCAAGTGAGAATCCACTTCTTCAAAAGTCCAACTCATCCGGATGCTGTTTTGGGCCATTTCTAGGGCTGATACGGCAACTCCGCCAGCGTTTGCGGCTTTTGCAGGTCCGAATAATACGTTGTTTTCTTGGAACACGGCAACAGCATCGAGCGTGGATGGCATGTTTGCGCCTTCTGCTACTGCGATAACGCCATTGTTAACGAGTGTTGAGGCTTGGTCTGCGTTGATTTCGTTTTGTGTCGCGCAAGGTAGGGCGATGTCAGCGGGTAGGGACCAAATATCTCCATTTGCCACAAAAGTAGCATTGGGATGGTGTTTGGTGTATTCGCTGATGCGTTTGCGTTCTTGTTCTTTTAATTGCTTGACGGTTGCGACGTTGATGCCGTTTTCGTCTAGGATGTAGCCGCTTGAATCGCTACATGCAATGACAGTTGCGCCGAGTTCGTGGGCTTTTTCGATGGCATAAATCGCGACGTTACCTGAACCGGAAACAGTGACTTTTTTGCCTTTTAGGGAATCATTTTTGTCTTGGAGCATTTCTTGGGTGAAGTAGACTACGCCGTAACCTGTTGCTTCGGTACGTGTTAAACTTCCGCCATAGTTCAGGCCTTTACCTGTTAGCGTGCCGGCATCGAAGGCGTTTAGGCGTTTGTATTGGCCGAATAGGAAGCCGATTTCGCGGGCGCCGACACCGATGTCACCAGCTGGAACGTCGGTATTTGGGCCGATATATTTCTGCAATTCGGACATGAAGCTTTGGCAGAAACGCATCACTTCATTGTCTGTTTTCCCTTTAGGATCAAAGTCGGAACCACCTTTACCGCCACCGATTGGCAAGCCAGTTAAGGAGTTTTTGAAAATCTGCTCGAATCCAAGAAATTTGACGATACTGCCGTTTACCGATGGATGGAAACGAAGTCCGCCTTTATATGGACCGATAGCGCTATTGAATTGTACGCGGAACCCACGGTTAACTTTGACATTGCCGTTATCGTCTACCCAAGGGACACGGAATGTGATGAGTCGTTCTGGCTCGGTCAATCTTTCTAGAATTCCAGCTGCCTCATATTTCGGCTCTTTCGCTAAAACTGGGACTAAGGATTGTAAAAATTCTTCGACGGCTTGGTGAAATTCATTCTCAGAAGGGTTACGTTGTTTTACTGTTTCAAAGATACGTGCTGTGTAACTTTCTGCTGCCTCGACTTCTTTTGTCACTGTTGTTGGTTGTGCCATATTGAATCGCTCCTCGTGGTTTTATTTTAAGTGAGAATAAATGTGACATAAAAGGTATACATCAAATGTTCACTTTTCTTTTATTTCGAGTTGCTAGCCTTCGAAAAATTCACTTATAATGTTAGTTTACATGAAAAACGTCAAGTATACAAGGTAAAAAAAACGACTTTTCTGATTTTTTTAACAAGGTGCGCAATTTACAAACGCTTTCTTTGAGTGGCTTCGGAATGTTACAATGAGAGGGAGTTTTGAAAAGAAATGAGGGAATGGATAGTGTACAAAAATGATATGTTAGAAAAGGGCTTTATTCGGTTTGATGCAGGGGCGGATATTGGTCGTTTATATAAGAAGGATGCGGCTTGGATTGAGGAACAGTTTGCTGAGATTGAGAGGGCTTTTGAGGATTTGCCGGTCGATGTTTATGCGGCTGGACTTCATCGTTATCGCCGTTTTTCGCGTGCGGTTATTTTGCCGTGGTCGAGTCAGGTGGAATGGTTGCCGGCGATGCTGAATGAGGATGGGGAAGCGGTTGCGGAGTATTTTCAGGGTGCGTTTAATCCAGAGTTTAAGGACGCGTATCGTAGTTTTCCGATGTTGCAGCAGGAGATGCTTGAAAATGAGCTTTTGAAGCGGATTATTCAGTTTGATTTTGCGCAGACGTATTGGGAGGCGCGGGATATGGTGATGCCGGTGAATGTGGGCGTGCATTTTGTGAAGTTGAAGGTGGAGCAGGATGTGGACGAGGCGGTTTCGTCGCCGAATTGTTTGCATCGGGATGGCGAGCCGTTTACGTTTGCGCATTTGGTGAAGCGCCAGAATGTCGTTGGCGGCGAGAACGTGATTGCGACGGTGGATGATGTGGATCAGTTCCCGGAAAATATTGACGCGGGGCATATTTTTGCGGATTTTGCGTTGACGAAAGGCTTGGAGTCCTACGGGGTTGCGGATGTGGCGGTGAGCCATTATGTGAGTGCGGTTTGTAAGGGGAGTGGCGACGAGGATGGAGAACGGTCGATGATTTTGATTGATTATCAGCCGACTGTTGTGAAGCCGCTTTGAACTGAAATAGAATCTAACTCTAATCAAGGATTTTCTTTAGCCACAATGGATCATAGTAAACAGCTAAACCAATCCAAGTTTCAATAATACAGACACATTTTCTCGATTTATGTAAACAAAATTTTAGTCCTATCCAAAAAACGGATAGGCCATTTTTTTTTTGGATGCCTAGCGTTTCATGAAGTTTTATTTTTTGAGTATAAAAATTTAAAATCTTTACCTAACTGAATCAAATTCATAATTCAAAGGTTTTGCAATCTAATGGTTTTTATAGAAAAGAAAATCGCTAACTTCCCAGATTAGATAGCCCAATCAAATATTTCTAATGCAATTATTGTTCAAAAAATAATGTTCCAGATAGAGAAGACCAAGACAAAGAAAGCATGCTTTTCATAGATCTCATGGGCTTCATTTGTTGCATAGATTTCATAGGTTTCATTTGTTTCATTTGTTTCATAGGCTTCATAGGTCCTCCAGTAGCATTTTCTGTAAAGAATACTCTAGTACCATCTAGAGCAATCATCCAACCATCTTGAAACCATCCGAGATATTTCCCGTTAAATCCATATATTGCATCATCAGAAAAATATGCAACTGGCTTACCTGAAAATAAGAAGATATACTTATCGTCACTTAGGTATGCTATTGCCTTCCCATTACAATCATAAAAATTCATTTCATTCCCCCATTTATTTATTTTTCATCTATATTGAATCAATCGTTTTGCAATATTTCTGTTCATAGAAGAAGCTATCTAATCTGGGGAGTTAGCGATTTTTTACCTCTGAAAGTCGTGGGATTGCAAGGGATGTCAATTATGAAATTGGTCTAACTTTAAAGCCATTTTGCAACTCTCGATAGTCTTGCCCATAGTATTGACAAAGTGTGTTGCGCTTGTTCATCAGTGAGGTTCCAATGGCTTGTCCAGTTTTGCTTTCAAAAGAAATTTTTAGTTGGTTTTCTATGTTTGTCAGTTCATGGAACCATTCTTCAAAAAGTCGAGTGTTGCCACTAAGTATTTCTTTAGTTTTAGTTGAAATTTCATTTGTTTTTTGCTCGAGTTCCGCACGTAATAGAGTTAATTGTGCTTGACGTTCAATGTATTTTTTCTCAGATTGCAAGCTGTCAATAGCGTGTTTAGAACCGAGCTTAATTGCGCTATCCAGTGCTTTATTTATATCGGCTAACATATTTGAATAATCCATTACTAACTCTCCATTCTACATTAGAATTCTTGATAAAACATTGCCAAGATCAGCATCTTGTTCTTTGAATTTATACCCAGCATAGCCGACGTTATCACCGAATTCATATAGCTCTTGCTTTATTTTTCTCAAACGATAGACAAAATCGAGCAATTCTTCGTCATCATGTAGTCGATAAACACCACCAGCTTTATTTTTTGATAAGTCGCGTAAACTATCATCGATATCATATTCTGTTAAATGATTATATTTTCCGCTATATGTTTCATGGTACATTTTATTTTCGAGTGAGCGAATTTCACTTTCCTCAAACGCACGGGCTTCATCGAGCGAACATATCATGTCGTCTATATGTAGTGATAAATTTTTAATGCGGGTTCCTAGTTGTTGAATATCATCGGGTGAAATGGCCAGTTTTGCAGAGCCGTTAGAATTGAAATGGCCTGTAAAAGTGTCAGGCATATGTCCAGATAAGTTGAGAATATCTAGAATAGAGTGCTTCGTATCATTGCGCCCCATGGAAAATTGCTGATAGAAAACGGAAGCATTTGGCGGTAGAGCCCCAACCCAATCATCGGTATGACTGTAGTCTTTGATTAAAGACCAATAGTCGCCTTTTGTTGCTTTTGCTTGCTCCTCATCTGTTAACTTATTGAAAATTCTGGCTGCTGCGAATGTAGTTGCGGGTTTTAAATGCTTTACGGATTCGTATTGAGCAAGTGCACCGCCTAAACTATGACCAGTAAAACTGTAGTCTTTCGTTGTGTATTTTTTAATGGTTTTGTTGACAAATTGGTTATAGTCATAAAATTGATCCCCTGCTTTTGGCTTTGATTGCGTAACTAATTTTGCATCGACAACAAAATCCTTGGCTTCCTGAGAACCTCTTGATGCGAAAATAATATGGGAGAATTCGTTAAGTTTTCCTGATTTCCAGTCTTTATATTCGTTTAATCGGACAACTGCAACACCTTGTAGGCTATCTTTGGTGTTTATTGAGTCTAGTGTGACCCATTTTTCGTTTTTCAAGTTGATATTAGCGCCAATTTTTAGTAATTTATTTCCATAAATTGTGCTGGAAAGTTCGAAATTCATTTCATCTGTAATCATTTGAACAGATTCTCCTTTGACAAATTTGTTAGCATTTCATGGCAATTATTTTTATTATAACAGAAGATTGAGGAATATGGTATAATTATCTGAGAGGTGAGGAGATGAAAAAAAGGTTATTGATCTGTATTTTTGTATGCGTACTGATAGCTATAGTAATAGGGGGAGTGTTTATGGTTAACAACAAAATTGAAAAAAAAACAAAGCGATCGGATTGCAGTTGAAAAAAATAGAATCGAAATATATTTTAAATATAATTACAAAGATATACATAATATCACCATAACGGATGTAGGAAAAAATCCAATGGGGACAGATTATATTGATGGCTATGCTAACGGGGATGAAAAATTGAATTTTAGCGCTAGTGTTTACGATAAACATTTTGAAAATGGGATAGTTATGTCAGCAGAACTAGGTGACTTGGCTAAATATGATGTGGATAAGTCTGTCTCGGAAATTGAAATATTAGAATAAGGAGAACAAATGATATGGAAAATAAGCATGCGTGGATTATTGGGATTTGTGTGATTGTAGCGGGGTTTATGATTGGAAGTGGTTTAGCCGGTTCAGAAGATAGCCCAAATCCAATCGAGCTGTCGGATGATGGATCGTCTATAGGTGTTAATATAGAAAATTCGGATACGAAATTGTTGGATGAGGATGGTTTGCTGTCCTACTTAGGCATCGATGAAAAAGAGATGCAACGACTGCAAAAGGTTGGGAATTTGCCTAGTATTACTATTGATGGTTATATGTATTATCCGAAGACTGGATTAGATAAATGGGTGGAGGAGAACACGGGGAAAACATTTTAGGATAGAGAATTAGGTAAGGATGTGAGCGCGGTATGAAGCGATTATATGCATCAAAATTAAATCTGGTTATGTTGACAGTCATGTGGGCGTTACTTCTGGTATTGAATTTGATTAATTATGTAAATACGAAATCAGAATTGATATTGGTTGTTGTTATTGTTGCAGTGGTGGGCTTGGTGTTGAATTTTGTGTTTTACTTTGTGGCTAGTAGGAAGCGGTAGTGGGTTCTTGGTTTGGCTGGTGTCGCTGTGGAGTTTAGGGTGACTAGGTTTGTGGATTGGTGCATAACAGCCACTGGGGGATTACATGCTCTAACTGGCTTGTGGCTGGTATTGGTGTGGTGCTTGGTTCGTGGTTTGGAGTGTAAGAGCCACTGGGGGATTACATGCTCACTACGTTCGCATGCATATTGAGGCTCTAACTGGCTTGTGGCTGGTATTGGTGTGGTTCGTGGTTTGGAGTGTAAGAGCCACTGGGGGATTACATGCTCGCTGCGCTCGCATGCATATTGAGGCTCTAATTCAGCAAAGTACGCTTCATAAGAGCCACAACAAAAAGCACACACGGGGGGAACCGCGTGCGCCTGTAGGGAGTTTTTCAGGAGTGTGTGGTGGCGACGATATAAAAGGGATATCAGGGAAATTTTAAGGTATAGGGTGTATTCTCCATATGGAGCAAAGCGAGTAATGCTCGTCTATTTTGAATAGGAAATGAGTTTTCTTTTGAAGCGTGTATTAGGTCTTTAAAAGAAAGCTCATTTTTATTTATCGTCGCCGCCACATCATCTTGGGGAAAAGATGACTTGCTCCAATAAAACAAGTATAACTTTAAATGGGGAGTTGTAACATCGCTTTGGCTTACAATTTGAAACGGTAATGTGACAGTTTTGTCAGGTTGGCTTGTTTTGATGAGAATGTGATGAGAGCAGGCTTAGAGACGTGTTAGAGTGCGTTATTTGTTGTCCAAAATGGATGCTAGAGTTTGGATGCAATCTTGGTTTTCTTTGTTGGATCCGATGGTGATTCGTAGCCAATTGGGTTTGAGGCCGGCGCGTACGATGAAGCCTTTTTGGAGTAGTTGGTTGAATAGGTCGGTGGCGTCGCGCTCGGTGTCGAAAAAGATGAAGTTGGCGTCGGATTTGTAGTAGGCTAGGCCGCGCGCGTCTAGGAAGTCGTACCACTGTTTTAGGCCTTCGGTGTTGGCCGTGACGCATTTTTCGATGAAGGCTTGGTCGGCGAGTGCGGCGGTCGCGGCGGATTGGGCGACGCTGGATGTGTTGAATGGGAGACGCACGATATTGAGGGGCTCTTTTAGTGCGTCTGGGATAATCGCGTATCCGATGCGCAAGCCTGCTAAGCCGTAAATTTTGGAGAAGGTGCGCATGATGATGAGATTTGGAAATTGGTCTAGTAGCGCGAATGTGTCTGGATATTCTGCGGTTGTGGCGTATTCGAAATAGGCTTCGTCGCTGATTATGAGGACGTCTTTAGGCACGGATTCGAGTAGGGCTAGGACTTCTTGTTGGGTGGAAATCGTACCTGTCGGGTTGTTTGGATTGCAAAGCCAGATGATTTTTGTGCGCGGATTGACGGCGCTTGCCATGGCAGTGAGATCGGATTTCCCGGTTGTTTCATCGACTGGGATGCGCTGCGTTTTGGCGCCTTCGATTGTGGCGTGTAGGGAGTATTGGGAGAAGGTCGGCGCGGCTTCGATGATGTTGTCGCCAGGTTCTAGGATGGCGCGTGAGATGATTTGGATAACGTCGTCGAGGCCGGAACCGAGCAAGATATTATCTGTCGGAACGCCGTGAAAAGTAGCGATGTTTTCGCGCAAAATTCGGCCGGCGCCGTCGGGATAGTAGGACAGGTCGATCGCGCCTTCTTTGAGGATGCGCGTGACGGCTTTGGATGTGCCAAACGGATTTTCATTGGATGCGAGTTTAATGATTTTTTTTGAGTCCGAGTTCGCGGCGGACTTCTTCTAGTGGTTTGCCTGGTTTATAGGCAGATAGGGTGTTTAGGGATGATTTTACCATGGTGGGCCTCCTTATAATTCGTCGATTGGGTTGCGGTCTTTGGTGACGCTGATTTTGCCTTCACGTTTTTCGAGTTCGCGTGCGATATCGTCTGGTGTTAGGCCTTGCTGGGCTAGCAATACGAGGACGTGGTAGGTCAGATCGGCGAGCTCAGATGTAAGTTCTGCGTTATCGTTATTTTTCGCGGCAATGACTACTTCGGTCGTCTCTTCGCCCACTTTTTTCAAAATTTTATCGAGTCCGCGGTCGAATAGGTAATTGGTGTAGGAGCCTTCTTTTGGCGTAGTTTTGCGGTCGTTGATTTGGTTGTAAAGCTCGGTTAGAATCGTCATTTGTCGGTCACTTCCTTTTCTAGATTGAAGAAGCAGCTATGCGCGCCAGTATGGCAGGCGGCTCCGATTTGGTCGACGCGGATCAGGAGCGTGTCGTTGTCGCAGTCGGAGCGGATTTCTTTGACGTGCTGGAAATGGCCAGATGTCGCGCCTTTATTCCAGAGTTCGTTACGTGAACGTGAGAAAAACCAAGTCGTGTCTGTATCGAGCGTTTTTTGATAGCTTTGGGCGTTCATATAGGCGAGCATGAGGACGTCACCGGTCGTGTCTTCCACGATAATCGCGGGGATGAGGCCTTTGGAAAAATCGAGTGTCATGGCCGAATCGCAACTCCTTTCTCTTGCAAAATTTGTTTGACTTCTGGAATCGTCATTTCGCCGTAATGGAAAATCGATGCGGCGAGTGCGGCGTCAGCACTCGTTTTGGCGAAGACTTCTGCCATGTGATCGGCGTTTCCACAGCCGCCTGACGCGATGACAGGCACTGGGACGGCGTTACAGATGGCGTCGGTAAGCGCGATGTCGTAACCGTCTTTGGTGCCATCGCCGTCCATGCTCGTTAACAGGATTTCGCCGGCGCCGAGTGAGACGGCTTTTTTTTGCCCATTGGATAGCGTCAAGACCGGTATCATCACGTCCGCCACGACTGTAAACATGCCAGGAATCATCTTCAGCGTGATATTTGGCGTCAATCGCGACAACGATGCATTGGTTGCCGAATTTAGCAGCGCCTTCTGCGATTAAGTCCGGATTTTTAAGGGCGGCTGAATTCAGTGAAATTTTGTCCGCACCGGCTTGAAGTAAGGCTTTCATATTTGCGACAGAATGGATGCCACCGCCGACGGTTAGCGGGATGAAGACTTGTTCCGCGGTGCGTGCGACGACATCGATCATCGTGCGGCGTTCCTCATGCGTTGCCGTGATATCCAAGAAAACAAGTTCGTCCGCGCCAGCTTCATTGTAAGCTTTGGCGATTTCAACAGGGTCACCAACATCGGTTAGCGACACGAAGTTGATGCCTTTCACGACGCGTCCATCGGTCACGTCTAAGCATGGAATGATTCGTTTAGTCAGCAAGATTCTCCACCTCCGTGATTTCTGCCATCGAAATATTGCCGTTATACAAAGCTTTACCGCAAATTGCGCCATATAAACCGAGCTCAGAAAGTTGCTCCAAATCCTGTTTATTACTTACGCCACCAGATGCGATAATAGCAACGTCCACTGCCTTTTGCAGCGCTTGAAGTTGCTCCAAATTCGGACCTGCTAGCGTGCCGTCTTTTGCGATATCGGTAAAAATGATCGTTTGTACGCCACTTTTTTCGACTTCTTTTGCAAAAGTAAGGTAATCCGCTTTGCTCACGTCAATCCAACCAGATGTTGCAACAAAGCCATTTTTTGCGTCAATACCGACCGCAATTTTGGCACCGTAAAGCTTCACCGCGTCACGAACTAAATCAGGATTTTCGAGTGCTGCCGAGCCGATAATAACACGATCGATGCCCGCTTCTTCTAGGTAAAACGTGATTTGCTTCATCGTTCGAATCCCGCCACCAACTTGGACGGGGAGCCCAGCCGCTTTTTTCATCGCGCGAATCACGTCCAGATTCATCGGTTTTCCTTCTAGCGCACCATCTAAATCGACAATATGTAAATAGGTTGCGCCTTGTTCGCTAAACGCCGTGGCTTGCGCGATAGGGTCAGGGTTTACAACGGTTTCCTGTGCGAAATCGCCTTGATATAGCCGCACACAACGACCGTTTTTCAAATCTATTGCTGGGAAGATGCGCATGTGATTACCTCCTTAAATCCTTGTAAAATTTCGAGTCCTGCTTGTCCACTTTTTTCGGGATGAAACTGGGCGCCATATACGTTCTCATTGGCAATGATCCCGGGAATTTCCACAGAATAATCACTGGACGCCATCACGTATTTGGCATCGCAAACCGCGTAATAAGAATGCACATAATACACAAAATGACCGTCTTGATTCCGCGTTAACGGCGAGTCCTGCTTCACTTCCAACTGATTCCAACCCATATGCGGAATTTTCGCCGTGTCTGGTAGCAATTTCGCGTGACCTGGAATGAGTCCAAGTCCTTGCGTATAGCCAAATTCCTCACTAGAATCAAGCAATAATTGCATCCCAAGACAAACACCAAGTAGCGGCTTCCCGTGCGCAACAGCCTCTTGCAAAACAGCAATTAAATCGCGTTCTTCCAGTGCCGTCATCGCTTGCGGAAATGCACCAACACCCGGCAAAATAATGCCATCCGCCTCCAAAATCGTCTTTTTCACAGCCGTTATCGTATTTTCAATCCCAATAAAATCGAGCGCCTTGCTCACACTTTTCGTATTACCAGCATCATAATCAATAATCGCAATCTGCATTTACAGCACACCCTTCGTCGAGTTGACCCCTTGAATATCAGGATTCACCGTGATTGCTTGACGCAGAGCACGCCCAAACGCCTTAAAAAGCGCCTCAATTTTGTGATGCGTATTTTTGCCATAAAGCACGCGGCAGTGCAGGTTTATCGCGGTATGAAACGCCACCGCTTGGAAAAATTCCTCCACCAGTTCTGTATCAAAGTCACCAAGTTTCGGATTATCAAACACGGCATCAAAAACAAGATACGAACGCCCGCTGAGATCCAGCGCCACAAAGCCAAGCGACTCGTCCATCGGCACGTAGTCCGAACCGTAACGATTAATCCCGGCTTTATCACCGAGCGCTTCCTTCAAACATTGCCCGAGCACAATCCCGACATCTTCCACCGTGTGATGCGAATCAACGTCCAAATCCCCAATCGCCTCACAAACAAATCCAATCCGACTATGCCTCGCAAATAAAGTCAACATATGATCAAGAAAGCCAACCCCAGTGTTAATCTCACATTTCTCCGGTTGGTCCAAGTAAACCTCCATTTTAATCGATGTTTCCGCAGTCTTTCGTTCTATTTTAGCTATTCTCATTGTCGTCGTCCTCCTCAAATCGAATTTGGATAGCGCGAGCGTGCGCCGTCAAGCCTTCTTTTTCAGCGAGCAATACAATCGCATCTTTTTCCTTCGCCAACGCGTCTTTCGTATAAGAAATAAACGAGGTCCGTTTGCAAAAATCAGCGACACCGAGCGGGGAGAAGAATCGCGCGGTTCCACTCGTCGGCAACACATGATTCGGTCCAGCGAAATAATCACCAAGCGGCTCAGAGGCATAAGCACCCAAGAAAACCGAGCCAGCATTCTTCACATAACTCAGATAATCCATCGGGTTTTCCAACTGGATTTCGAGATGCTCCGGCGCGATTTCATTCATAATATCGAACGCGATTTCCATGGACTCAGCGACAATCACCTGTCCAAAATTGGCAATCGAAGCACGAGCAATCTCCTCACGTGGCAGGGCCTGCAACTGTTTTTCGACTTCGCAAGCAACGGCTTGGCCAAACGTTTCACTCGTCGTAATAAGAATCGCGCGCGCCAACGTATCATGTTCCGCCTGCGACAATAAATCCGCCGCAACAAAACGAGGATTCGCCGTTTCATCCGCAACCACGACAACCTCCGAAGGCCCAGCAATCATATCGATATCCACGATACCAAACACTTCCCGTTTCGCCAATGCCACAAAAATATTACCCGGACCGACAATTTTATCCACTTTTGGAATCGTTGCTGTCCCAAACGCAAGTGCAGCAACGGCTTGCGCGCCACCAATTTGGTAAACTTCATCCGCGCCCGCAATCTTGGCAGCAGCTAGAATGTACGGATTCAGTCCATCTTTTCCGGGTGGCGTCACCATGATAATCCGAGGTACACCAGCAATTTTGGCGGGCAAAATGTTCATCAATACCGAAGACGGATAAGCCGCCGTGCCACCAGGAACATAGATGCCAGCCGTTTCAAGCGGACGAACGAGCTGACCACGCATCACGCCTTTTTTCTCCGTATCCACAAATCCTGATTGTTTCTGTTTTTGGTGGTAGGATAAGATGTTCGCCTTCGCCTGTTCCAAAGCATCGATAAAATCTGCCTCCACATGGTCTAGCGCATTATCCAACAACGCTTGCGGAACTCGAAGCTCACTTAATCGCACGTTGTCAAATTGCTCCGTCAGCCGAAAAAGCGCTGCGTCACCATGTAATTTCACATCCGCGATAATCGCCTTGACCGCAGCTTCTGTTTCCACCTGATTATCAGATTCCGCCGCGCTATGTAACTGCTCCAAAATCGACTCCTTATCGCCAGAAATAAACCTCATTTCGCATCCTCCTCCAATCTTCTCTCCAACAGATCGATCAACTCAAAAATTTGCGCTTTATTCCGTTTCAATGAGGCCTTATTCACGATGAGCCGCGCTGAAATATCGTACATCGTATCAAAAATAACCAAGCCATTCTCACGCAACGTCGAGCCAGTTTCTACGATATCAATAATCGCATCGGCGAGCCCCAAAATAGGCGCCATCTCAACAGAACCCTCAATCTTGATAATCTCGACATCCTCGCCACGTTCGCGAAAATATTTTGTCGCCACCGCCGGGTATTTCGTCGCGATAATTTTGCGCCTGTAGTCACTCGGGTCAAACTTGCGCGTCGATGCAAGGCAAAACTGACATTGCCCAATTTTCAAATCGAGCATCTCGTAATGCTCCTTATCCTGCTCCATCAACACATCTTTCCCAACAATCCCAATATCCGCAACACCGTGTTTCACATAAGTCGTCACATCCGGGGCCTTCGCCAAAATAAACGAATATGGGGCGTCCTCACGCTTAAAAATCAGCTTCCTACTTTTCTCATGCAGCATCGCACAATCCACGCCAGCCCGTTCCAAAAGTGCCACCGCAGACTTCTCCAAGCGGCCTTTCGTTAAGGCAATTTGCAGTGATTTCATGTCAAAACCTCCTTTTCTGGATCGATTTCGCGCACAGTATGCTCGCTAACATCAATGATTTTGCTGAATTGCCATTTCTTCGCAAACGCCACACTCTCCGATAACTGATCGAAAAAACTAAGCGAACTGTTCGGCGTTTTGGCCAGAATTTCCTCCGCCAGGTGCGTCGTCGCTAGTGAATAATGAATAAACGTTTTCGCGTCCGGCTTATCCTCTTTCAATGTCCGCCGTTTCAGCGACACAATCTCATCCAGGTTCAGCGCAAGTCCAACCGCCGGCCAATTATCCTCCCCAAACTCGGCGAAAAGCGAATCATAACGCCCACCGCTCAAGAAATGAACCGCCGACATATCCGCATAACCACGGAAAATCGCACCCGTATAATAGTGAAGCTCCTGCACCAATCCAATATCCACCGACAAATGCTCCGGCACATCTACGACCTCAATAATCGTCTCCATCTGCGCCAACGCCTCCAAAATAACACCATTTTCCGTCAAAGCCCGAGCCTCTCGAATCGTGTCCACTGAACCAAACAAACGCGGCAATGCCAAAATAAAATCATCCATCTCACTCGGGTGACTTTCCACAAACGACCGAATCCCGAATAGACTCTTATTCTGCAACACTTGGCGGAAGTTCTCCTCATCGCTACCTTGCAAATCAAGCGTCTGAATCACCGCCTGATAAATCGCCGCATGCCCAATCTCCATTTGGAAATCACTAATCCCAAGCTGCTTCAAAACCGCAATCGCACTCGTAATACATTCAATCTCCGCTTTAATAGAAGCAAAACCGATAATTTCAATCCCAGCCTGCGTCATTTCATTGCGTTCCCCAGCCAATTCCTCATTCGCGCGAAACACCTTTCCACTATAAGAAAGCTTGAGCGGCGGCGTCACACCCGTTGTACTAATCACCCGACCAATCGGCGACGTCATATCCGGCCGTAAAACCGTCAATCGCCCCTTTTTATCGAAAAAGCGGTACAAATTCACATCATTAATCGCCGAAAAAACATCATCAAATTCGATAACAGGCGTCTCAATTCGCTGATACCCACGCGCATGAAACGACCGATTCACCAGATGCTCCATATCATAAGCCGAGGCAGCTTCTTTAAAAAGTTTATCTCGGGTACCAATAGGTAGATTCCGATTCCATTTCATTGATTCGATCTCCTTTCTAATTAACTTTATCGTATTACCATATTAGCAGGTTAAAGCGTTTTTGTAAATATAAAAGGAAATATAGATTCAGTATAACAGTAAATTCATAGAATATTCTAGAAATATGCAAATGTACAAAATGAAATATGTCTAAATTGTCACTATTTTATAGCTAGAAAGAGGAAGTATTGTATTTTTTTGTGTGATGAATACTGCTATGGTTGACTTGTAATGATAAATAATAGAAGAAGGGGCGAAAAAAAATGAATAAAGTAATGAGAAAAACAGGGGTACTACTTTTAGCGGCCAATATATTTGTCGCATCGACTATCTCCATATCACCACTAGGAGCGCAAGCGGCTAATGAGACAGTGCAAGTTTCTAGCTACGAAATGACCAAGGCAGAGGTTTATGCGTTATTTATCAATCGAAATCCTAGTAATGACATTCGGGATGGGCTTAATTATGTTCCAGTCAATGACGCTATTGAAGCTGTGTCACTTTTAGAAGATACGACGCAACAGACAGAGTTACGAGCGATTCTTGACAAGGCGATTACACAACTTACGGCTAAAATAAAAACATCATTAACGATCGAGACTACGTTAAACGGGGCAACTGAAATTACAGGAGAACTAGTATCGCAGACCGCTTTTATTGCAGAAGTATACAATGCAGCGGGGGAAAAAATCGCGATGACAACAGGCATGGCAACAGGGAATAATACATATAGGGTAGCGCTAAATCACGTGAACCGATATAATGAGGACGGCACTTGGCGTGACATGGGGGCAGTAACTCTAGAAAAAGGGATGAAAGTTAAAGTTTACGTCAACCTGCTCCGTTCAAATGGTCAGAGATTCGTGGCTACAACGCTAACACAGGATGTCATAGGAATTCCCTACGAAGAAGCAGTAGCAGCAGTTTCAGCTTTATTTTTAAATGATGATCCTAAGGAAATGGTCGCTTTAACGACTAGTAAAGCTAGCGTGGAAGAGGCGCAACGGAAGGTAAATATCCTCACACCCGCACCAGAGAAAGAAGTGTTGCAAGGTTACGTTGATAAGGCAGAGACGTTAGTGGGAGCTAGGGATGCGTTTGAAAAAATAACGTTAAGCGCAGATCATAAGGCAGCTACATTTGCGTTAAATAACGCGGAACAGAGCTATTACACCTATCAAATTACTGTGAATGGGAAATCCGTTCAGACAACGAGCTCAGTAGATGGCGCAATTAAAAAATGTTGTAACGTCGAATAACTTGGAAACTGGCGATACAGTTGCGATATGGGCTAAAGCGCAAAATGAATTCTATTTAATTGCTGATTTAAAAGTAACCGCTGTTCCAACACCAGAAGAACTTGCAAGAGAGCTTGTTAATGCTTTATTTCTAGAAAATAATCCTGCAAATGAGGTTAAACCAACAACGAATCAATCAGATTTGAATAAAGCACAGGCACAAATCAATGAAGTGAATGATTATATAACTCGGGCTAGCCTTCAGAAAGATTTTGATAAGGCGAAGAAAGAATTTAGCATAATCGCTCCAATTACAGTCAATCGAGTAACAACAAACGAAACGGCTGTGACCGGAACCGGCGAACCAAATGGAAACGTCGTTGTACGAAAAGGAACGCTTATTTTGGGCATAGGTACGGCTGATGGAACCGGGAAATTCAGCGTATCAATACCAGAACAAGTAGCCAACACAAGCCTAACAATATATGTCACAAAACCGCTTAGTGGTATGACAAATGTAGCAAGTATATTGGTGGCTCAAGGAGCTGATATTCGACTCTCTGTATCTGATTACAAGTTAGGCGAAGCAACAATCACCGGCGAATATGGCGCGAATATACCAAGGGTTCGACTTTGGGTTAACGGCATTGTAGTAACACAAGCGACACTAAATGCAGATGGTACTTTTAAAATAGACAATGCTACGAAATACGTCAAATCATTGGATGACAAAGTTGAAGTTGTTGCGGTAGATTCCAAATTTGTTGAAATCGCACGCGTGTCTGTCAATATAACCGGTTCTATTATTAAAGATTACAAATTAACGGCGGATGCTTATCAAATAGACTCGGCCAATATTGTTGGTACTTATGGAAAAGACATCGCCAAAATTTCCATGTGGGTCAATGGTCAAGTAGTGGGGCAAGCAACAACGAATGCAGATGGTACGTATCAAGTGCAAGATATCGCCAAATTCGTAACATCAAAGAAAGACATTGTAGAAATTGTCGGCGTTGATACGCAAAATATAGAAGTGGCACGAGTGAAAGTAAGTGTAGCAAGCTCGCCTTTTGAGAACTGGGTGAAGGCAGATACCTATAAGTTTGGCACGAAAGAATTGACCGGGACACTTGGCAAGAACATTAGTAAAGTACGTCTGTGGGTTAATGGTAAATCTGTTCAGCAAGGTACGATACGTGAAGATGGTAGCTATATTTTCGAAGATGCTAAGAAAAGTATTTTAAAAGATACTGATTTGGTGGAAATTGTTGGTGTGGATGAAAATTATGTAGAACTTGGCCGCACAACAGTTGTGGTGGAACCAATTGTGCTAGATCTTACATTGACAGCTGATAGTTATACATTTGGAAGCGCGACATTGACAGGAAAGTATGGAAAAGACATCAAATATGTGCGTCTTTTGGTAAATGGAGAAATCGTTAGACAAGCGGACTTAGATCCAGTAACAGGAACATATACATGCAAAGATATCGTCAAAAAAATTACAAGTAGTTCGGATAAACTAGAGATAATAGCAGTTGATGCGAACTATAAAGAAATCAAACGTATCCCGGTAGAAATGATAATAGAATAAGTCTGGTGAGCCATGATATTCAATATCATGGCTTTTTTGGATGGAGTGATGATACAATGAAGCCAAAAGGAGGGATGCATGATGAAAAAGTGGGATGGACACACGCATACGGAATTTTGTCCGCATGGCTCGGGGGATAGGCTGGAATCAATGATTGAAAAAGCAATAACACTAGGATTTACGGATTATTCGATTACGGAGCACCCGCCAATGCCGGTAGCTTTTGAGGAACTCATTGCGAATCCTATGGAGGATATTGCAACGGCTGCGATTCGCTGGGATCAGCTAGATACTTATTTTAAACACGCACATGAAATGAAGCAGAAATATAAAAATCAAATTCGGATTCATGTTGGATTAGAAGTGGATTTCTTGCCAGGGTTTGAAAGGGATACACGGGCTTTGTTAAGGGAGTATGGTTCGCAGATGGATGACAGTATTTTGTCGCTTCATTTTATGCCTGGGACAGAAGGATGGCGTTTTATCGATTTCTCCGCAGAAGATTTTGAGGCTGGAATTTTGCAGCACTATGGTGATTTTGCTGCTGTACAAAAGGCTTATTATGCGTTGATTAGAGAATCGTTGTTTGCAGATTTAGGTGTAGCCAAGCCGAAACGATTAGGCCATATTTCGCTTTGTCAGAAATTCCAAGGCTTTTTTACGGAAGAGGAGACTGGTATAAAAAGCGAGGCACGATTGCAAATTTCGCAGTTACTAAAAGACGTCAAAGCGCAAGAATACCAGCTAGATTGGAATACAGCAGGACTTTATAAGGAGTTTTGCGGGGAGACGTATCCACCGCTTGATGTGGCAAAAGAGGCGCGAGGGCTCGGAATCGAATTGGTGTACGGCTCAGATGCACATCGTTTGGCAGATGTAGGACGAGGTTACGACTATTATGAAGAGAATTAAAAAAGTTGGGCGTTTCCGCCCAACTTTTTTAAACAACAAACACAAAATATAAAATAAATAATAACATGAGTACGTACATAATCGGGTGAACTTCTTTATATCTACCTTTGAAAAACATTGTGATTGGATAAAAGATGAAGCCGAGCGCGATCCCAGAAGCAATCGAAAAGCTGAGCATCATCATCAGGATAACCATGAAACAAGGAACAGCGATTTCGAATTTCGACCAATCGATATGAGCTACGTTGCCAATCATTAGAATGCCAACAATAACAAGGGCCGGCGTCGTAACAGCGCTCGTGATAACACCTAGAAGTGGCGAAAAGAACATCGATAGGGCAAAGCAAATCGCAATCACAATCGCTGTTAAGCCAGTACGACCACCGACCGCAACACCTGCCGTTGATTCTACATAAGACGTTGTTGTCGACGTTCCGAGAATCGAACCAACGATGGTTGCAGACGAATCAGCAAACAAAGCGCGACTTGCACGTGGTATTTTGTTATCCTTCATGAATCCCGCTTGATTCGCTACGGCAACGAGTGTACCGGCAGTATCAAAGAAATCAATGAAGAAAAATGTCAAAATAACAATCAGCATTTGCGGTGTGAAAATATCACCGAGATGGAAGAGCGCTTGCCCGAATGTAGGCGATATATCTGGAATTGGTGCCACGACTTGTGTGGGAACATCGATGAGTTGGAAAAGCATGCCGACAATAACGGTCGCAGCCATCCCGATAAAAATCGCACCATTTACACTTAAAGTCATGAGAATAATGGTAACCACGATACCAAAGACCGCAAGCAACACCGCACTGTTATGAAGATCGCCAAGCGCCACCAACGTTGCTTTGTTTCCGACAATGATACCCGCGTTTTTCAGGCCGAGAAAAGCGATGAAAAAGCCAATACCGGCGCCAACTGCAAATTTCAACTCGGTAGGAATAGCGTTGATGATTTTTTCCCGGATCCCGGTGACCGTAAGTACGATGAAGACACAGCCAGAAACCAAAACGCCAGATAGCGCTGTTTCCCAAGGAATGCCCCACTGTGCACAAACCGTATACGCGAAAAAGGAACTAAGCCCGATTCCTGGTGCGAGGCCGATCGGATAATTCGCGATGAGCCCCATGAGCAGTGAACCAACGACCGCAGCTAAGGCCGTAGCCACGAATACCGCGCTGATGTCCATTCCAGTTGTTGCAAGCGCAGACGGATTTACAAATAATATGTAAGCCATCGACAAGAACGTTGTTAACCCTGCCAAAATTTCTGTTTTGATCGTTGTCTTATTTTCTCGTAGTTTAAACAATTTTTCCATTAAACAAAGCCTCCCTGAATTGTGTTGTCGCACATTTTTCAAAGATGAGCCATCGCAAAAAAAGAACCGATCCTGTCAAAAACAAAAATCGAGATATGCTATTGCTCGTAGTTTAGCCATTTACGGTAGCTAAGTAGAAACGTCTGGGCCATATTCCTAGACATATACGACATGTTTTTATTTTAGCTTAATTGGTGGCGGTTAGCAAGAGGGGAGAGGAAAAGTTGTGATTGTTAAAATTGGAGCAAATTTACTCTGCACAACCTTAGCTATTTCAAAAGCTATACTCCAACTTATTGACAAAGGGCATAGATATAGCGTCGGAAATATTTTTTCTTGAAGCCTCTTAGTTTAAACCTGATGAGTCTGCAGCTTTATAAGCTATGCAGAAGGCTTATAACCAGGAGCCGCTTATAAATGATGGTAACAGGTTTTGACTGATTCATACCTTCGAAATGTAGATCAGTGCAGCAGTCCCAATTAATGCACCTGATTCGTTTATCAACTTCCAAATAATTCCTTTTTCTATTTCGAATAACTTCCCTTGTTTATCTATCCTTGTGCCATAATAATTTGTTGATATGCCATTCATAGCAACATTCTCTAACATAAGATTCCTATCTTTTTGTTTCTGAGGAGGTGCACTTTTTCTGGAAGGGATGGATAGAAATTCCTCCAAATTATAGCCAAAAATATTTTGTGCTTGTTTATTGGCGTAGATGAAAAATGGCTCAGCGTTCGTATTTTGAACCAACAAACCATAGGGTGATTGCTCATCTAACCATCGAAGGCGGTCTTTTTTCTCCAGGAGGGGTGTGGGCAATTGTTCCTCTGTCCAGTGTTTATAAGATTGTTCAACTAGGCAAAGCATTTGGTATCTTTCTTTTTCATTCATATATGATGAACCTCCAATCTACAAATTACGCACTCGTGGATTTTGTCCAAGGAGTTGTTCTGGATCCACTGGAATAGTTACAAGAATCGACTTTCCTTTATTTTTTTTCTATTTCTAGTAGAATGTTGTCAAAATTGGATAAATCTGCTGATACTGAATAACTTAACCAGCTAGATGCTTCTGCGATTTTACCGTAATCCATCTTGTCTAACGTATCATGGAAGCTTGCAGAATCAACTGTTGGGAGAATTAACGGTAATCCTTGGGCAACGATAGAATAAGTATGATTATCTAATAGAAACAAGACGATACCTAAATCTTTTGCTTCGCTTAAACTGCCCCCATATAATCTGAAACAGCCATCTCCGCTAAAAAGATATACTCGCTTATCAGGTGAAGCTAACTTTGCCCCAATAGCAACCCCATACGCACCGCCCATGGCAGAACCTCTGTAAAAAGAGAAATAGGTCATCGTATCATTTGGCCTTTGTGTTACATACTGATAATCTTTGTAAGCAAGGCAAACATCGCTGATAACAAGGCTGTTGGGTTGCCACCAATTATATAATCGCGCATAGACCTTTGCCATGTCTGCATACCCTTTTTGAGGTGCTAAGATTTCTCGGTTATTTAAATTTTTAGGTGCGATTGGACAGGCTTTTGTCGTGAATGAGTGCTGTTTTGCCTCCTCTATGATTGCTTGCAGAACCTCGCTGATAGGGGCATTTATTTGGTGCATATGATGTTGCGCGCTATGGTGAAAGTTTCCTCTTATTTGGCCATAGGCATTTTCAATGTTTGTTAAAAAAAAAGACATCTCCAGCAGGGATTTTTTTTTAAATCGATTGTATATTCATCGGGTGTTACACCGATACAAAGTATCACATCATCTTCATCTATAGATTCCCAGATATCTAGAGCTTTGTCATTTCCGCCAAAAGAAATATATCCATAGGCATAAGGATTACTATGCTCCACACAGTTTCCACCATTGATACTCCATACGACAGCAGCTTTCAGTTCGTGACAAATAGTTGTCGTCAGCTTTCGCATTGCAGGATCATGTATACCTTCTTCTCCTACCAATAAAAGAACTCGTCTGCCTTGTACTTTTTCCCGAAATAGGCGGACGAATGGAATAATTTCAGAATTCCTATAGGCTGGTTTATGATTTGGAATTATTGGAAATTCAAAGGCTGGCAATGCCATCATTTCATTATCTAATAAAAATACAACGGGCTTTCGTGAGAGCAATGCTTGTCGTGCCTGTTCTAATTGCGTAGCAAATGTAAATGGGTTATCTAGAAGGAATACATGCTGAGGCAATTCTGCTAACAGTTGCTGAACAATATTACTGCCATGGATAGAGGAATCTTGTAAGGAACCGTCTTCTGCATGGAGAACAGTCGAAATAGGGAAAACATAGACGGAGGGAATGTCATGAAGTTTGGCATCGCTGAGTCCACAAGATAATAGTTTTGTTGCAGCACCAGTGGTAGATATGGCAGCTGCAATTTTTCCAGTGGCAACATAATGTCCTAATGGGGCAAAACCTGCAGGATACTCACTGATTGTAAATAAAGAGGGTATTTTCTCAGCAGGCGTGTACGGTATAAGGTATTTCAGATAATGAACGACACCTCCACCTGTCACCCCTGTATACAAATTAATCCCAGACGAAGACAAATAATCTACAAGTACTTTAAATCCATTTTGTTTAGTAATGGTCATCATTTTCATTCCTTTCTTTTTTTAAAATAAAAATGTTAATTAAGTCCATTTTAATTAATACCCTTATGCATTTTTTTTAAATCACTTGCATAAGGAACAGGAATAAGTGCTTTGTGGTATTCCAAAATAGAATGTAAGCGGAAAAATATAGAAGTTAAAATAATCAGAATGTTATATAAAATCGTTTAAAGCATATCCAAATAGGGGATAAAATAAAATATATAGAGTGATATTTAATAAAGGGGGATTTTGGATGAAAAAAACATTTGCTTGGGTATCTATATTGGCGATTGTACTACAACTTTTCTTACCACAAATAATCTATGCAATACCGACGGATGGGTTGGGCAAGAAGGCATTGACGTTAACTGATATTACTATCAAGGATCAAGAAGTATTACCAACGAATGAAATAGACACGACACTACAGGGTGCTGTGAAAACAGGGAATGAACAGCAAAATATAAGGGTAACGCTTTCTGATAATGTAGTCTTAACTGATGAAAGTGGTGAATTGAAGGATGCAGAGCAACAAGTGATTGGGTCTTATGTGACACATTTACAAGAGATTGTGCTTACAATTAACCCTAATGTGGAGGCCAAAATTGTATTTCCATTTAAGGGGCAGTTGGAAGATACAGATGAACCAAAAGTGACGGTTGAGTTTGATATAGATGGTGAAAAGACAGCGAAAGAAGTGATTTTTAAGCCAGATGAGCCTAAGATAGATGTCGTGACACCGAATCTAGAAAAAAAAACCAGCAACGGATGTTGGGAAGAAGCCACAGTTGAAACGTGCGGCAGTGGATATTAAGAATTTATTAGGGCCGACAGATGAGTTTTTAACGGGGATGAATCTGACTTATACGGACGGGGATGGGAACCCTGTAACAAACCCAACGATTGAGGACAATGTGAATTTTGAGATGGCGTTTGACTTGCCTGAGAGTGTGAGGGAGCAAATGCAAGACGGCGATTATTATACGTTTACCTTGCCAGATGAGATTAAAATTGTGCAAAATCAGAGTTTTCCGTTGAACAATGCGAATGGCGATACGTATGCGACAGCCGTTGTGAACGTGGATGGGACGGTTACGATTACGTTTAATGAACGGGTGACGGAAGAATCGAACATTCATGGAGACTTTCATTTTAGTGGAAAGTTTGATGAGGCGAATATTCCTGGACCTGGTGATATTACGATTGTGATTCCAGGTGAGGAGCAGATACCAGGTATTGATGTGACGGTGAGACCGGATGTAGCGAGCTCTGTGAGTAAAGAGGGGCATTTTGATAAAACACCGAATCCGAATCAGGTGATTTGGAATGTGGATGTTAATAAGGATATGAATCATATTACGAACGCGACAGAGACGGAGAATTTGCCAGAAGGTTTGACGATTACGGGTGTGAAAGTCTACGAGTTGCAAGTAGATTTTGACGGGAATGTGATTCCTGGAGGTGAGGTCGAAATTTCAACAAGTGACTATATGGTCGATGCAGATGGAAAAGTGACTTTTGCGAATGTAATTGATAAGCCGTACCGGATTGAGTATACGACGGATATTGATGCTAGCGTGAAGCCAGGGAATGAGGGTGGCGCGGTTAATTTTACGAATGATGTTACGTTTGACGGGGATGAAATAGAATCGATTCCTGCGGAGGCCTCCGTGACGGCGAATTATAAGGCTGGTCTGGTAAAAGGACAGCCAAACTATCATCCAGAAGACCAGACATTTGATTGGGTAATTAATTATAATCATAATGAGTTTAATATTAAGGAATCCCAAGCCACGGTGCATGATACGATTAGTGGAAATATGACGCTTCAAGATGCTAGTGTTGTTTTGAAGAAGGTTACTTTTGATAGTAATGGAAATCCACAAGAAGGGGACACGCTTGTGCTTGGCATCGACTACAATCTAGTTCCAGCACCTGATGGCAAGGGTTTTGAGATTGTGTTTATTGGTGATGTGGATTATGCTGTGAATATTCATTATACGACACAAGTGGAAGATGTGATTGATAAGGACACAACCTATAGTAATAGTGTTGTGGATGGCAGTGGGAATAAGGATACAGAATCTGGAACCGCTAAACAGCAAGGGTTGATAAAAAATATTGAGAACGTGGACTACGGCAGTAAAACGTTGGATTGGGTTGTTGATATCAATAAAAATAATTACCAAATGGAAAATTGGACGTTCACAGATACGCTCAGTGAAGGTCTGACATGGGTGAATTTACGCTTTAGTATTAGTGATGTGACAACGGGCCAGCCACTACGAGAAGGCATAGATTACACGATGACTTATGATGCAGTAACAAATCAAATCCACGCAGAATTTATTGGGAGTTTCGTGAATACTTCGGATACATTCCGAATTAACTATAAGACGGAATATGACGCGGATGTTTTAGAACAAAGTGGTGAAACGGCTTTTAAAAAATCATGCGACGTCTGATTGGGTGAGTACAACGGATAATACGCATAAAAATCCAGGTGACACGGCAGAATTTAAGCCGAATCCAGCCTCGCAAGATAATGGGTTTAAATTTGGGGAGTATAATGCGCAAGATAAGCTGATTACGTGGACGCTAGGTGTTAATTATAGTAAAGTGGGGCTTGAAAATGCACAAGTAGTGGATAAAATGACAGATAATCAGAACTTTGTGCCAGACAGCTTAAAAATCTTCCATTATTCGATTGCTTCGGACGGCTCTTATGTGAAGGGTGCGGAATTGACACCAGAAGAACGAGCAGAATTCGTCGTAACAGAGCCGTCGGATGGGAATGATAAGACGCTTACAATCAATCTGCCAGATGTGAATTCGTCTCTCAGTCAGTACATGTTTGAATATCAAACATCACTCGTAGGCGAGGTTATTCATGATTCAAGTAGTTACACGAATACGGCAACAGTGAAGAATGATGGACATCCTGATTACGATATTACAGGTAAAGTTTCAGTAGCGCACGGTGGCAGTTACGCTGAAAAAACAGGTACACAAGATGCAGATGGGTTTGTGAATTGGGATGTGATGATTAATCCGAGTCAATCCACGCTAAATAATGTGGTGGTGTCAGATAACCCATCAACAAACCAAGCGATTGATGAAGCATCGATTATGGTATATACAACAAGCATTGATCCATCCGGGAAAATAACACGAGGAGCGCCACTTGATCCAAGTCTATATGATGTGCTACTAACGACAGATAATGTGACGGGATTGCAACATCTAGAAGTGCGTTTCACTGGGCAAATTTCAGCAAGTTATGAATTGGTTTATCGCTCGGTTGTTTTTCTAGATGCGAACGCAGCAACTGGTAAAGTTTCGAATGATATCACTGTCAAAGGAGATAATATCGAGACAGTTACTGGGGGAAAAAAAGCAAGGAAGTAAATGTGAACGTCTCGAATGGTGGTGGAACTGCAGTCGGAACGAAAGGTCAAGTGACACTGCACAAAGTCGATGATGCAGGTAATAAACTAACGGGTGCCAAATTTGAGCTATGGAACCAGGCCAATACAGCAGTCTTACGGGAAGGTTTAGTAGATGCGAATGGTGGGATTATATTTGGTGCTTTACCATATGGGACGTATCTTTTGAAGGAGACGCAAGCACCAGCTGGTGTTTCTGTCTCGACGGAACTGAAAAATGGAAAGCCGATCGAGATCAATGCAACTACTTCGGCGCCCATCGCTTTTACCAACATTGTGAATGAGCGTTCCACTGTAGAGCTTAGCAAGAAGGCGGAAGACAATACGAATCTTGCGGGTGCCACATTTAAACTGGAACAAAAAATTGGTACTACGTGGACTCGAATTCGAGCGAATGAAACGTTTGTCAGTAATCAAGCTGGGAAATTGGTCGTTCGGGGGTTAGATGAGGGGACGTATCGCTTTACCGAAACCAAAGCGCCAACTGTACCTAAATCCTATATTCTGAACACAACACCAGTGGAATTCACAGTGACGAAGGACGGAAATGGTGTCATAGCAAGCCAGACAGTAGGGCCTGTTGTGAATTATCTCGGCGATATTTCTTTTAAGAAAGTAGCGGAGGACGGAACGACAGGACTTGCAGGTGCGATTTTCAAGGTGACACGTGTGGCGGATGGAGCAGGTGCTGTTGTCAATGAAGTGATTACGACGACACTGACTTCGGTTGCAGATGGTTCTGTTCAATTGACTGGACTCGCGCCAGGTCACTATACATTGCAAGAAACAAAAGCACCAACCGGTTACATTTTGAATACGAAAGTGCAGAACTTTGTCATTGCTGCAAGTCAAGCTGGTAATCCGGATACAGTTATTTTAGAAAATCAGGTTAACTATAAAGGTAGCGTTCAATTTATGAAAACTAACGTAGATCATCAAGGTTTGGGCGGTGCGGAGTTTGAAATCCGGAAGTTTGTAGGAAATGATCTTATCCAGACGGTGACGAGTGATGGTACTGGTAAGGTTTCTGCACCTAATTTGGCTCCAGGAATCTATAAGTTGATTGAGACGAAGGCCCCAGACGGCTATATTTTAAATACGGCGAATCATTTCTTTACGATTTCAGCACAGGCAAATGGGCAGCCACAAACGGTGAATCTTGGCGATATAATCAATTACAAGGGAAGTATCGCACTTACGAAAGTCAATGGTCAAGGAGAGCGATTGGCGGGCGCAGAATATACGTTATACGATGACAAGGATGCCGAGTTAGGTGTGTATACATCGAGCAAGGCAGGACTTATCAAAATTGATGACCTATCTCCAGGTGACTATAAACTAGTGGAAACGAAGGCGCCGTTACAGAGCAATGGTCAGAGCTATGTCCTGAATAAGTATCCAGTAGAGTTCACGATTAACGCTTCGCAAAATGGTGTGGTGAAAGAGCTGAATTTAGGGCAATACCAGAACTTTAAAGGCATTGTGAAACTCACCAAAACTGGCGGATCACAGGCGCTAAGTGGTGCTATATTTGATCTTTATAAATTTGGCGAAGATCAACCAATAAAACAAGTAATTTCGGATGACAGCGGGCAAATAGATTATGGCGATGTTGGACCGGGGTATTATAAACTAATCGAGACGAAAGCACCGAATGGCTTTATCATCAATAAAAATCCGATTTACTTCGTTGTCTCAGCAAGTGGTGGTGAGAATCAAGTCATCGATCGTGGGAATTTTGAAAACTTCCAAGCATCGATTGAATTTAATAAAACGGACGAGGATGGTAAACAACTAACGACAGCGGTTTTCGAGCTTATTCAGGTGAGTGATGTAGATGGGAACCAGGTGAATCAGAGCCTGACCAAAGAACTGAAAGCGAATGAAGAAGGTGTCTATCATTTTGACGGGTTGGCTCCTGGTAAATATGAGGTGAAGGAAGTCCGTGCTCCAGATGGCTATATTTTGAATACGAAGCCGCAAACCTTTGAGATTACGGAGGCATTTATGGATAATCCAGGGACCATCAAGTTAGCTGACTTTGTGAATTATAAAGGTAGCGCTGTGTTAAGCAAGGTCAATGAGCAGAATCAAGGCTTGGCAGGTGTTAGTTTTGAATTGACGAATGAGGTGACGAAGGAAACGGCGCCTTTTAAAACAGATGAGGCTGGAAAATTGGTTATGGATGATTTGGATCCAGGGAAATATACGCTGGTGGAAACAAAAGCGAAGGCTGGGTATATTTTGAACACAAAACCAGTGACATTCACAATTGATAGAACGGCATCTGGTATCCCAAAACAGGTGGCACTGGGCACGTTCGTGAACTATAAGGGAAGAGCGGTATTAACGAAAGTAGATGCTGGGAACAAGGCGGAAAAATTGGTGGGTACGCAGTTCAAACTTATCGATGAGAGAGGTAAAACATTGAAATCAGGCTTGACAACAGATAAAATGGGGCAGGTTAACGTCCGAGATTTAAGTCCAGGAAAATATGCTTTTGTAGAAACGAAGGCATCAACGGGTTATCAAATCACAGATGAAGAATATCGCTTCACGATTAATGATAAGGGGACAGGTGTACCGAAAGCTATCACGGTTCAAGCTGAAAACAAGAAGATATCGACTGTTGATCCTACGAGTTCATCAAATAATAATGGAGCGACAGGAAATGGTGGCTCAGATGGTAAGAGTACTTTTTTTCCAGAAACTGGTGATTCAGGTTTGATGTATTTACTGCTTATCGGGGTTATACTACTTGGAATTGGGTTATTCATTTTAAAACCAAATAAAGAGGGGAATAAGCATTGACGAGGCTAAGCTAGGTACAAAAGGTCGGGTTCCATATTTTAAAGGTATACAGCCCATTGATTGTAGTGTATTTTATCTTGGAGCTAACTAACGTAACTTTTTAAGATAAATAGTGCTTCTCAATGTATCGCTTCCTTTAAAATAAATGTTTATACCAATGGGCGGTTACTTTTTTGTGGATCTGTAGCTCAGTTGGTTAGAGCAGACGGCTCATAACCGTCCGGTCGTAGGTTCGAGTTCTACCAGATCCATTGCCAATCATTGCAAAAATGAATCAGATGTATTATTATGGATAGTAACAGCTTTCACTGGCTGTTATTTCTCGAAAAACGGCTGCCTACTTACCGAGGTGGCCGTTTTCTTATGATACAAGAAGCTAGGTTGAAACAGCAAAGCATAGAATCAGAAAACACCCTATCCAAAAGATAGGGTGTTTTAGATATATCTATTCACGTATTAGGATGGTGACTGGGTCCATACCCAACAGTAAAGATGTATACTATCTGCTGTATTTTTAGGGAGTTCTTCTATTGCAAAACTATCTAAATGTGCCAATTTTCGAGCGATTTCAAGCTCTCTTTCTGCACCTGAACGTGTCTCTGTGTGGTCAATGAATAACCGTCCTTTTTGTTAAATCATAACAGTTTTGCTGAAGCGATGTTTTCCGATATTTCGTATTACAGCACCTTCCTTTCAATTATTTAGTACATTCTCAAAAGAAGAGGGTTTTAAATCACATAACTAGATGCAGATCGTTTAGCGATGCAAGGAGCAGTGATAGAAAATGGGAAATATGCATAGTTTCTCTATGAAAAGAGGCGTAGCAAATCTCAGGATTAGAGACTATATTTACAATGTTATCCTTACCTGCCCACTTGCACTAGTTTACGTTATGGATAGTTAACTGTAGCTACCTGTATTATCATGATGACATGATCGCTTGTATTTCCTTTTCCATCTTCTGCTATAAAGGTCACTTCTTGATTAGCTTGCAGACCAGGGAACTTCATGATGGATTGGCTTTTATTGTCGATATCTGCTGTTTCAATATAATAAGAAAGAAGAAATATGTATATCTCTAATTGAATGGTACTATCTATAAGAACTCAATTTGACTTCGTATCTATTTTGTTTTGCAAAAAACATCTCAAATACATCTTTATCAAGTTATAAGTTTATACTTTTAAAAAAATAGGGTATAATAAAGATATCAAACGGGTGCTTGATGCTCGTCTCTTGGAGGTAGAAATGATGAAATATGAATTTCCGCAAGATTTTTGGTGGGGTAGTGCTGCTTCAGGTCCGCAAACGGAAGGGGCTGCTGATGTCGATGGCAGAAAACCGAGTATTTGGGATCATTGGTATAAGGAAGAACCAGGTCGTTTTTTCAATAATGTAGGTCCGGTGAATACGTCTAATTTTTATTATCAATATAAAGAGGATATCCAATTGATGAAGGAAACGGGGCATAATTCGTTCCGGACGTCGATTCAGTGGTCGCGTTTGATTCCTGATGGGATTGGGGAAGTGAATCCGAAAGCGGTGGCATTTTATAATAATGTGATTGATGAAATGCTGGCGAATGGTGTGGAGCCATTTATTAACCTGTATCATTTTGATATGCCGATGTCGATGCAAGAAATCGGTGGTTGGGAAAATCGTGAAGTAGTGAGTGCTTATGCGACTTTTGCAAAAACGTGTTTTGAGTTGTTTGGTGATCGTGTGAGGCATTGGTTTACGTTTAATGAGCCGATTGTTCCTGTTGAAATGGGATATTTGTACGATGCGCATTTCCCGAATGTTGTTGATTTCAAGCGTGCAGTACAAGTGGCGTATCATACAACGGTTGCTCATGCGCTTGCTGTGAAGGAATATCACGCATTGAAGCAAGATGGGGAGATTGGGATTATCCTGAACTTGACGCCGTCTTATCCGCGTAGTCAAAATCCTGCTGATGTTCGTGCGGCGCATATTGCGGATTTGATTTTTAATCGTAGTTTCTTAGATCCTGTGACAAAAGGGGAATTCCCGGCTGATTTAGTAGAAATTTTGAAGGAACACGATGTTTTACCGACGTATACAGAGGAAGATTTAGCGATTATTAAAAACAATATTATTGATATTCTGGGTGTGAATTATTATCAGCCACGCCGTGTGAAGGCGAAGGAATATGCGGCTCATCCGGATGCGCCATTTATGCCGGAGCATTTGTTTGATAACTATGAAATGCCATATCGCAAAATGAATCCGTATCGTGGTTGGGAGATTTTTGAGAAGGCGATTTATGATATTGCGATTAATCTGCGCGATAATTATGGAAACATTCCGTTCTTCATTTCTGAAAATGGGATGGGTGTTGAGGGCGAAGATCGTTATCGTACGGCGGAAGGCTATATCGATGACCATTACCGGATTGCGTTTATTAAGGATCATTTGAAGTGGTTGCATAAGGCGATGGCGGAGGGCGTGAATTGTAAAGGATACCATCTGTGGACCTTTATGGATTGCTGGTCTTGGGCGAATGCGTACAAAAATCGTTATGGCTTGGTTGAAGTGAACTTAGATCAAGATTACAAGCGCACAATCAAATCTTCAGGACGTTGGTATAAAGAGCTTTCTGATAATCATGGTTTTGAGGATGCGGAATAATTTTTATGGTAAAATAGAAAGAAAAAAGAGGTGTTTAGCGTCATGGCAAATAATCAAACAAAATATAGTTTTATCGCGGAAGAGTTGAAAAAGCGTATTTTCGCGAAGGAGTATCCGCTTGATAAACCGATTCCAGATGAAATGACGCTTGCCAAAGAATTTGATTGTAGCCGCATGACGATGAAGAAGGCACTGGAGGTTCTGGTTTTGGAAGGGTTGCTGTATCGAAAGCGCGGGCATGGGACATTTATTATTAAGTCTGCGCTTGATATGGATCGGTTGAACATTCATAGCCAAGAAGTGAACGGCTTTACGAAATTGTTGGAAGGGCGCGATGTAGCGAGTAAAATCGTCCAGTTTCAGGTCACGTTTCCGGATAAGTATGTAGCGGAGCGGTTAAATATTGATTTGGAAACGCCGATTTACGATATTGTCCGGGCACGACTTGTGGACGGTGAGCCTTATGTTTTGGAGCATACGTGTATGCCTGTTGCGTTGATTCCTGGCGTGACGCAAGAAGTGTTGGAGCATTCGATTTATACGTATATTCGCGAACGGCTAAATTTGAAAATCGCCAGTTCTTACAAGCAAATTCGAGCGGATAAGCCGGGACAACTTGATTTTGATTATCTTGATTGTTCGGAGACGGATCCCGTGATTGAAGTCGAACAGACGGTTTATTTGAATAATGGGATGGCGTTTGAGTACTCGAAGTCGCGTCATCGATATGATAAATTTGTATTTACGACGGTGAATATTGCGAGACGGTAGGACGCGAAAATAGCTATGGCACATGTGCCATAGCTATTTTCTTTGAGCGCGGATGATGTCCGTCATCACGTTATCGAGTTCTTTCTTCGTGATGATATCCGCTTTATTCGGTGCCATTGGTATTTTCTCGAAATCTAATAAATTCATCGTAAAATCGAATTTTAACTTCTGCTGATTGTCCGGATTTGCATAATCGAAAGCCATCACTAGTTTTTTGACGCCTTTATCGGAGTCGGGATACACAGTCATGACAGTACTAAGTTGTATTTTCTTATTCTGAATCAGGCTTTTAAGTGTTTTCTTGCATCTCTTTATTACTATCAGCCCAGCTTTCTTTCGCTTGAGATTCCGTCAGGCCAGCTATTTTTGCATAGAGACTAATAAAATCCCGATTGGAATGGAACTCTTCCAGCCAAGCGTTTGCTAATTCTGCGAGTTCTTTCTTGTTAAGCGTGAGTTTAATCGTCCCATTTGTCGTTTGATAATGGCTTTTATCCAGGCTGTTCAACTTTGTATAAAGAAGAAAAGCGGTTTTTCCTTCGATAGCTTGTATTTGATCGGCTTGTTCGTCGACCGTGTTTTCATCGATAACTTGGCCTGTAACATTCTGCAGCGTTTGAAGTAGGTCAACATATTTGCCCTTTAAATCTTCATTTTCAGAAAGTACTTTGGAGTAAACGGAGTCCGTCGCTAAATTGAGCATATTCGTAACGGGTGCTGCTGTTTCGAAAAAATCATTTACAGGAACGAAAATTTTCCCAGTGCTTCCGTTTTGAAAGGAATGCGCAGTCAAATCCATCGTCGGTGCGCCACCGATATGGAGGCCAAATGTATTATAGGTTAAATCGCGTTCCGTATCGCGCGATGTTTTCACAGTGAGATTGCTCGCGGTTAAGGCATCTGGATTCAGACCGTCAAGTGCTTCAAAACCTGATATTGCCTTAGGCTGCAACATGAACGTAGCAGTATATTGTTTATTTTTTACGATATTTCGAAAAGATGACATGAACTCTGATTTTGGTGAACTGCAAGCTGTTAAAAAGATAGCTACCGATAGAACAATCAAAGTCAATGCGATGATGGCTTTCTTCATATTAAATATGCCTCCATTAATTCTTGTTGCGAGGTGATTAAGTATACTCTTGAATATTTCAAAATTATGACGCTAACATAACCATAGCATATAGGCTTCATTTCGACAATCCTTTTTTAAACCTTTTTGAGTGTTTTCGGTGTTACATTTTGGTACACTGGTAGAGGACGCTAATGGCGATTTTCTCAAGTGCTGGCAAGTAAGTGATAATATGAGCGATGGAGGGAAGAACAAGGCTATATCACAAAGCAAGACGTTTTTAAAAAAGAAAGTATTTCGGATAGTTGTAATTAGATTAGAATTATACTAAACTAGAAACATGCGAGATGAAAAATAACACGGAAAAATTAGGAGGTAATTTTTAATGTCAACGTTGAAAATTCAAGATTTACATGTTGAAATAGAAGGAAAAGAGATTTTAAAAGGGGTTAACCTAGAAATTTCTACAGGGGAAATCCATGCAATAATGGGACCTAACGGAACTGGTAAATCGACGCTATCCTCAGCGATAATGGGGCATCCTAAATATGAAGTAACACAAGGAACAATCGAACTTGATGGGGAAGATGTTCTGGAAATGGCAGTAGACGAACGCGCTCGTGCTGGCCTATTTTTAGCCATGCAATATCCGAGTGAAATTAGTGGGGTTACAAACGCCGAATTCATGCGTGCTGCGATTAATAGCCGTCGTGAAGAAGGTAAAGAAATTCCGCTTATGCAATATATCCGTAAATTAGACGAAAAAATGGCTGTTTTGGAAATGGACGAAGAAATGGCTGAGCGTTATTTGAATGAAGGTTTCTCTGGCGGAGAGAAAAAACGTAACGAAATTCTACAATTATTGATGATTGAGCCGACGATTGCGATTTTAGATGAGATCGATTCTGGTCTTGATATCGATGCATTGAAAGTCGTTTCAAAAGGAATCAACGAAATGCGCGGCGAAGGTTTTGGTTGCTTGATTATTACCCATTACCAACGTTTGCTGAATTATATCGAGCCTGATCATGTGCACGTAATGATGCAAGGTAAAGTCGTGAAAAGTGGCGGATCTGAACTTGCGAAGCGCCTAGAGCTTGAAGGATATGACTGGATTAAGCAAGAACTTGGTATCGAGTTTGACGAAGAAGAAGAAACCGTTGACCAAAAATAAGAGAGTGAGGGATAAATCATGACAGAAAATTTAGCAGTAAAAGATGATTTTATCCGTGCTTTTTCAGGCGATTTAGGCGAGCCTGGCTGGTTAACAGAGCTACGGATAAACGCATGGCAACAAGCTTCTGAATTAGCATTGCCGTTTGTAGATAAAACAAAGATTGATCGCTGGAATTTCACGAAGTTTGAGGCTTACGAGGCCTTCCGAGCGGGTGTGACGAACGAAGCATTACCTGAGAACGTGCAGGCCTTAATTGCGGAGGACGCGAATGTGTACGTCCAAATCGATAATCGCCCAGCGCGACTGCATTTAAATAAGGAATTGGCTGACGCGGGTGTTATTTTTACGGATATCATCACGGCGGCGAAGGAACATCCGGAATTGGTGCAGAAGTATTTCATGACCGAAGCGGTAAAAGTGGATGAAAGTCGTTTGACAGCTTTCCATGCAGCGCTTATGAACGGTGGATTGTTCTTATATGTACCGAAAAATGTGGAAGTGAAAGAGCCGATTCAAGCAGTTTTTGCACACGGAAACGCAGCGTCTCCACTTGTGAACCATGTTTTATTGGTTGCGGATGATAATAGCGCCGTAACGTATGTGGAAAACTATGTGACGCTTGACGCGGATAATAAAGGTATTGTGAACATTGTTGCTGAAGTAATCGCGGAAAATAATGCGCAAGTTAAATTCGGTGCGGTGGACAACTTGGGAAGTGGCGCTACGACATATGTTAGCCGCCGTGGACATGTTGGCAACGATAGCCGTGTGGAGTGGGCGCTTGGTTTGATGAACGATGGCGACACGATTAATGAAAACACGACGGACTTGATGGGCAATGGCTCTGTCAGTGACGTGAAAACGGTGACGGTTGGTCGTGGAAAGCAAACGCAAAATATTACGACACGTGTGACGCATTACGGCTTGGCTTCGCTGGGTACGATTTTGTCACACGGTGTTATGAAAGATAGCGCGACAACGATTTTTAACGGTATTGGTCATATTAAACATGGCGCGTCAAAATCGGATGCGCAACAAGAATCTCGCGTGTTAATGCTTAGTCCAAAAGCGCGTGGAGATGCCAATCCAATTCTTTTAATCGATGAAAATGATGTAGTAGCTGGGCATGCGGCGTCAGTTGGCCGTGTGGATCCGTTGCAACTTTTCTACCTAATGAGCCGCGGAATTTCGAAAGAGGAAGCAGAACGTCTTGTTATTCACGGTTTCCTTGATCCAGTTGTGCGTCAACTACCAATCGAAAGTGTAAAACTTCAATTGAAGGAAGTTATCGAAGGGAAAGTGCGCTAACATGACGCTAACTTCGAAAGTTCAGGCTGATTTCCCGATTTTAAAGCAAGAGATCAATGAAAAACCGCTTGCTTATCTGGATAATGCAGCTACTTCTCAAAAGCCGAAGCAGGTCCTAGATGCGGTAATGAAGTATTATGAGTGGGAAAACGCGAATGTTCACCGTGGTGTGCATACGCTGGCGGCTCGTGCGACGGATGCTTATGAAGGAAGTCGTGCCAAGGTTGCGCGTTTTATTGGCGCTCGCGAAACGGCGGAAATTATTTTCACGCGCGGGACGACGACGGCGATTAATATGGTCGCAAACGGTTATGGTGATGCGAATTTGCAAGCTGGAGATGAGATCGTGATTTCCCACTTGGAGCATCATAGTAACTTGATTCCGTGGCAGCAATTGGCAAAACGGACGGGCGCGACGCTTGTTTATATCGATTTGGACGCAGACGCGACGATTACGCTTGCCAATGCCGAAAAAGTGATCAATGAGAAAACGAAAATTGTTGCGATTGCTCACGTTTCTAATGTGATCGGCTCGATTGCACCGGTTCGCGAGATTGCAGATTTGGCGCACTCGGTTGGCGCGGTTATCGTTGTTGATGGCGCGCAAGCTGTGCCACACATGAAGGTCGATGTTCTCGCATTGGACGCTGATTTCTACGCTTTTTCAGGTCATAAAATGATGGCTCCAACTGGAATTGGTGCGCTTTATGGGAAACGGGAATTGCTTGACGAGATGAACCCGACTGAATTTGGCGGCGAAATGATTGATTTTGTGGAGTTACACGATGCCACGTGGAAAGAGCTACCATGGAAAATGGAAGCAGGGACGCCGAACATTGCGGGAGCGATTGGTTTGGGCGCTGCGATTGACTATTTGGAAACGATCGGTTTTGATTTGATTCACAATCATGAAGAAGAATTAACCGCCTATGCGATGACAGAAATGCAAAAGCTAGATGGGATTACGATATATGGTCCATTAGATGCGACGAAGCGTTGCGGACTGATTACGTTTAATTTAGAGGGAGCACATCCCCACGATGTCGCGACAGTGCTTGATGAAGAAGGCGTGGCAATCCGCGCTGGACATCATTGCGCACAGCCGCTCATGAAGTGGTTGGATACGTCTTCCACAGCTAGAGTAAGTTTTTACGTATATAATACCAAGCAGGAGGTCGACCAGTTTATCGCTGGCCTCAAGCTAACAAAGGAGTATTTCGGACTATGAGTGGTCGCAAATTAGATCAATTATATCGCCAAGTTATTATGGATCACTACAAAAATCCGCGTAACAATGGCACATTAGACGACGAAAGTGTCACGATTGACCTGAATAACCCGACGTGTGGTGACGAAATTCATCTCCATCTTAAAGTGGAAAATGAAGTCATTACTGCCGCCAAATTTACAGGTAGCGGATGCTCAATCTCGATGGCGAGCGCTTCGATGATGACTGAGAGCATTATCGGCAAATCAGAAAAAGAAGCCCTCAAAATGTCGCGTGACTTTTCAGAAATGGTACAAGGTCATGAACACGATGTTATCGATGAAAACGGCGATGTCGAAGCTTTATCAGGCGTTGCAAAATTCCCAGCTCGGATCAAATGCGCCACACTTTCATGGAAAGCCATGGAACGTGCCATTTTCGAATTTGAGGGAAAGAAATAATAAGTTTAAAGGAGGATCTTGACTATGACTGAAATTCCAGAAATGGGCGAATATAAATACGGTTTTCATGATAAAGATACATCCGTTTTCCGTAGTGAACGCGGCTTGACAGAAGATATCGTACGCGAAATTTCAAGCATTAAAGAAGAACCGCAATGGATGCTCGATTTTCGCTTGAAGTCTTTAGAACAATTCTACAAAATGCCGATGCCACAATGGGGTGGTGATCTTTCCGAACTGAAATTTGAAGATATTCGCTATTACGTGAAACCATCAGATCACACGGTAAACGATTGGGACGAGGTTCCCGACGAAATCAAGCGTACCTTCGACAAACTCGGAATTCCAGAAGCAGAGCAGAAATATCTTGCCGGTGCTTCCGCGCAATACGAGTCCGAAGTGGTTTATCATAACCTGAAAAAAGATCTAGAAGACATCGGTATCGTCTTCAAAGACACAGATTCAGCGCTCAAAGAAAACGAAGATCTTTTCCGCGAGTATTTTTCAAAAATAATCCCGCCAACTGATAATAAATTTGCAGCGTTAAACTCGGCTGTTTGGTCTGGTGGCTCGTTCATCTACGTTCCAAAAGGCGTGAAAGTGGATACACCGCTCCAAGCCTATTTCCGTATTAACTCGGAGAACATGGGACAATTTGAGCGCACACTGATTATCGTGGATGAAGGCGCAAGCGTAAACTACGTAGAAGGTTGTACCGCGCCAGTTTACACGACCAACTCCCTTCACTCAGCCGTTGTTGAAATCATTGTTAAACGCGATGCATATTGTCGTTACACAACGATTCAAAACTGGGCAAACAACGTGTACAATCTCGTAACCAAGCGTACTTTCTGTGATGAAAATGCGACGATGGAATGGATTGATGGAAACATTGGTTCGAAATTAACGATGAAATACCCAGCCGTTCATCTTCGCGGGGAAGGCGCCCGTGGTATGACACTTTCCATTGCGATTGCTGGTAAAGGACAACGCCAAGATGCTGGAGCGAAAATGCTTCATCTGGCGCCAAACACATCGTCGACCATCGTTTCAAAATCGATTTCCAAACAAGGCGGTAACGTAACCTATCGTGGTATCGTTCACTTTGGCCGTAATTCAGCAGGATCTCGCTCGAATATCGAGTGTGACACGCTAATTATGGATAACGCATCGACATCTGATACCATTCCTTACAACGAAATCTTGAATAGCGACATTTCTCTAGAGCACGAAGCGAAAGTTTCTAAAGTATCTGAGGAGCAACTATTCTATCTGATGAGTCGCGGAGTAACAGAAGAAGAAGCAACAGAAATGATCGTCATGGGCTTCATTGAACCGTTTACAAAAGAACTACCAATGGAATATGCCGTCGAAATGAACCGTTTGATTAAGTTTGAAATGGAAGGCTCGATTGGATAAATCTCCTACACCTATATACTCGATGTTTTCATTGAGGATAGAAATGTTTTAAAGTTAGAGTAACCTGTTGATTTCGGGTTACTCTTTTTATATACGTCTCTCCAAGTAGCGATTAAAATTGACATTTACATAACTTTATTTTAAGATAACGATATGGGAATTTTTGATAAACACCTTCATGGAAGCGCATTCTTTCTCTGCTTGAGAATAATGCCCATCTATTAGTTCAATAAAACAAGACAATCCCTAATCAACATTGAAGAAATCTAGTGAAAAATAGAATGATACGAAAGGGTGGTTTTTGAGGAGATAATATAAGTGGAAAAGCAAATAGCATCAGAGTATTTTACTATAGTAATTAAGAATTATTATATTAGGGGGATTTTTCATGAACATATCATTGAAAAGAAATATTCTGACAGCAGGCTTAGCAATTATCTTAGTACTCTCCGCTGTGATGGCGTTCACAACACATGTGTCCGCGGCATCAAGTACACAGCTTAAACCACATGTAAACATAGGTTACTGGCTTGGCGGTAACGGTGGGTCGAAAAAAAACATTGGCTCAAGCAAGTTCAGGATGGGATGTAATTAACGTTTCATTTATTGAGACGAAAGGCAACTACTATACGCCAAATTTATCAATGGATCTTTCAGCAGTCTATCCAGGTACAGAAGCTCAGCAGATAGCAGCTTTTAAAGCAGATATTCAAACGCTACAAGCTCAAGGTAAGAAGATTGTCATTTCATGCGGAGGACAAAACGGTGTTGTTCATATGGACAATGCTGCCCAGCGGGATACTTTCTTGAACGGCGTTAAAAATATTATTAATGAATACGGCTTTGATGGCTTTGACGTCGACTTTGAGGGTAGTTCTATAGCTGTTATGAGTACTGATAAAATTGGTAATCTGACATCACAGCAGTCAATAAACCTTGAATATTTACTCCGCAATCTGAAAACGACTTACGGATCTGACTTCATTATTTCTGCGGCTCCTGAGTATTGCTATGTTCAAAATGGCGCAATCAGTACAGGTAATGGTGGAGCATTTCTACCTGTTCTTAACGCTACTCGTGATATTTTGACCTATATTCACCCACAATACTATAACGGTTTTAATGGCGACTTCGCTTGGTTACAGCCATCAGCAAATGCCGGTGCGCCTTTTGCACAAGTTTATTCTGCAGAAGGATATACTCGTCTTTCTGAGATGCTCATCACGGGATTCGTAACGATGGATAAAGGGACTTTTACCGGATTACGACCTGATCAAGTTGCTTTCGGAGTTCCTTCCACTACCGGTGCAGGTAACGGGGCACAAAGCGTTTCAGTATACGCGTCAGCCCTAAATAGCCTGCTTGCAAAATATCCTACTTACCGTGGAATTATGACATGGTCCATCGGTTGGGATGAAGCGAACGGAAACAATTTTGTAAACACAATTGCCCCAATCATTAAAGCAGCAAATGATGCAGCTCAACCGTCACCAGATGCGAAAGCTCCGACAATCTCTAGCCAACCTACTGATAAAACTGTCAAGATAGGTGGAACGGCAGACTTAGCGGTAGTCAGTTCTGTATCTAAAGGGACACTTAGCTATCAGTGGTATAAGGCTTCGAGCAAAGTGAACACTGGTGGTACAGCAATAAGTGGTGCAACAAGCGCAACATATAATACACCAACAAATACAGAAGGAACCAACTATTACTACTGTATTGTAACTAACACGGATAGTTCAGCCACAGGAATCAAGACGGCAACAACAAGTAACGCGGTATCTGTAGTTGTTAGTGCGACAAGTAGTGCTGCGACACCTACGATTACCAGTCAACCAACAGATAAAACAACTACTTTGGGTGGAGTAGCAGCTCTGTCAATAGGAGCTAATGTATCACAAGGTACACTTAGTTATCAATGGTATAAGGCTTCTAGTAAAGTGAACACTGGCGGCACAGCAATAAGTGGCGCAACAAGTGCAAGCTACAATGCACCAACTAGCGTCGTAGGTACGAATTATTACTACTGCATTGTAACCAACACGGATAGCTCAGCCACAGGAACTAGTACAGTAACAAGTAATGCCGTGGCAGTCACAGTAAGCTCATTACCAGCTGGAGATACATGGAAGTCTGACACCATTTACGTTGCTGGGGACACTGCTGTATATCAAGGAAAAACGTACAAAGCCAAATGGTGGACACAAGGAGATGTTCCTGGTGCGGCTGAATGGGGACCATGGGAATTGGTTATATAGTAAAGTTACGGAGATAAGGCAACTTAAAGTGACATAGTAATCGCAGAGTCTATTTTTGGAAGTTATATATTGACTTCTCTAAAAAGACTCTGTTTTCGTGTACCAAGGGGGATGTAAGCTTTGCAAAAACATTGGCAACGTCTAAAATAAAAGAGCCGACGTACGTCTTGGAGGTGTAACTGTGGGGGATTAAAAAAAACAATTAAAAACTGGGCCAATAACGTGTACAATATAGTAACCAAGCGTACTTTCTGTGATGAAAATGCGATAATGGAATGGATTGATGGAAACATTGGTTCGAAATTAACGATGAAATACCCAGCTGTTCATCTTCGCGGGAAAGGCGCTGATTATGGATAACGCATCGACATCTGATACGATTCCGTACAAAGAAATTTTGAATAGCGACAGAAATGATCATTATGGGTTTCATTGAGCCGTTTACAAAAGAATTACCAATGGAATATGCCGCTGAAATGAACCGTTTTATTAAGTTCGAAATGGAAGGTTCGATTGGTTAATCCGTTCTTATAAAAAGTAGTCTCTTCATTGGAGTCTATTTTTTTTGTTTGCTTAAATGGTGACTTTTCCTTCAAATATATAAATTGTCATCAAATCTACAATTAATTTCTAAATAAAGAAGAAATAATGTATTTCTTTAAGCCACTTAAATGATAATCTAAAGTAGTTGTATACTCAGATGACTAAAATAAAACATGTAGTTGTTAAGCGACTATAAAAAGGAGAAGGTATGAAAAAAGTTCAAGCAGTCTTATTGTTAATGTTTATAATCTTATTAGGAGGTTTCGCGCAACAAGTACATGCCGATTCTATACAAACGAAGTCTTTGTATGTCCTAGAGAAGCCAACATGGTTAGATACAGCAGGTGTTTCAAAAGGTATTTACCATGATAAACAGGATTTAGGTATTATTCTACCGGCAAATGTTCCACTTGAGATTAGACAAACGAATCCGAATTTCAAGGGGACTCTAACAATGGAGTTACTAAATGACAATTCCCAGAAAGAGAAATCAGTGAACATTACATCTAACTGGCAAACAATTAGCCATGGATACACAGCCGTACCTTTCATTGATACAACATTTGGAAACGAAGTACCTATTATTGAATACAAAGTAACGAATGCAATGAAAACACTACCTATCTATCAAAAAGGCAATAATCAAGCAGCGTTCTTTCAGCAATGGGATAGCTCGGAAGCAGAATTTGCACTTATCATAAGTCCATACGCGCAAATTTTTGCACCTAAAAAAGATAAAGCTTATATGAAGAATATGCAAGATTTTAAGTCTATTGATGAGTTAATAGCTTACTATATCGATATTTTTGAAACGTATAATAAGCTAGATGGTTTATCTTTTACACCAAGTAATCCGACAGATAAAAATATTCCAAACAAATATTTTATGAAGGCAAATGCTAGTGGTGCTGGAGCAGCTTATTATTCTGGAAGTCACACCGCAGAAAATGCTGATACATTAGCTGGATTTTATCTTTCTAAAGGTTGGGGTGGATTACATGAGATAGGCCATGGTTATCAGGGTTCATTTATGAGTGATGGCAGTTTTGACGCGGGCGAGGTTTGGAATAACCTCTATGCGGCAGCCTATGAAAAAAAGACAATGGGAACAGGAATATATCAAAATGGATGGTTATTCGCTTATGGGGATAAATCTAATGTGGAGAAAACCGTTATAAATTTATGGCAGACGACACATACTCCTGTTACTAAATGGGACCATCGATCTAGACTCCTTGCTCTTGTTACATTACAAGATAAAGCTGGAGACGAAGGTTTTACACTTTTCAATCAAGAGTATAGGAAAATTGCCAATCAAGCAGGCTTTGTACCAAGCAATCATTTTCTATTTGATCTGATTTCGCAGTACTATGGACAAGCTAGCGGATTTGATTTCACTCCCACAATCCTCTCATTTGGAGGAACAATGTCCACGCAACAACAAGATGACAATCGTTCGCGAAATTATAAACCAGTAGCGCCATTAACTGAATTAGTGCCAGCTTCACAATTAACAACGCTCCAAAATAAGCTGGGTCTCACCACTCCTTTTTCGCTAGTGGATACGGATCAACTCGCATCTAGTGGACTTTCTGGAAGCACAACGATGCATTTGAAAATAGACGATTTTTCACAAATAGAAGGTCAAGATTTAATTCTAATGAACGGATCTAAAGAAATCAAACGTATGAAAATCACATCGAAGGACATGAACCTGGGCACGCTACCAAATGGTATCTACACCATCTGTTTACCTACAGGGAAGACGACTAAATATAGTTTTGATACACATTATTTACGCGTGAAAGAAGCGACGAACGATGTAACAATCAGCTACACAGCTAAAAAAAACAAGCCCATTAACAAGCCAAACTGTCCATTTCTTAGGTCTAGGTGATGGTGAATTCGCAAATGCTATTGTCAATCTAAGCACAGGAAAGTTAACAATGTCATTAACCTCTACAGATCCACACTCTTATTTTGGCTCGACAGAATATGCCAAAATAGAAGTACTGGATCTAAATAACAATGTTGTCTATACGAAATCCATGACTGGTTCTGGCACAGTGCCTAGTAAAGATATACTTGATATCAAAGTAGGCTACAAGCTACGAATCTATCATGCAGAACCAGGAAGATTGAATGTAGATGATTTAAAAAATTGTGAACACATCACAAAAAACGAACACCTTTACTATCACAAAAGCTGGTTTAGTGAACGATAATCTTCAGAACAATGCAGAGGCAGAGCTGGTGGTCAAGATTGAGGCCTTAGCTAGTAAAATTCAAGCAAATCCTATTTTAGTAAATAGTGACTATGCAGAATTAAAAGATGATTTACTTCTTGCAATTGAGGTTTTGTCTGAGCCCACGAAATCAAAGCTTTTAGAAAAATATGCTGTCCTATTACCTAAAGAAGTGGCAACATCGATCGAAATAAGTACGAATCAAATTCAAGCAGAGGATGGCGACAAAGGACAAGTGAAAGCTACTGTCTCTCCTTCCAAAGCAAGCCAAGCGGTAACGTACCAATCGAGTAATACAGATGTAATCACAATCGATGGATCAGGAAATTGGAAAGCAATCGGTGCGGGAGAGGCTATCATTACAGTGACGTCCGCTTCTAATCCTGGATTGACGAAAAAAAATTACAGTTCAAATCACGAGACCAATCACACCGAATGACTTAACAGCAAAAGCCTACAAACTGGGTGATTCAAAATTAACTGGTACGTTTGGATCAAGCATTTCCCGCGTTCGTCTATGGATCAACGGTAAAGTAGTCGTTCAAGCAACAACTAATGCAGACGGGACATATGAAATTCCGAATGCAATGAACTACATTTTCAAAGCTACGGATAAAGTAGAAATCATTGGTGTCGATGCGAAATATGTAGAGCAAAACCGTATTTCTGTACAAGTAACAGGGACGTCTACTTTTGACGACGCGTTGACAGCAACGACATATAAACTGGGTACGAATAACCTAACTGGAACATTTGGAAAAAATATTTGGAAAGTCCGCTTATGGGTAAATGGGAAAATCGTTTCGCAAGCTACGACAAAAGCGGATGGCACTTATGAATTTACAAACGTGCCTAGTTTTATTAACGCAGCAACAGATAAGGTAGAAATAGTTGGCGTAGATACACAATATAACGAATTGAAACGCATTGGAGTATCTGTGACGGGTACTTCTAGCCTGAATAATTCGCTAACAGTACCGACAACATACAGAGTAGGCGATCAAATTTTAGCAGGCACTTACGGAAGTGACGTATTTAAAGTTCGTTTATGGGTGAATGGAGTGGCAGTAACTCAAGCTACAAGCGTATCCGGAAACTATACATTCACGAATATCGCTTCTTATATCCACAGCCCATTAGATGTTGTGCAAGTGGTTGCGGTAGATAAACAATATAAAGAAATTAATCGTGTAGATATGGATACAACAGGTTCACCACTATACAACTATCTATTAGCACCGGATGACTACACTTTGGGTCATTCAACAATGAAGGGTATGTATGGTAAAGATATCTCAGAAATTAAGTTATCAATAGACGGCAACATCGTACAAACAGCAGTATTAGACAAGACAACAAGAACTTTCACATTGAAAAATTTAGCAACAGTTATCACAAGCAAAAACGCATCCATTCGTATTATTGGTTATAATGAACAATATCAAGAAGTCAAAAGAGTAGCAGTAAGTCCCCAATAATATAAGTAGAGCCTATTTAGAAGAAGTTGCAAGTATGGACTTCTTTCTAAATAGGCTCTAATTCTACGTAGCTTTACAAAACGTCAAGTAAAGTCTAAAATGAAGGAATTAATAGACATTTTTGGAGGTGCTATCCGTGGAATCCCAGTTGAAACAAAAATTAAAAACATTGCCTGAATCACCAGGTTGTTACATATATCGAGATAAAAAAGGTGAAATTTTATATATCGGAAAATCCAAAAATTTAAAACAACGCGTCAAATCCTACTTTACAAAAAAAACAACTAGGGAAGACCGCGCGATTAGTTCATAATATTTATGATTTGGAATTAATTATCACGGATACGGAAGAAAAAGCGCTGATGCTTGAGATGACGCTCATTATGAAGTATCAACCGCCGTTTAACGTGATGCTAAAAGATGAAATTCGGTATTTATATCTCAAAATTACGAACGAAGAAAATCCGCATCTTGAAGTAACAAAAGAAATTGAGAAAGATGGCGCGCATTATTTTGGACCTTATGCTAGTCGTTATAAAGCTGCTGAAACATATGAACTTCTACAGAAAATCTACCCGCTTTGCCATTGTGATGGGAAAAAAGGACGTCCTTGTTTTTATTACCAGATTGGTATGTGCTTAGGGCCTTGTGCACGAGATGTCACAAAGGAAGAATATGAAACGCAAATCAAACGAATCTCAGACTTTTTCAATGGTGGACAACGAGAGATAAAGTGCGAACTTGAAACTCGGATGCAACAACAAATAGATAAACTTGAATTCGAACAAGCGAAAGAAAGCCACGAACTGTTGAACGTATTAGAGCGCATAACAGAAAAGAAAAAAAGTGCTGAAAAGCGATTTCGGTCATCGTGATGCGATTCATTTTGTAGAACATAATCAGTTTTGCGCGATTCAAGTCCCTTTTTGTACGTAATGGCGCTATCGTTGGGAGGAGCTCTAAAGTTTTCGAGTTTGTCGGAGAGGCCGATGAAATGGTGGAAAGCTTCATTATCGCTTTTTACAATCATCCGAACCATTTGCTGCCAAAAGAATTACTTGTGCCCGAACGGTTGGATACGAAATTATTGGCGCAAACGCTAGGTATAAAAGTGAGAGTGCCGAAAAAAGGCGAAAAGAAGGAGCTTTTGGGGGGCGTCATACATGAAGATGCCCAAAGCCTACTGGATGCCCATTTCAAAATGCTTGATTATGCGGATAAGAGAGAAGAATAGTACATCCGTAATTGTCTGCTATAAGGACAATTCACGGCGGCGAAGGCACTCGTGGAAGGCTTGACTAAAAAATAACGCATGAACGCTTAAAAAATGAAAATCGCAAAATGGCATTCGTCTAATTTTGAATAAAAAGTAACTTATGAGCTTGGTTCAATTCGTGTGAAGTGCCTGACTTCGGGGAAAGGGTTATAATAGTGGTGGAGAAGCTTTTTCCAGTCTTCATATCCGGCTTATTTTCGAAATCCATTGGTATGATATGTGAGCGTCTCCCATTGAATGAGAAGTAAATAATTTGTATGTTCCTCAAGGCAGTTGTAACCTAGCATGGAAACGTTAATGGGGGATGCGACGGCAAAATATTTTCTCGAAAGTAGCTGTATTTCCTTGTTTTACGCACAATAAAGCGCTTTCTAAAATCATAGTGAAAAACCTTCTTTGCTGTTGTACAATAAAATGAAAGATGGGTGTGGAGAAGTGAATTTAAATTATTATAATACGTTTATTTTAGTTGCGGAAGATAGTAGGGCCGAGCATGGCGAAATTCCGAATACAAAGCGGCTGAAAAAAACGGTGGGTGAGATCCAGTTTGAACTTTTAAATGGGCATGATTATAAATATACGCAAGAAGATCTTCTTTTTGAAACGCATATGTTGCATAAAAATATTCCAGAGACAGCGCGGGAAGAAGAAAAAACTACTTTTTTGGGAAAGAGTCAGGCGTGTATGAGGACTTCGCCACTTGGAAAGCGATATGGGTGGGGGCTATATTTTAATCGAGATGGTTATGTGAAATTGGTCGCGATGGATAGCCTGGAATATCGCCAATTTGCAAATCAAAAGGACTTAACGATAACGCGAGCAATGAAATCTAAAAGATAGGAAGGGACGTTTTTGTGATGATAACAATTGGATTAACGGGGTGGAGTGACCATGAGACGATATATTCGAGCACTGGAAAGCATAAATTAGAAGATTATGCTGGACATTTTCCGATGGTGGAGGTGGATACGAGTTATTATGCAATTCCATCTCCGCAAACAACTGAGAAATGGGTGGAGCAGACACCAGAAGAGTTTTCTTTCGTTGTGAAGGCTTTTCAAGCGATGACGAAGCATAAAGAATGGCAGCAATATTATGATTCAGAAACGGAAATGTATCGTCGTTTTATGGATGCGATTGCCCCGATGAGTGAGCGAGGACGTCTGAAAGCGATTCTGTTCCAATTTCCTCCTTATTTTGGTTGCACGAAAGAGAATGTGACATACTTACGAGCTACTCGTGAAAAAATGGGAGACTTGCCACTCGCGATTGAATTTCGTAATAAGACGTGGTACACGGAGTCGAATACACCGCAGACATTGGCTTTGTTAAAAGATTTAGGCTTCATTCATACGGTTGTTGATGAGCCGCAAGTTGGGAATGGAAGTGTGCCGATTGTACTTAAGGCAACGAATGAAGAGATGACACTGATACGGCTACACGGTAGAAATAGTGCAGGGTGGATGAAAGCGAATAGTCCGGAATGGCGAGAAGTTAGAACACTTTACCGTTATAATGAAGAGGAAATTAATTATTGGGCGGAAAACATCAGGTATTTGCAAAAACAAACGAAAGAGATTATCGTGATTTTTAATAATAATTCTGGCGGGGACGCAGCAGATAATGCGAAACAACTGCAAAAAGCGCTGGATATTTCGTACGAAGGGCTTGCACCGATGCAGATGAATTTATTTGATATATGAGGAGGGGGTGATTTTTTCTCCCCTTATTCTTGCTTTTTTATACTCAAATTGAGTGATAAAATATGTAAGTGTCCTAAAAAAAGTTATTTTCACTCCACTTGGATATCGGTTGGAAAAAACATTCGGAATGTGTTATAATGATGGTAATAAATATAAAGGAGCGATTAAGATGACAAGAAGAAATAATACACATACTGCCCCTCCGACATTGGATAGAATTTTGGTTTCAAATGAAATAGATATTTTGAATAAATTAAGAGAGTCACAAGAAGACAAGCGTACGGTTACATCGAGCAATGGGTGGTCAAATCTTCGCGTTATGGATAAGCAGGTTTAATGTATGAGTAGTGGTATTCAAATAGAATGGTCGGATGCTTTTCAGGAAGATCTGGCAGCCATTATTCATTTTTTAGAATATCAATATTGTAGCGAAAGCCAGAAGCAGAAATTTTTTGAAAAGCTTGCGAATGTGGAAATGCGATTGACTATTTTTCCAATGATGGGCATGGCGTTGCAAGATCCTAAATATAGTCGCGAGTACCGCAGAGTTAGGATCGGTAAGGCATATTTGGTGTTTTATGAAGTGCTAATAGATGAGAAAAAAGTGATTTTGCATCGAATTTTGGCGCAAGAGCAGAATTATGATGTTTTGATTCGAGAAGATATCGTGATTTATGATAGTGAAAAACAGTAGTGGGGCTCTGAGTTAGAAAGAGCGCGACTACTGTTTTTATTTATCCAGTTGTACCAATGAAGAAACTGATGGCTAAGATGATAAGAACAATCGCAGTTATCGTGACGTAAACGTAATCTTTTTCCTTCAAAAAAGTGATGAGAGAGACTACGACACGAAGAACTGGAGTTAAAATAAGGCAGAAAAGGCCGAACATGATAATCGCATAAGGCTTGAAATCGCTAATCCCGCTGAAAATGGCAGTTAGCGTTGTTGGATAGGTCGTTCCGGGGTAGCCGCTTGAGCCGGTGAGCAATAGTAGTAGCAGACCTGCGAGAATAATTGCGGCGCTCAGAAGGACTCCTATTCGAAGTAGTAAACTAACAACGGCTTCCACGCGGTGCATTTCTTCGTCTGTTGTTGATTTATCAGTCATTTAGATCCACCCCAATCCTTCTAAAATCATTTGCAAAGCGACGTAGATTAAAACGGGAATAAATACGAGGCGGATAACTTTGCTTTTCAGGCGTTGCATAATTCTGGTTCCAATCGTTGCACCAATCAAGACACCAATCGCGACAGGGCCTGCAATCAAGGGATCAATATCGCCTCGGAATAAGTAAACCGTGGCACTGGCAGCAGCCGTGACGCCCATCATTAAGTTACTCGTTGCACTGGAAACTTTGAGTGGCATTTTCATGAAAACGTCTAGTGCCATGACTTTAAAAGCGCCACTTCCGATGCCGAGCAGACCGCTGGCGATACCTGCTCCGTACATGACGCCAAATCCTGCTGGGACGTTTGCCACCTCATAGTCTATTTGTTGTCGAAGTGCTTTATCATAATAGGTATCATGCAGTCGTAATTTTGTCGCGAGAGTGTCGGGCTTCACGTTTGTTGGGAACTCAGAGCCTATTTTTTTGATCATCGTGATTGCTGAGTAGAGAAGCAGGAGGCCAAATATCATGTAAAGGGCAGTCGCAGAGAGAAGTCCGCCAACAAATGCTCCGGTTATGGCGCCGAGCGTGGTCGCGATTTCGAGAAACATACCGACACGCAAATTGGTGATGCGATCTTTTATATAAGCAATGGCTGAGCCGCTACTCGTTGCGATAACAGAAATAATACTGGCACCAATCGCGTACTTAATATCAATGCCAAAAAGGAGTGTAAGCGCTGGTGTTACAATGATTCCTCCGCCAAGACCCAACACTGAACCGAGCACGCCAGCAAAAATTGCGATGAGTAAAAGTGCAAAAATTTGATAGATGTCCAAGAAATAATCCCTCCTTTTTCTTTGTATAGTGTCTATCATACGCCACTTTTGACTAATTTAAAAGGAAAATAAGGGACGAAAAGCAGTTTTGTGACGTGTCAAAAGGGAGCATTTAGGCTACAATAGAAGGAGATGAAAGAAGGGGATGTTACCATGAAACGTTTAACGATTTGGCATACAAATGATATTCATAGTCATCTGGAGAAATGGCCGCGCATCTTTGCTTTTTTACGGGAAAAACGTTTGACCGCACAGAATGATTTATTTTTTGATATTGGTGACTTTATTGATCGGGTGCATCCTTATACGGAAGGTTCAATGGGACAAGGGAATGTAGCGCTTTTGAATGAGCTTCCTTATGATGCGGTGACGATTGGAAATAATGAGGGCGCAGCGCTTGGGCACAAGGAGTTGGCGCATTTATACGATCAAGCGGAGTTACCGGTTGTTTGCTGCAATGTATTTGAAGATATGGCGCGAACGGAGCTTGCTCACTTTGCGAAAGCACATATTTATATTCAACGGGACAACATAAAAATTGCTGTTATTGGGGCAACGGCTTGTTTTACGGAGTATTACGAATCGTTAGGATGGGGAATTGAAGAGCCGATTCAAGCGATTAAACGGGAAGTTAATCAGATTCAGGCGGACGTTATTATTTTACTTAGCCACCTTGGTCTGCCCTTAGATGAAGAAATTGCAACAGAAATACCAGAAATCGATCTTATTTTAGGCGGGCATACGCATCATTTGTTGGAACATGGCAAAGAAGTGAATGGTGCCTTGCTTGCGGCTGGTGGGCGATGGGGAGAATATATTGGGGAAGTGACGCTAGAATTCGATGGAGTAACTGGTGAATTGGTGTCAAAACAAGCGCGCGTACACACGGTGGCAGATTTACCCGCACCTGTAGATGAAGAACGACAAGTAGTAGCTTTTCTAGAACAAGGAAAGGCGGAATTAGCTCAGAAAGTGGTTGCACTTCCGCATCAACTAGAGCATAATTGGTTTAAAAGCTCCGAGATTTCAGAACTCTTTCATGAGGCGGCTTGTGAGTGGACGGGAGCAGATACTTTTTTTGACGAATGCTGGTATTTATATGACCGATTTACCTAAGGGAATTGTGACGGCGTATGATATTCACCAATTGTTACCGCACCCACTGAATTTTATTGCACTTTCGATGACAGGGATAGAACTGGATGTTTTGATTCGCGAGATTGCGGAAAAAGAAGAGGAGTTACGCGATATACCATTGCGAGGTTTCGGTTTTCGTGGCGAGTTTTTCGGGACAATATTGACGAAGCGAATGACTTTTGATGCGGAACTAGATTTGGCATTATGGGACGGCGCGGTGATTGATCCTGAGAAGATATACCGAGTTGCAACGCACGACACGTTCGTTTATGCGCCATTTTTCCCGATTATTAAACGGGTGACAGGAAAAGAAGTCTATACACCAGAGTTATTACGCGATGTGATGACATGGAAATTAAAAGAAAAATACGGTGAGGGAGGTTGACTGGAATCATGATTACGATTCAGAATACGACATATGAAATTATTGAAGATAACCGGGAAGCGTTTGATGAAGAGGCTTTGACGGAAAGATACAGCGATATTTTGGCGCGCTACGATTATATTGTTGGTGATTGGGGCTATGATCAGCTGCGTTTGAAAGGTTTTTTTGATGATGATAACCGGAAAGCGACTTATGATACGAAAATTAGCACGTTGAAAGAGTATTTATATGAGTACTGCAATTTTGGATGCAAGTATTTTGTGATTAAAAAAGTAGTGAAATAGGCGAAAGCAGAGAAAGAGGTAGGCGATAGTGAAATATGATGGCTATTTAATTGATTTAGATGGGACGATGTATCTTGGAAGTGAGCCGATACCCGAGGCACAGGGCTTTATTGAAAAATTGGATCAGGCGCATATTCCGTATTTATATGTGACAAACAATTCGTCAAAAACGCCGGAGCAGGTTGCGGCAACTTTGCGAAAATTCGACATTCCAGCTACGACGAATCAGGTTTTTACAACATCGCAAGCAACAGTAGAATTTATGTTGGAGCAGGTGGATCGGAAAAAGACGGTTTACTTAATCGGGGAAGAGGGCGTGAGGCATGAAATCGAGAAGGCTGGTTTTGAGTTGACCGAGGAGAACCCTGATTTTGTAGTGATGGGAATTGACCGGGACATCAACTACGAGAAATTGGCGACGGCGACGATGGCTGTTCGTGCAGGCGCGATGTTTATTTCGACAAATGGAGATGCAGCAATTCCGACAGAGCGTGGCTTGTTGCCTGGAAACGGTTCGATTACATCTGTTGTGGCCATTGCTACAGGTGTGAAACCAATCTTCATCGGAAAACCAGAAGCAATTATCATGGAGCAAGCAATTGCCAAACTTGGCGTGAAAAAAGAACGTGTCATCATGGTTGGCGATAATTATGAGACGGATATTTTAGCTGGGATTCGCTTTGGAATGGATACACTAATCGTGCATACTGGCTTTACCTCACCAGAACAATTGGCGACAAAAGAAGTACAACCGATTCACCGCGTGATGAAATTATCGGAATGGGAATTATAATTATACGAAAAAAAGGCGGATACTTAATGGAAGTGCCGTCTTTTCTTATTTAACAGGGGAGAGATGTTCGGATGGCGGTATTTAATGATATTTTTGTCGTATTTTTAATCGTGATGACGGCTTTTTTTGTAGCGAGCGAATTTGCGATTGTTGCGATTAGAAAGCCCACGGTGCGGCAGCTTGTCATGAGTGGTAACCCGCGTGCGAAATATGTGGAGCAAGTGACAACGAAAATGAACGATTATCTTGCGGCCTGCCAATTAGGAAATACACTCGCAGCGCTTGCCATGGGGTGGGTCGGTGAGGCAACGATGCGCGGGTGGTTACAGCCACTTTTTGATGTGTTGCCAATCCCAACTTCGATCGAAGGGCCTATCGCGGTTTTCACGGCTTTTATTTTGATTACGTTTTTGAATGTGGTGCTAGGAGAACTTGCACCGAAAACATTCACCATCCACAGCACGGAAAAAGTAGCCATGTTCATTGCACGCCCGCTGATTTGGTGGTATTACATAACATTCCCACTCAACTGGCTACTCAATCATTCGGCCAATTTAATTACGAGAATATTCGGCGTGAAATCGGGCAATGAGGATATGGACAGGATGACGCCGACGGAATTGAAAATCGTGTTGGATGACAGTTACCAGCAAGGTTTACTGAACCCACAAGAGTTTCGCTATATGCAAAATATTTTTAAATTAGATGATGTCCCGGCGCAAGAAGTGATGATTCCACGGATGAAAATGATTACTATTTGTAAGTCGGACTCGGTTCGGGATTTACTCGAGTTAACCGCGCAAGAGACGTATCATATTTTCCCAGTAACAGAGGAGCGCGATAAGGATCACATTGTCGGCATGCTACAAGTAAGTGTTGTGATGGCAGGACTAGGGCGTGATTTGGCGATTTTAGATCAGCCGATTGAAAAATTCATGACGCCGATGATGCAAGTTTTTGAGGGAATGAAGTTACAGGAATTGTTATTCAAAATGCAGCAGGAAGGGCAGTCTTTCGTTGTTTTGACAGATGAGTATGGTGGGACATCAGGACTTGTTACGCTGGAAGATGTGATGGAAATCATCGTTGGAGATATGGAAGAGGCGACATCGCCAAAAGGAGTCAGAAAGGTCGCTGAGGGCCATTTCGTTATCGAAGGCAATGAACCATTGGTATCTGTGGAAGAGGAGCTTGGAATTGAGCTGAGCAGTCCAGGAGTTCATACGCTTTCAGGCTGGTTACTCTACCAGCGATTTGATTTGGAAACAGGAGACGTTTTGGAGGAATCCGGTTGGCGCTTTATGATTCAAAGCATGAATAAAAACTCGATTCGCCAGGTCGAAGTTGTGAAAATAAACAAAGAAGCACCGTAAGTCTAAAATCAGACCTGCGATGCTTCTGTATTTTTATTGTACGATATCATCATGATAACTATGCGCTAATCGACTCGCGGCCGCTGCAGCAATCGCACCCACGATATCATCAAGGAATGTATGCACCTGCACACCATCATGTTCGTTTAATTTCGCTAAAATACCAGGCTTCACTTTATCAATATAGCCATAGTTCGTAAATCCGATAGAACCGTATACATTGACGATGGAAAGCGCTAAAATTTCATCCACGCCGTATAGTCCCTCATCAGCGCCGATAATGTTTTGTAGCGGTTGGACGAGTTTACCTTCCTCAGCCAAGACATCAAGTTGAATCCCTGTTAAAATCGCATTTTGGACCTCGCGTTTGCGCAAGACACGCTCCACATTTTCGCGACAAATATCAAGGCTTAAGGCTGAATGATATTGTTTTTGCAAGAATAGCACCAAGTCAGCGATATCATCGATTGTTACCCCGCGTTCTATGAGCCATTCCCGCGCTTTCTTCTCTAATTCACTTTGTTTCTCGACCATCTTTTATCTCTCCCAACTCAAACAAAATCGGCACAAGCTTCCTTTTAAAAAAACCTGAACAACCTCTTTAAAACCCATTACCTTTTCCGATAAAGTGAGTTCAATTCCCATTTTTAATGTCATATCTGAACTTGGGCACGTTTCACAAGCCCCTAATAAACGAATTTTTACAATACCATCTGGCGTTACTTCAATGAGCTCATAGTCGCCGCCATCTCTGACTAAAAAAGGTCTAAATTTCTTAAGAGCAGTATCCACTTCCGCATACATCTCGCTGTTCATGGCATTCGACTCCTTCCTAACTGTGAATAGTTCTCACTTATATCCCCTATTATAACAGCATCAGCAAAAAAAGAAAGGGATAGTGTCCGAAGTTGAGGGGAGGTTGTAAAGAAGTGACCAGTGAAACTTATAATGAGAATATTTGTTAATATAAATATAGAAAATATGAAAAATAACTTGCCTTTTTGAGGGCACTTAAAATTTTGCTGTATAAATTTTTTATTGTTTTCTTTGCTCGTAATACGACTAAATTTTATTTGAAATTCGAAATCTGATGAGACCGTGAAACATTCCTTTTGGGTATGATGAAGATATCGCTTTACACAAATCAAGCGAAAGCGTTTGCATCTTGCCGATTTACTTGTAGTATGAACAACACTTCAACAAAATGCCCCGTCCCTAAGGCTCAAGAAGGGATGGGGCAAGTTTATATAGTCAGATGGGTAAATCTGACTAAAAAAGGGAGTGTTACTTTTATGTTAACCGTGTGGATTAAGCACGGTAACAAACAATGATAGTTTCCTGATGCACTACTTAAACGCATTAAAGGAACTATATGAAGTATAGTATAGACAGAATAGCGTGTCAACAAATATATATCGAAATAGTTTTATAATTCAATTAAGAAACCGGTTTACTCGCTTTTGTAGTCTATATTTTGTAGAATAAAAGAGAGGTGAGCAAAGATGGAAAAAGAAGCGAGAATTTTTGTTTATGGGTCATCGAATATTTGTGCGAGCTGTGTTGGCTCTCCATCTTCCAAGGAGACGGAGGAGTGGCTCAGAGCAGCGATAGGTCGCAAGTTTCCTGAACAGCCGTTTCAAGTGGAGTATGTCGATATTTTTGCGCCACAAGAGGAAGCTGATATGAAGCGAATAGCCACCATGATCGTGGAAGAGGAGTATATGTATCCTGTGATTGTGATTGATGGGGAGGTTATCGCTGAGGGAAATCCGCGTTTGAAGGATATCTATGCTATGATGACAGAACGTGGCTATCAACCGGCGTAAATTGGATTGGAGGGAATCATGAATCCGATTGTTGAGTTTTGTGTGAATAATTTAGCTTCGGGCGCGCAGGAGGCATTTGATACATTGGATGCGGACGCGAAGCTTGATGTGATTGAATACGATTGTCTGACGTACTGCGATTTGTGCGCTTCCTCTATGTTCGCGCTAGTGGATGGGGAAGTGGTTCGAGGAGAGACACCTGCAGATTTAGTCGCGAATATTTATCAGTTTTTAGAGGACAATCCTTTTTAATAGAAAATAGGCTAGTTTCAAAGAGTATGGCGACTCTTCGGAACTAGCCTATTTTTATTTGATAAAGTGATCTATCGGTGTATCACCGTTTTGAATGGTATAGATTTGTTTATACGTTTTGGTATTATCAACAATAGTGCTGAGAAAAAGGGCAACATCGGCTCGCGTAATAGTCGTGGGACCTGTTGTATATTCACTGATATGTGCAGTCGCAGGTTCGTTTGTGAGCAATACAGGACGAACGATTGTATAATTTAGCTGGCTTTGTTGTAGCGCCTTATCAGCATTTCCCTTGGCGATTAGATAGCCCTTGAGTGAGTCAGGACCATTTTCTGGTTGATCAGCTCCGACAGAACTAACCATGATGAAATGAGAAATGTCGTGTTGTTCAGCGTACTCGACCGCTCTAATCGCCGCGTTTTGATCGATGGCAATGGTTTTTTCAGGGCCGGTATGTCCACCAGATCCAGCTGAGAAAATAACAGTATCAATGCCGCTATAGGCTGAACTAAAGTCGTCTTCTAAATCGGCAATAATTACTTTTGCACCAAGTTGTTCAAGAGCTGCTCGTTGCTCTTCTTTGCGAATCATAGCTACGACATTGAAATTTGTGTTTTTTGCGAGCAGTGCAACGGTTTGTTTCCCAATTTGACCGTTAGCTCCTAATACTAATATGTTCATATAAAAACTTCCTTTCGAGGATTAGATTTCTTTGATTAGTAGTAATATGGTTGTCAGTCTCGCGTTGCTCCACTGTCTATTGATTCACTAAATCAAACCAAACGACGGTTTGAAAGTTCATCAACATAACGGGCTCTTTCAGCACTTTAGTCAAATCCGGCTTCAAGAGCCAGCCTCTCGGAAATTTCGTGGCCTCCGTAAAAGTCAAGGGAGGACTTTTCCTGCGCCCTCTAACAATTTCTGTCGAGGCTAAACGGGCTCTTTCAGCACTTTAGTCAGATCCGGCTTCAAGAGCCAGCTCCTCGAAATTTTCGTGGCCCCCATAAAAACCAAAAGCGGGTTTTCACTGCGCCCCCTAACAAATTTTTTCGGAGCTAACGGGCTCTTTCAGCACTTTAGTCAAACATCGAACTCGAGTGCATCGGTTGAACTCTTGATTTCGGATCGATGTAATTCATCGCGTTATTCACAGCGGTTGGTGCTTCGCCGAATCCTGTTGCAATCAGTTTTACCTTGCCATCATACGTACAAACATCGCCTGCGGAATAAATGCCGGGAATGTTCGTCTCCATTTTGGAATTGACAACAATCGAATTACGCTCGATATCCAGTCCCCATTCTTTAATCGGTCCCAAAGAGGAAACGAAACCGTAGTTCACGATGAAATCATCAATCTCAAGGACTTCTTTCCGGTCGCCTTTCACTTCTTCCAAAACGATCTGCGTCAGATTTTCGGAATCACCGATAATGTCAGTCGGTATGAATGGTGTTTTAATCGTAATCGAGGACTGTTCTAATTTCTCAACGCTGTGTTCATGGGCTCGGAAGGCGTTACGTCGATGAATAATCGATACTTCTTTTGCGATAGGCTCTAGCATTAAAGCCCAGTCTACTGCGGAATCACCGCCACCGCAAACGGCTACGCGGCGTCCTGAAAAACGGCCCAAGTCATTGATGAAATAATGCAGATTTTTACCTTCGTATTGCATCGCATCATCAAGTTCTAAACGGCGAGGTTGAAAAGCACCGTTTCCGGCTGTAATAATAATTGCTTTACTATAATGCGTATCTTGATTCGTACTAATCTCGAATGTGCCATCTGCCTGTTTTTCAACGCTTGCAACGGCTTCTTCCAGACAAATTGTCGGATTAAAAGGCTTCATTTGAGCGACTAAGTTATTGACTAACTCTTGCGCGCGTACTTTTGGAAAGCCTGGGATATCATAAATATATTTTTCAGGGTAAAGTGTGGAAAGCTGTCCGCCTAGTTGAGGTAAGCTCTCGATAATTTTCACGTTCGCTTTTCGCATCCCCGCATAAAAAGCCGCGAATAGTCCAGCTGGCCCGCCACCGATAATCGTTATATCATAAATTTTTGTTTGATCGTCCACAAAAAAACCTCCTATAAATAAATGTTCTCTCGAATTTCCATAACAAAACCATTCTACCATAAAAACACCAGAAACAGTATGGCAATAGCTTTTCAGAATTTTATCACATTGTGAGCTTCTTCTCTTGAAAAAAAGACTTGAAAGAGCTAAGATATAGGGTGAGGGCTTTTGCCTTCTTCTTGAAACGTAGATGTTTAAGCGCAATCTACATAATTGTCATTAGGCTTTGACCTAATGCAGTTTTTTGTGAGAAAAATACAATGGGAAAGTGGATGTGATACAGATGAGTAAGCCAAAAATCGTCATTCTGGGAGCTGGGTATGGCGGCTTGAAAACGTTGCGTAAGTTGCAACAATTGAATGTTGAAGCGGAATTAGTATTGGTGAACAAAAATGACTATCATCATGAAACAACATGGTTACATGAAGCTGCCGCAGGAACGTTAGACGCAGAAAAACTAATGTATCCTATCGCGAAAGTAGTCAACGGGGCAAAAACAACTTTCATTCAAGATACTGTGGAGAAAATCAACAAAGATGACAAAACAGTAACACTGACGAACAAAGGGGATATTTCGTACGACTTCTTGCTGATTGCACTTGGATCAGAAGCAGAAACTTTCGGTATCAGCGGTTTGAAAGAATACGCGTACACGATTACAAGCATCGATTCTGTTAAGAAGATTCGTGCTCAAATTGAAGGCAGTTTTGCAAAATGGAAAACCGAACAACGCGATGAATTATTAACAATCGTTGTTGGTGGCGCTGGATTCACGGGGATTGAGTTCTTAGGGGAACTAACGAACCGCATTCCAGAACTTGTGAAAAAATATGACGTACCACGTGAAAAAGTCCGCATTGTTTGCATGGAAGCATCACCAAAAGTGTTGCCACAATTTGATGCAAAACTAGTAGACTATGGCGTAGGCGTTTTAGAAGACCGTGGTGTAGAATTCAACGTTGGAACGCCAGTGAAGGAAGCTACAGCAGACGGTATTAAATATGCGAAAAGCGAAACAGAAGATGTGGAAATCAAAGCAGCGACTGTTATCTGGGCAGCTGGTGTACGTGGAAATAGCGTCATCGAAGCATCTGGATTCGAAGCTGGCCGTGGTCGTGTGAAAGTAAACGACGATTTGACGGTTCCTGGCAACGAAGAAATTTTGATTATCGGGGATTGTTCATTAATGATTAACCCTGAAAATGATCGGCCGTACCCACCAACAGCGCAAATCGCGATGCAACAAGCGGATATCGCTGCGGTGAACCTTGCCAAAATGGTAAAAGGATATACGGCAGAATTAGCACCGTTCGTATACCATGAAAAAGGTACGGTATGTTCTATCGGGGACAACGATGCTATCGGTGTTGTCATGGGCAGAAGCTTGAAAGGCTACCCAGCATCCGTAATGAAAAAAGTCATCGATGACCGCGCGTTATACCAAATTGGTGGAACGGGTGTCATGATGAATAAAGGTAAATTTAAGTTTTATAAATAATATCGAAATAGGACTTGAGATGAGGCAATATATGCGCTTCATTTCAAGTCCTATTTTTTATTTGCGTCGAACGAGGTACATACTAGTTGTTAGCGCAAAAATACCGATAAATAGTACAGCCAAATCGTCAGAATCGCCTGTTGCGGGTAATTTTTCTGCTGATGTTACGGCTTTTGTTGCCGTTATTACAGCGGAATGCTTAGAGTCTGTCGTTGGTGTACTCGGATTGCTAGGCTCGTCAGGCTTTGGCTCAGGGGGCGTCTCTATCAATTCGTTTTTCACAGTAAGTTCGACGGTTTCTGTTGGATTAAAAGGAATCGTGAATGGTCGCGTTTCCTTTGAACGTTCATATCCTTTTGGCGCGGTAACTTCACTTAACACATAGTCACCAGGAATCAATCCGGACATTGTAGCATCGCCATTTTTATCGGTTGTGATTGTACCTATATTTTCACCAGACGCGGTATTGATCTCAAAAATAGCATAGGGCAATGCTTGGTCTTGTTTTCCAATTTTATGCACGGTGACGGAACCGGTTATTATCTGGTTGGTCACATTGAGTTCGACGGGAGTTGTTTGCTCATAAACGATTTCAAAGGAGGTAGCGGTTTGATCTAGTTGATAACCAATCGGCGCGGAAGTTTCTTTTGTGGTGTAGGTGCCAGGTATGAGGTTCTCAGCCATCGCGATACCATTTGCATCTGTTGTGACATTTGTGATGAGATTCCCATTGCTATCTAGCACGTCAAATGATGCACCGGCTAAATTTTTGACACCGTCTGTTTTATGAATCATTGCAGAGCCAATCGTTGTCAGCCCAGCATCCATCGATATAACTTCAGAACGGAGAGTAGGAATATTGATTGTAGCACGTCCATTTTTGTTCGGATCGGAATCTCGCGCGGCATCACCACCACTTTTTTGATTTGTAAAGACGTAGTGGCTTGGGTCAGGATTAACGAAGGCAATTCCATAATTTCCAGGCAGCAAACCGCTGAATAAATAACCACCTAAATCATTTGTTGTCTGCGTTTGGAGGAGGGAGCCTTGGTTGTCATATAGGTTCACTTCTACACCAGGCGCTGGGGATTCACCATTATCTTGTACGCCATTCCCATTTTCATCATGCCATACATAGTCACCCAGTTGCGCGCCTTCGATACTGATATACAAATTGATATCATCTAAAAAATTCCCAGTGGTCAGATTACCATTAGAAGTCGAGATAGGGGCAAAAGTGAGCCGTGTATGCGTCTGCCCAGCAGGGACAACATATGTTCCAGAGTAAGTTCCCCATTCTTGTCCGTCTGAGGCTAGGAAAATCGGAGCCAAGTTACCTGGCGCGCCTATCAGTAGTTCGGCTGTGTCAATGCCGCTACGACCTCGATGCGCAAAACTCCATGTTAACGTGGAGCCAGGAATTGTTTTGATGTCTTGATAAACTGGACCAGGCCCGTTTGAATTTAATTCAATAAAATTATTACCCGAGTAGGCAGGAATAGGCTGACCAACGCCATTTTGCCATACTTCAATTTCACCAGAAGGGTTTGAGGTTCCCCATGCTTCCACGCCTTCTTGATCGACATACCAAACGTATGGCGCACCAGCAGAAACACCGAAATCAGCAATGTCCACAACTTCAAAATCAGCATTTTTAATAAGCCATGATATTTGCCAATTATTATCAGAAAAGTTAGATGACGCTTCTACTTTTACACCACTGAAACTAGCAACTAAAAAAAAGAATGACCACAAAAAGCCATTTTAAATTCCCTTTTAACATTAAATTCAACTCCTATTCTCTATTCGTACCTACCTCCTTATTCCCTTTTCAATACATATTAAAACTGACAAAAAAAGACGACCGCCTATTTTGCGAATCGCCTCATCATCTTTATAAAAGTCCAAATAAATAATCCACAAGAAAACCAATCGCGATACCTGTCAAAGCGCCAAAGAAAACTTCCATTGGCTTATGACCGAGCATTTCTTTCAAGTGTTTTTGTTTTTCTTCTTGTCCTGGTTCCGTTAATCCTTTTGCATGTTCTACGAATTCATGGAAATCGCGGGCTAATTTATTGAGCGCGACGGCTTGTTCCCCAGCTTGGCGACGAACACCGGTAGCATCAAACATGACAATAATCCCGAAAACAACAGCAATGGCGAAATAAGGAGAATCAATCCCGTACGTAATAGCGAGTGTAGTCATGAGCGCTGTGACAGCTGCTGAATGCGAACTAGGCATACCTCCCGTTGAAAACATGAGACCCCATTGCATTTTACGATAAACAAGCAAATGGATTGGAACTTTGACAAATTGCGCGAAAAAAATAGCAATGAGCGAAGCGATTAAAGGTACATTGATTAACATGGCGATCTCCTCTTCCCTAGCAAACAGTTATATTAGTATTGTACCACAAGAAAAGGGAAGAGAAACCTATTCGAGAATGTTTGAATAAAATGAGTTAGATCCTCAATAGAAGACGGGCAAATGGATAGTCTGACTTTTGTCACAACCACTTTTTTCAGCTATAATTAGGAAATAGGTAGGGCGAGGAGAGATACGATTATGAGCTTAGATGAATACTTAGAAATGGATCTGGTAGAACTGACGAAGGATTCTGCATCCGTGAGAATGCCGGTCAATGAAAAAACGCGGCAACCGTTTGGATTTTTGCATGGTGGGGCATCGGTGGCACTTGCTGAACAGACAGCGAGTATCGCGGCCACAGAGCATGTGAGCTCGAACGAAATTGCATTTGGACTTGAGATCAATGCGAACCATATTTCCTCTATACAAGATGGCTATGTGCTTGCTACGGCGACACCTATTCACATCGGGCGAACGACACATGTGTGGCAAGTCGAGATTCGCAGTGAGGCAGACAATAAATTAATAGCCATCAGTCGCTGTACATTAGCGGTTAAGCCAAAACGAGCATAAAAAAAACGCCATGCCCCAATTTTTCGCGGGACATGGCGTTTTATCTATTCTTTTTTATCTGTATCATTTTCTTCGTCAAGTTCGATTATTTCTTGTTCCGAGTCATCAGATTCAAGCTCAATCAATGTTTCCTCTTGTTCACGAGCAATATCCTCTAACTCCTCACGTTCCACAATCTTCTCATCACGTAAATCCCAATCGAGCTGTTCCTCGAGTTCTTCACGTTCTTGACGCGCACGCTCTAACTGCTCTTGTTTGATAATAATATTTTTTCGCTGCTTAATTTCGTCGTCTTTTTTGACAGAGCGTAGTTGGTCACGAATTCGTATCGCCAGTGGCACACCGGTATCGTAAGCCGCACGGTTAATCAAATGAGAGGCAATTGGCGTGGTCAAATAGATAAACAGGATCGCAAGCAGAACCCGCGCGTTAAAGCCTTCCCCTGAATGGAAAAAGTAACCGACCGTCGCGAAAAGTAATAAACTTACGCCAAACGTATTGCTAATCCCGGCTGCATGCGTTCGTGTATAGACATCCGGAAGGCGAATAACACCAATCGCCGCCAAAATGCTGAGTGAGGCACCGATTAGAATCATGATCGAAATAATAATCTCAATTATCACGTTCACGTTCAATCACCTTACCTTTCTCCACAAATTTAGCGAATGAGACAGTACCAATAAAGGCGAGCAGAGCAATCAAGAGAATAACATCCAAATACGCACTCGTGTCCAGTAACATCGAAAGCAGGGCAACAATCGCGACAAGGTTCATCCCAATCGAGTCCAGCGCTACAACTTTATCCGACGTCGTTGGTCCTTTTAAAATCCGGTATAAATAAAGGAAAATCGAGACAGAATACATAAACAGAGCAATGGCTAGGACTGCGGTTATAATAATCAATGGAACACCTCCATAATCGCGCCTTCGTAGGATTTGCGAATGGTCGCAATTTCCTCTTCAATATTCGGAACATGAAGCGAATGCACATAAATTGCTTTATAGTCATCGGAAATATCGATAGAAAGCGTCCCTGGTGTCAGCGTAATAAGAATCGCCAACATCGTCACTTCCCAGTCAGTTTCAAGCGTCGTTTCATACCGGAAAATTCCTGGTCGAATGTTCATATCTTTTTTCAAAACAATACGCGCTACCATCACGGTCGAAATAATGAGATCCTTAAAGAAGTTAAAAATCAATTTCACAAGCGCTAAAATTCGCCAAATGTAAAAACGAGAGCCAAGGAAGCGGCGCATGAAGAACAGCAAGAATATCCCGATGATAAAACCAAGAATGAAAGTTCCCATCGTGAAAGCAGACTGTAAGAACATCCACAAACAGGCAAGAATAATATTAATAATTAATTGAAACGCCATTTTTGCATCACTCCCCCAGTACCGCTTGAATATAAATCGATGGGTCAACTAATGGATCGACCGCTTTTTCAATTAGCGGATACATACCTTCTGAAAAGATACCATAAGCGACAGAAATTGCGAGCAACATCAAGACGGGTACCATCATTTTTCGGTACGGAATATCTAGTTTAAACGTGCCTTTTTTCTCGCCCCAGAAACCTTTGGAGAAAATCTTAATCATCGAAAGCAGGACGAACAGGCTAGAAAGAAGAACGACAACGCCACCAACATAATTCTGAACGGCAAAAGCGCCTTCCACGATTAACAGTTTTCCAATAAAGCCGCTGAGTGGTGGAATACCAGCAAGACCAAGCGCCCCGATAAAGAACGTCCAGCCAAGCGATGGCTTCACGCTCATGAGGCCACTGAATTTTTTGATGCTGGAAAAGCCAGTGATTGCAATGATAGTACCGATCACAAGGAACAGTGTGCCTTTAATCAGCATATCGTGAATCAAGTAGAAAATCGCACCGGTCATAGCTTCGCGGGTCATGAGCGAGACGCTGAACAGAATCACGCCAACCGCAATTAAAATATTGTAAATCATAATCGTTTTCATATCGTTGTAACTAATGGCGCCAATGACACCGAGCACAATCGTAATGAGCGCGAGTGTAGACAATAACGGTAGCGCAAAACTTGTTTCGTTATAGAAGAACAGCGTATAAACCCGAATAATCGCGTACACTCCAACCTTCGTAAGCAAAGCCCCAAACAAAGCAAGAACTGGAATCGGTGGTGCAAAATAAGAACCAGGTAGCCAGAAGTAAAGTGGGAATATCCCAGCTTTTAATCCAAATACGAACAAGAATAACACTGCAACAACCGTTATCATTCCTGTATTGCCACCATGAATCTCAGAAATTTTTTGCGAAATATCGGCCATGTTCAGCGTGCCAATCATCGAGTAAAGAAGGGCAATCGCCATAACCAGAAAGGCTGAACCAATGACATTAATCAGCAAATACTTGACCGTAGCTTTCAGTTGAATTTTTGTCCCACCTAATACGAGCAATACATAAGAGGCCATCAACATCACTTCAAAGAAAACGAACAAGTTGAAAATATCTCCCGTCAAGAATGAGCCGTTAACACCGACAATCATAAATAAGACAGCCGGATAATAAAGAAATCGTTCTCGAGGTTTTCCGATAGAGTAGAAGGAATAAATCAGCGTAGCAAGAAGCACAAGGCTCGTCGTCGTCACGAGCAGAATCGCTAGCATGTCGCCAACAATAGAAATCCCAAACGGCGCCGGCCAGTTTCCAAGCGTTACAACGAGAATTCCATTTTGATAGACGTAATAAACGAGAAAAATATTAGCACCAATCAGCACAACGCTCGTGATCACAGCAAGGACACGCTGCACCATCACTTTTCGCGGTAATAACATCAAGAAAATCGCCCCAAAAAAACGGAATCAAGATGGGCATTAAAACAAGGTTAGTCATCATCAGATTCATGCCCCCTTGTCTTTGAAACGCTCTCGCTATCCAGTTCCTGATAAGCCCGATAAGCAAGCACCAAGAAAAATGCCGTCACACCAAAACTAATAACAATCGCCGTCAAAATAAGCGCCTGAGGAAGTGGATCATTGTAAGCGGAAAGCCCTGGTGTATCGAGTAAAGGAGCCTTCCCCTTTTTCAAACCACCCATTGTCAGAACAAGCAGGTTAACTCCGTGACTTAAAATCGCCGTTCCAAGAATAATACGCAACAAACTTTTTGAAAGAAGGAGGTAAGTGGCTGCCATAAACATGAGCCCAATTAAAATCGACATCAACAGTTCCATCTAGTCACTCTCCCCAATCGTCTGAATTATCGTAAGCGTCACACCAACAACGACCAGGTAAACACCTAAGTCAAAAATCGTCGCTGTGTGAAGCGATGTGTCACCAATAATCGGCAAATCCACATGACCGAATTTATGCGTCAAAAATGGATCGCCAGTAAGAATACCAATCATGCCGGTACCGACTGCAAATAACAATCCGACACCAGTCATCATAATTGTGTTAATATTTAACATACTTCTCACGGTCTGCGAATCATACGCAATCAACGTTAGTGTAACGGCGCCGGCTGAAATCAATCCGGCAACAAAGCCACCACCAGGATTATAATGCCCAGCTAAGAATAGATGAAGCGAGAACAGGAAAATAATAAACACAACAACCTTGGTCACATTACGCAGCAATACGTCATTTGTTTTCATTTTTTCCCCTCCTAGCTAACCGTAATTTTATCATTCCAAAAATACCAATGGATGCAATTGCGAGCACAGCCGTTTCGAACAACGTATCAAAGCCACGGAAATCGACAAGAATAACGTTGACAATATTTTTCCCAGCAGCTTTCGTGTACGTATTGTCAATATAATACTGCGAAATCGAATCGTAAAATGTCGTATCATAGGCCGAAAGTGAAATTAAGAAGACGACAAGTCCAACACCGATACTAATAAATGTTTTCACGGAAAGCCATCGCGGTTTCTCTTCAATATTACTAAACTGCGGCAAATGGTAGAAAACGAGCAAGTAAAGCACAACAGAAATCGTCTCAATCACGAGCTGCGTCAACGCAAGATCGGGCGCCCGAGCCACAATGAAGAAAATACTAATCGTATAACCCATGGCACCAAGCAAAATAATCGAGGTAATACGAGATTTCGAAAAGACAACACCGAGTAGCGTTACAATCATGACAAGCACTAAAACATAGTCCATCAACGTCACACGCGAAATCGCCGAAAGATCGAAATTAAGCGCATCCGTCGCAAAAATCGTACCAAGCATTAAAATAATGAAAGCCGTCAACATGTAGTTCAAATACGTCCGCAACCAGCCAGTCATCACCCATAAAGTAAAGCGATACGAGCCTTGCTCCATATAATACATCCCATTATCATAGGCTTTGCCCCAACGGAAAAACGCCGGAACTTTCTCTGAAATAAAAGGTTTCCACCAATTCGCCGTCTTGTATAGGAGCATCCCTAAAATAATGACGCCGGCTGTCATCAATAAAGCCAACGTGAAGCCGTGCCAGAAGCTTATATGAATCGAATAATCCGTCCCATAAAGCGAAGGCATAATCGATTTCACCGCAGGCTCAAGGAGTGGTTTTGCAATCAAGTTCGGGAATAACCCAGTAATGACGACAAGCGCTGACAGAATCATTGGCGGTAACAATAAGCCAATCGGAGCCTCGTGCGGTTTTTTCGGCAACAAATGCGGTTTGAATTTGCCACCAAAGGTTTTGAAGAAGATAATCAGGCTATAAACAAACGTGAAGATGCTTCCGACCCAAGCTATGACCGGCAATACAACGCCCCACGTCTCAGCATGAAACAGGTTCAGCGACGTCACATCGACCATGCTTTGGAAAAACATCTCCTTACTTAGGAAGCCATTAAACGGCGGCAAACCAGCCATCGCAAACGTTCCGATAAAAGCAATTGTCGCGGTAATCGGCATAATCTGCATCAAACCACCAAGGCGCTTAATATCCCGCGTCCCGGTCTCGTGATCGACAATCCCAACCATCATGAACATGCTACCTTTAAATGTGGCATGGTTAAACAGATGGAACACTGCAGCCACAATTGCGCCAATATAAATGTTATCATTCCAAGAATCAAAATGAAGCGCAGCAGCCCCGACACCAAGCAACGTCATAATCAAGCCGAGCTGACTGATGGTAGAATACGCCAAAATCGCCTTCAAATCGGTTTTCTTCGTTGCCGTAATCGAACCCCAGAAAAGTGTCACAATCCCGACCAACGAAATCGTCCAAAACCAAGCACCCGACATCGCAAAAAGAGGTGTAAAACGAGCAACCAGATAAATTCCAGCCTTGACCATTGTCGCCGAATGCAAGTACGCACTAACTGGCGTCGGCGCTTCCATCGCGTCAGGCAACCAAATATGAAACGGAACCTGCGCCGATTTTGTGAACGCCCCCAGCAAAATAAAAATCATTGCTGGAATAAAGAGGGAGCTACTCTGAACAAGCGCGGCCTCCGAAATAATTTCGCGTAATGAGAACGAACCTGTAATAAGGTGAAGTAATAAAATCCCACCGAGGAGCATTAAGCCTCCAAAGACGGTGATAAGTAATGATTTTCGCGCGCCATAACGCGATCTTTCCCGGTGATACCAATAGCCAATCAACAGGAATGAGCTAATCGATGTCATTTCCCAGAATAAATAGAGAACAACCAGGTTATCACTGAGCACAACTCCGAGCATTGCTGTCATGAAAATAAACAAAAATGCATAGAAATTGTTTAAACGCTCCTTCTTTTTACCTAAGTAGAAAATAGAGTAAAACGTGACGAGCGACCCAATCCCTGTAATAAGCAAAGCGAATAATAAGCTGAGCCCATCGACAACGACAGTGAAATTAATACCGAGTGATGGAATCCAAGGCATCGTCTGCGTGACAACCCCATCCATTGTTTGCGGAATAAACGTCAAAAAATAGATAAATAAGATGACGGGAATTGGCAAAACAATCCATCCAGTATGCAGTTGTTTGGTCCATCGATAAAAAATGGGAATGAGCATGGCCATGAAAAATGGCAAGAAAATGGCGAGGTGTAGAAATGACAAAAGTTCTCCCTCCTTGATGAAAATAAGATCTAACATGACGAAACATCACAATTTATTTATGAAAGCATAGAAGCTTCAACTGAAAAACCCGAAGATAAAGAATAGGCTGTGATTCTGTGCTCGTGGGTATGCCCGAAAAATAAAGACATGGAACACGCGTTGTTTGCCACAATTTTTATTATAGCATACTTATTTACCTGAAAAAAAGGGTAGAAACTTGATTAGTCTGTGAAAAGGGTGATATTTTTCGAATTCTATAAATATGAAGAAAGGTGAAAAAATAAAAAAAATCGTTGTCCCGAAAAAAAGAACAACGATTAAAGAATTAGTCCACATTCACATGGCGTTTTCGATCAGATCTCAAACTAAACCAAAGAAGTACAAACGCGACGACAAACATGAAACTAGTAAAGACAAAAACATTACTCATCCCGACAAAACCAGCCATCGTCCCACCAAGAATCGGTCCAATCACATTCCCGAGAAAACGAGCACTTTGATTATAGCCGAGCATCTCGCCCTGCATCTGACCCGGAGCAGACAGCCGAATATAAGCCGTCACACAAGGCACCATGCCACCAATCGCAATACCGAACAAGAACCGGAAGAAAATAAACAACCACAAATTCGGAACAAAAGCCTGCGGTAAAACAAACAAGGCCGCCATAATCAGCAAGATATTCAAAATTTTCTCGTACCCATACTTATCCCCAAGTTCTCCCCATTTTCGAGTCATCACTAAATTACCAAAACCAGCCGCCGAAAAAGCAAGCCCAGACAATAACGCCACATTATCCGTATGCGTCAACTCCCCAACATAAAGCGCGAGTAAAGGTTGCACGCTAAAATTCGCGACCTGAATAAGCAACGAAATAATCATCACCATCATCAAAACCCGCAATTGGAAAATATGTTTCAACACTTCCCGACGCGAATACGTCACTTTTTTCACGCCCTCTAAATCCGGTCGAATCTCCTTCAAACCAAAAGTCACAAGCAACGCAGCAACAAAAATCGCGATTCCCGTAATAATAAACGTACTCGAAAACCCGAAGAAGTCAGCCAAAGCCCCACCAAGCAGTGGACCAAACAACATCCCAGTTACTCCGCCCAATTGCAAAGTCCCAAGCACTTTTCCAGCCTCATTACGATCCGTCTGTCTCGCAATAAAAGCATTAGAAATACCAATAAAGCCAGTCACGACCCCCATGAAAATCCGCAAAATCATCATATACGTGACAGAATGAGCATAACCCATAAGGAAAATACTAATACTCATCCCAAAAGCAGTAAACATCAAAATTTTCTTAAACCCATACTTATCCCCAATCCGTCCCCAGATCGGCGAAAAAATAAAAGCGACTAAAAAAAGTCAACCCCAAAAATATATCCAGCCCAGCGTTGTACATACGCCTCACTATAATCACCAAAAGTTTCAATATACAACGATAAAAACGGCATAATCATCGTCGTACTGGCCGAAATCAACAAATTTGCCGCCATTAAAATATACAGATTCCGTTGTTTAATCGACATAAAAACCATCTCTATTCCTTATTAGTTTCCAAATCACTAATTCCATTATAGAATAAAGAAGGACAGAAACAAAAATAAACGCTCTAAGGAAGAGGAGGCACCATGGTCAAAAAAAATTGTTATTTGGGGCGCGGCTAGTTTATTATGTATATATGTACTCGCTGTATTTGTGAACTTACTTATAATCTGGTTCAAATAAGAGCAGTCAACTAAAAGCAAAAGAGGAGATTAAAAAAATGACATACTATCCACAATTATCAAAAGAAGTAGCAACAAACGAAAAATTAGTAGCGATGGAAACAAATCGCGGAACAATCAAAATCAAGCTGTTCCCAGAAATCGCACCAAAAGCAGTAGAAAACTTCCTAACACACGCAGAAAACGGCTACTACGAAGGCATCATCTTCCACCGTGTTATCGCGGACTTCATGATTCAAGGCGGCGATCCAGAAGGTGCTGGTTACGGCGGCGAAAGCATTTGGGGAGCACCATTTGAAGACGAATTCTCACCAAACGCATTCAACATGCGCGGCGCTCTATCGATGGCCAACGCAGGCCCAGGAACAAACGGCAGCCAATTCTTCATCGTAACAAATAAAAATCTGCATCCACAAATGGCAAAACAAATGGAAGGTGCTGGATTCCCAGCCGAAGTAATCGAAGCCTACAAAGCCGGCGGAACACCACACTTAGATGGCCGTCACACAGTATTTGGTCAAGTAGTAGAAGGTATGGACGTAGTAGACGAAATCGAGTCCGTAAGCGTAGGCGCCCAAGACAAACCAGTCCACGACATCACTATAGATAAAATCACAATCCTATAAAAAGTTGCAATGCGTCAGCACGCAGAGACATTCCAACAAATACCCAGACACCCTACTGAACCCACGCGAGCCGAGAAACGTTGATATTCTAGGCAAAAGCGAGTACCGACGCGGAGCGTACTAAAGTACGAGAGCATCGGAACAGAGCTTTTAACGACGAAGATCAATGTTTCTCGGCTCGCGTGCGGAGTTCAGTCTTGTGTAAACGCTGTATAGTGGTATAATGTAAGTATAGTAAAAGCAAGCCACCCTAAAATCGAAAGGAAAGATTTTTGATGAAAAATATCGTATTAGTATGTGCGGCAGGAATGTCCACAAGTTTATTAGTAACAAAAATGCAAAAAGCAGCAGAAGCAAAAGGAATAGAAGCAACAATCGCCGCGTATTCTATCTCCGAAATCAATGGACTTATTGATACAGCTGATGTTGTATTGCTTGGCCCGCAAGTTCGTTACCAAAAATCAACGGTTGATAAATTGGCTGAACCAAAAGGCGTGCCAGTGGATGTTATTGACATGACAGCTTACGGTACAATGAACGGTGAAAAAGTACTTGATCACGCTTTGAAATTAATGGGTGAATAATAAATGAACCAAAGCTGGAGCTAGGAAGGGCAGTCGCCACTTCTAGCTCCAGCTTTTTTGCGTTTTTAAAAATAAATAAAGATGGGCGATTTCAGACAGGTTTACCTCCTGAAATTGATATATAATACGGTTTGTAAGTAGAAAGAAATAAGGAGGAAAAAGAGATGACAATAGGTTTAGTATTAGATTGGTTAAACATTTTAGATTTTAAAGAAGAGGAAGATGCAGATTATACAGTTGCATTTAGACGGGCAATTGCAGCTATTAGGGCTAGGGGAGGTGGTGTTTTGTATATTCCGAGTGGCACTTACGACATTCGGCCCACACCAGCAATTTCATTATGTAGTAACTTAACAATTATGGGAGATGGCGCCCAGTCCATTGTTAGAGTAGCTGATGGAACAGGATCATACAAGGTAATATTTGGTCAGGAAAATTCCACAGAAGCGCGCGTAGATAGTGTCTATTTTGAGCGATTTACGATTGATCAAAATCCAACTGGAAACCCAGTACCTTCATCAAGTGGCGCATCACAATTTACTTTTTCATTCAAGAATTTTAGTAAAGTCCATTTTCGTAAGATGGAATTCAATCCGACAACAGGCGCGAATGCGATTTGCTGTAACGCCTCTAGAGGAAGTTACATTGATACGACATGCCAAGATGTGACGGTGGAGCAATGTCGCTTTTATCGCGTGAGCCCGAATCAAGTCTATGTCGACAACTCCGCTATTTATCTTAACTGTCCTGGTAGCATCGTGAGCAATAATAAATTCTATGCTTTTGATGACGAAACAATCCGAGCAAAGGGATGTATTGAAACACATGGAGGAAAAAGCGTTATTTCAGGGAATTACTCAGAGGGCTATAGTACAGGTGTCAATGCAGCTAGTCGTATGTGGGGAAAAGAAAGTGAGAGTGGCCAGCTCATAAGTATGGTTCCTGCAAACATAACTATTTCAGGAAATACATTCACAAAAGTAAAAAAAAGGTATCCAACTATGGGTCAACCATCCAGAAGATAACACAGTTCCAGGGCTAACCGAGGAACAATGGGCAACGCATAATGAGGAGATATCATTGGAGAATGTGCTTATTAGCAATAATACGATTAGCGTAGACGTTTCTGATTACACAACGAGTCCAAATAATTATTCTGGCATAACACTGGCAGGCGATTACCAAGGAAATCGGTGGATAAAGAATATTTCAATTGGTACCAATAATATTATTTTTACTGGCAAGAGCGGAAGTACTATCGATATGGAAGCAGGACTAGCTCCAAACGATTTTAAAAGTTGCTACGGTATCGCATTCCTACTCCCGATTAATATGGCGAATATCTCCATTCAAAATAATATTATCTCTAACACACCATTAAGTGGCATTTATTTGGGCCGTTTAAGTAACGGAGGAACATCTAAAGTAAGCGAAGTTCAAGGCATCAAAATAAGTGATAACATCTTAACAAACTGCGCCTATTTAAAACAACCATCTAGTACAACAAGTTTTATTGATCTTCGTGGTAATATTTTGGGCGCAACCATTCAATCCAATCTTATGAATGATAAATTCGAAATAGAAAAAGCCTTGTACAGCATTCGCTTGACACCAACACCAGGTAAAGATATTTATATTCGAGATAATGTTGTGACGACCAAACAAGCAGTAACAAAAATTAAAATGCTTATTGCCGCAGGGTATGAACAAACGGTGAAGGCGTAATACTCATCAAAAAAGCGATACACCAAAATGCAAGGTGTATCGCTTTCGTCCGTTCATTAATCTTGCGTCAAAACACCATCCACCATCCGATAAACGTGATGGCATAAATCCAACATCCGCTCATCATGCGTCACCATAATAACCGCACGTTCCTTGCCTTCCACTTCTGCACGAAGCAATTCCACTACTTCTCGACCTCGCGTAGAATCGAGACTTGCAGTAGGCTCATCCGCTAAAATCACAGCAGGTTCATTAATCAGCGAGCGCGCAATCGCCACCCGTTGTTTTTCCCCACCAGATAAATCTTTCGGATAAAAATGCAGACGATCGCCGAGCCCAAGTTGTGTCAGCAAGGCCTCACTTTTCTGCGCGACAGCTTGCTTTTCTTGTCCAGCTAATTTGCCGATAAACTCGAGTTGTTGCTGTGCTTTCAAATAAGGAACAAGATGTGCTGCTTGGAAAATAAACCCGACCTCCGACAAACGTAATTCCGTCTGCGCTTTTTTCGAAAGGTCGCTAATAACTTTTCCGTTGATGGCAATTTTTCCAGATGTTGGCGTCAGTAATGCTCCAGCCAAGGATAAGAAAGTACTTTTCCCAGAGCCAGAAGGTCCGACAATCGCGATTAATTCCCCAGCATTTGCTTCAAAATTAGTTTCGCGCAACGCATGAATCGTCGTTGGGCCAGAAGGGTAGGTTTTCGTTACATTTTCAAATTTTAAAAGAGCTGTCATTATTGATCGCCTCCCCGAATCGCGTCCAGCGCGTCTACTTTAGCAATTTTGATGAGTGATAAAAGTGAACCGATGACCGCTACGGCGAAAAATAGTACACTGTATAGCGTCATCGTCATACCCGTTAATCGGAACGGCATTGCGTCAGGCATGATCGTTGAAAGTCCAGCCGTTGCAGCGATACTAATCCCGATACTCACGACTGAAATCAACACAACTTGTGACACAACACTTGCCACTAAATAACTCGTCTTCGTTCCAAGTGCCTTCAAAATCCCGAACTGACCTGTTTTTTGCAATGTCATAATATAGAAGAAAGCCGTCAAAATGAAGCCACCAATCACAATTAAGAAGAAAATCATCATGTTCAGCGTCATTTGCTCCGCAGAATAACCAGGAATCTGACCGAGAAAGTCTTTATGTGTAATAATCGTCAAATCCTTATTATCAATCGAAACATCTTTATTCGCGTCTTTAGCAAGAATCGCCACCGTACTTGTTTGTGGAATTTTTTGATGGTAGAGGCTCGGGTTAATTGCCTGCCAAACGGCCATATTCATGTAAACAACAGGAGCGTGGCTATACTTCTGGTCTTTCGCAAACCCAATAATCGTCATTTGCTTATTCAAAATATCATCCTCTAGAACATCGCCAACCTTCAAATCACCCTTTAGAGAGGCATCTAGAATAACGCCATCAGGTTTCGTGACACTCATCTGCGAGCCCGACGTCACTTTCGGTTCCAAAAAACTACCCGGCGTAATCGCGAAGACCGCCATACTGAATTTCTTGCCGTCATCCGCGCGTTTCAAAGTTTGCATTGATTGACCAAGAACCGCTGCATCCTTCACATTATCGCCTTCTTTGATTCCAGCTAAATCAGATTCAGGGAAAAGCGAACGTTCCACTTTACCTTGTGCATCTTTAGCTAAAACATAATATGGCACGTCGTTGTTCGCGACGGAAGAAGCATTATCATACGCCAAACCATTCGCAAGCCCCGATAAAAACAAGGATAGTAATACAATCAAAATCATAATCCCCGTCACTAAGAAATAACGTAACTTCGAATAAAGCAATTCACGAAGTCCTAAAAACATATATTTTCCAACTCCTCATTTTTAAATTTCCTATCCAGTATACCAAATAAATCGTGAAAAACCGATCAATGAGTTTTCTGCAGGCCCTCTATTAAACAAGCGATCCCTTTTTGCAAGGTCTCTTTCGGACAAGCAATATTCAAGCGCACAAAGCCCGAGCCCGCGACACCAAAATCAGAGCCCATCTGCACGCCGACACCAGCATCAATCAAGTTTTGATAGATTGCTTTATCATCCAAACCAAGCGACCGACAATCCAACCACGTTAAATATGTAGCCTCAAGCTCCGTCACCCCAACCATCGGGCAATGTTTTTCAATCTGAGTTTTCGTATATTGATAGTTCGCAAAAATATAATCACGCAACTCATCCACCCACTCAGCGCCAAAACGATAAGCCGCTTCCATACCAACCGCACCAAACGAATTCAACTCTGGACGTGACGTATACTTCGCCTCATAGTCAAATTTCTTCTGGAATTCCGGATTTGTCGTAATGAAAAAAGAAGCCTTCATCCCAGCCAAGTTGAACGTCTTCGTCGGCGCCATCAATGTCACAATTTGCGCTTCATAATCCGGCGCAGCAACAGCAAGCGGTGTATGCGTCACGCAAGGCATCGTCAAATCCGAATGAATCTCATCCGAAATTATCGGTACACCATAACGCTCACAAAGCGCAACCATTTTTTGAAGTTCCTCGCGCGTCCAGCTACGACACCCAGGATTATGCGGATTACAAAGAATAAACAATTCCACGTGCTTCACTTTTTCCTCAAAATCGGCCCAATCGACTTGATACGCGCCATTTTCATAAATCAGCGGCGTCAATGTAACAACGCGCTCCGTTTGTGCAGTTACTAAGAAGAAAGGATGGTACACTGGCGAATGCATCAAAACTGCATCTCCTTTTTCCGTTAACGAACGAATCGTCATAGATATAGAAGGAACAACCGCAGCATTCAGAAAAATAGCCGATTCATCAACCCTATAACCGTGTCGTGTAGCCAGCCAGTCAACAATGCTCGGCTTTAACCCCGGAACCGTCATCGAATACCCGAAAATCCCATGATCCAGCAACTTTTGAAAAGCTTGGTGAACAGCATAAGGCGGCTTGAAATCCATATCCGCCACCCACATCGGTATAATATCTTCCGTTCCAAATAAATTCTTTACATCGTCCCATTTCTCGCTGTTTGTCCCAATACGTGGGATTACTTCATCAAAATGACTCATTACAAAATCCTCCTCGAAAATACGCTTTTCAGTCCCATTGTATCACAATCTCATGCGAAACAATGAACAAAACCAAATCTAATAATTGTGTATTTTGAGGCGTAGTGATATAATTTGTAATTATTGAAAGTCAGAAAGTAGGAATAGAGAATGAGTGAATTTAAAGTTGGCGATATTATTACAGGTAAGGTAGCAGGAATCCAAGGCTACGGCGCGTTCGTTGCATTGGACGACAAAACACAAGGATTAGTACACATTTCAGAAATCCACCACGGTTTTGTAAAAGATGTGCATGAGTTTTTAGAAGTTGGACAAGAAGTAAAAGTCAAAATTCTAGAAATCAATAATGAAACAAATAAAATCAGCCTGTCCATCCGTGCGACAGAAGAAGCACCAGCGAAAGCAAAACAAGAAACAAAACGTCCGCAACAACAAATGTCCTCAGGTCCAGACGAAGGCTTCAACACCTTGCGTGACAAACTACAAGAATGGGTAGATAAAGCAGACAAGTAAAACCAATGAACCTTAGGAGACTTCATGCAGGAGTTTCCTAATCATAAGGTTTTCTGTTTTTAATTAACAAACATTTTAGACAACATAGTTAATGATTACTTCGTGGGTTTGAATTTTTAGATAATTTTAAATATAAGACCTTAAGGGAGGTTTGTTCATGAAAAGGGTACTGTTGGTAAAGGGATTTATTTACAATGAAAAAAAGGATGATATTTTACTCGTGAAAAATCGCGATTTAAAATGGGCATTTCCAGGTGGCCGGGTCGAGACTGATCAAACACTAGAACAAGCGCTAATCTCAAAAGTCAAACAACAAACAGGGATTAACTGCACGATTGATAGCTTACTGTACGTCAAAGAACGCAGAACTGCTTGGGAACATGTCTGCTTATTTGTCTATAAAGCAACCGCAACAGGAGATTTTCTCACCGTGGAGAAAGACGACAGCGTTTTTCATGCTCGGTGGACCTCGATTCCCCAAGCGGACGACCTACTTCAAGAACAAGACGTCGCAATCAACAAACTCGTTCTGGAAAACGGTGTTCCGTACATTTTGCCACAAGAAAACTAGGACACACAATTCTTGCTAAATCGGCACAGTTGATATAAAGTAAGTACTATAAAAACGCACTAAATTTGGAGGGAAAACGATGACACATATTCAATTTGATTATTCAAACGCATTGAAATTTTTCGAGCAACATGAAATCGACTATTTACAACCAGCTGTCACAGCAGCACATGACGCACTACATAACGGCACTGGCGCAGGAAACGAGTATCTAGGATGGATCAACCTACCCCGTGATTACGACAAAGAAGAATTCGCCCGCATCCAAAAAGCAGCAGCAAAAATTAAAGCAGATTCTGAGGTCCTAATCGTTATCGGTATCGGCGGATCTTACCTTGGCGCACGTGCGGCGATTGAAACGCTAAATCACGCATTCTATAACGTACTAGATAAAGAAAAACGTCAAGCTCCACAAGTATTTTTTGCAGGGAACAGCATTAGTTCAAGCTATTTACACGACCTAATCGACGTGATTGATGGCAAAGACTTCTCTGTTAACGTTATTTCTAAATCAGGTACAACAACGGAACCAGCAATTGCCTTCCGCGTATTCAAAGAACTTTTAGAAAAGAAATACGGCAAAGAAGAAGCCAAATCCCGCATTTACGCAACAACCGATAAAGCAAAAGGCGCATTGAAAGAGCTATCAAACTCAGAAGGATACGAAACATTTGTCGTTCCAGATGACGTTGGTGGTCGTTTCTCCGTACTTACAGCTGTTGGCCTATTACCAATTGCAGCAAGTGGCGTAGATATCGAAGCAATGATGAAAGGCGCTGACGCAGCTCGTGCAGATTTCAGTAGCCCAGAACTAGATAAAAACATCGCCTACCAATACGCAGCAGCCCGTAACGTACTCTACCGCAAAGGTAAAGTTACCGAGTTGCTTATTAACTACGAGCCAGGTCTACAATATTTCAACGAGTGGTGGAAACAACTATTCGGCGAAAGTGAAGGAAAAGACCAAAAAGGAATCTATCCATCCAGCGCTAACTTCTCCACAGACTTGCACTCCCTAGGCCAATACATCCAAGAAGGACGCCGTAACATTTTCGAAACAGTTGTCAAAGTAGCAAAAGCCCGCCATGAAATCACAATCAATAAAGAAGACAACGATCTTGATGGACTGAATTACCTAGCAGGTGAAACCGTCGACTATGTAAACGACAAAGCCTTCCAAGGGACGCTATTAGCACATACAGATGGCGATGTACCTAATTTTGTAGTAGAAATCCCGTCACTGGACGCCTATTCGTTCGGCTATTTAGTGTACTTCTTTGAAATCGCAGTTGGCGTGAGTGGCTACCTAAACGGTGTGAATCCGTTCGACCAACCAGGGGTAGAAGCCTATAAAGCCAACATGTTCGCATTACTAGGCAAGCCTGGCTACGAAGAAATGAAAGCAGAACTAGAAAAACGTTTGAAATAATATCCCAAATCTGCGTGAAACCTCCAGAACCTAGGAAGTGCCACGCAGATTTTTTAGTTAGTCTCATCACGAAAGGAGAAAAAGATGCTTTCCATCGAACGGAAACAAGCCATCCTAAACTACGTAAAAAACAAAAAAATAGCAAGCGTCAACGAACTAGCTCGTCATTTCAAAGTCCACGAAGTCACAATTCGACGCGACTTAACAACTCTAGAGGATGAGAAAAAGCTAAAGCGTACACACGGTGGCGTCATGATAGAAGAAAAAATCATATCCGAACCAGAGTTTCAAAAACGCGAAGAAGTCCAATTTGAAGAAAAACAACGCATTGCATCCTACGCGTCATCACTTATCGAGGATGGCGACACGATTATTCTTGATTCAGGCACAACAACAGGTCATATCGCGAGAGCTATCCAAGACCGCACGAAACTAACCGTTATCACGAATGACATTAATGTAGCAACAATTTTACGCCATTCTTCCATCAAAGTCATCGTGACAGGTGGAGTTCTATATCCTGAAACCTACATGCTAAACGGTATGATTACAGAAGAAACCCTACGGAATCTTCATGTTCATAAGGCCTTCGTCACGACACCAGCTATCGATCTAGAAAAAGGTCTCATGCACTACGACGAATACTTAGTACCAGCAAAAGTTCAGATGCTGCATTCCGCAACAGAAGTTTTCTTAGTAACAGATCACACAAAATTCGGAAGGATATCACTGTACAAATACGCAGATTTCGTTGATATTTCAAGCATTATTACAGGAAATGAATTAGATTCTTCATTAAAGGACTGTTTTACAGAAAAAGGCCTTATCATCCATACAACCTAGTGAATATACAATAAAATAAATAATTATAAATAAAATTATGAAATACTATTGCGTTTATAGAATATACATGGTATTCTAGTTATCGTGCCTCCTATAAGTAATTATGAAAACGGCTAATAGCAAAGGATTTCCGAGTTTCACGCTTGAAAATCAGTTGAAAAACAACATTTAAACTTTTATTCAAAAAAAAAGATAAAAACTGTTGACAAAGATTAGCCCTAATGATACTATAAGAAGGTCGCTGCTAGATGAAAGCGAATGAGAGATTGACCTTTGAAAACTGAACAGAAACAAAGATAAAACCAATAGAGACAGTAATGTTTCTAGGTAAGAATCGCAGGGCGGAAATAGAAAGCTATTTCCAAAAGTAATACTAGTAAAGTAATTTGCTAGCGAAGTCATTTTGACGCAAGGGTCTTATTCACGGTGTTGAATAAGTATTCAGATTCATCTTTATTTTAAAGAGAGTTTGATCCTGGCTCAGGACGAACGCTGGCGGCGTGCCTAATACATGCAAGTCGAACGAACCGACGAAAGAGCTTGCTCTTTCTGACGTTAGTGGCGGACGGGTGAGTAACACGTGGGCAACCTGCCTGTAAGTTGGGGATAACTCCGGGAAACCGGGGCTAATACCGAATAATAACAAGCGTCGCATGACGCCTGTTTGAAAGATGGTTTCGGCTATCGCTTACAGATGGGCCCGCGGTGCATTAGCTAGTTGGTAGGGTAATGGCCTACCAAGGCAACGATGCATAGCCGACCTGAGAGGGTGATCGGCCACACTGGGACTGAGACACGGCCCAGACTCCTACGGGAGGCAGCAGTAGGGAATCTTCCGCAATGGACGAAAGTCTGACGGAGCAACGCCGCGTGTGTGAAGAAGG
>NZ_AODE01000011.1 GCF_000525855.1 Listeria cornellensis FSL F6-0969
GGAATCCGTCACGCTGTAGGTTACGTGATACGTTCCTACTTTCGCCGTGTTGACATCGTTCGCTGTAATCGTGATTTTGCTCGTCATGTCACCATCTTCCACATCACTTGCGCTTACTCCTGTTAGTGGATTGAAGGATGCTCCTTTTTTCATTGTCTTATCTGTTGCGATAATTGTTGGAGCATCATTGCTTGTCACGGTTACTGTGATCGTTTTCGTTGTTGTATTGCCATCGGAATCCGTCACGCTGTAGGTTACGTGGTACGTTCCTACTTTCGTTGTGTCCACATCATTCGAGGTCACTGTAATTTTGCTTGTTACATCACCATCTTCTGTGTCACTTGCACTGACACCTACTAATGGATTAAAACTCACACCTTTTTTCATTGTTTTGTCTGTTGCACTAATTGTTGGTGCATCGTTGCTTGTCACCGTTACTGTGATTGTTTTTGTTGTCGTGTCCATGTCAGAATCCGTCACGCTGTAGGTTACGTGGTATGTTCCTACTTTTGTTGTGTCCACATCGTTCGCTGTTACCTTGATGGCACTTGTCAAATCGCCATCTTCAGTATCCGTTGCGGTCACGCCTGTTAGCGCATTAAAACTGTCGCCTTTTTTTAGTGTTTTGTCTGTTGCGGTTATGGTTGGGACAGAATTTGCGATGACTGCTACACTTGCATTTGCTGTATTTGCGTCATATTGGTGGTCGGTAAAGCCTAAGTCATAATAACTTGTTGCAACACTTGTTTGCGCAGAAGCTGTTTCTGTAATGCCTTTTAGTCCAATACTTATTTTTGCAGTACTATCGTCTGGAATACTAGCTACATTCACAGTCAATGAATGTGATGCCACGTCATAAAGTACATCCGATGTTGCTATACCATTAATTGTAACTGTATCCGGGATGTAATCTAATTCTTTTGGAAGTGGAATAGATAAATTAACATCTCCTGCCGCCATCCCACCAGCATTAGCTACATCAATCAAATAATTCACTTGCTTGCCTTTTTTCACTGTCGATTGGCTATATGAATTTGACACAATCAGATTTGATGGTGATGAAAATACGATGTTATCTAGTAAGTTACCAGTACCTTTGTTACCATCAGCTGTTGAAACGGCTTCAAACTGGAATCGAGTGATATCTTGTCCTTCTGGAATGGTATAAGTGCCTTGGTAAGTCTTCCATTCTTTACCGGTAGACATTGTTGCTATCACTTGCAAATTATTTGGAGCGCCAAATTTAACTTCGGCAACATCTACACCCACTCTGCCTCGATGAGATACTTTCCATCTTATTTTCGTTCCTGGTTTTGTTACAACATCTTGATAGAGTGCAGATATCATATTTGCGTTTATTTCTGCATATTGGTTTCCTTCGGGGGCCACTACACCTTCGTAATTTCTCTGAATCTCAATTAGATTATCTGATGCTGTTGTTTCCCAACCTGGTACTTCGGAAGCGTCAAACATGGCATACTTCGCGCTTATACCTGAGATATCTGGTTCTTCAAATCCCCCATTAACTAGCTTAATAACTTCTTCCGGCTGCGCTTGAAGGCTTGTTGTCGTATTAGTTGCACCTAGTACTGATTGAAGCGTACCTCCATTGTACTCTGCTATTTTCTGTTCTGCTTTCATGGCGTAATTTTGTGGAGTTTCTGTGCTCATAGCATGTGTCTGGATTGGTAAACTAGCACACATTACGAATGCCGCAGTTGCAATCCCCATTTTTTTAATCATCATTATTTTACTGCCTCCTCTTTTTTTAGCGCACGATGTTGTTATAGCGCGCTCTTAGAAAGTAGTATACCAGCATTGTGTACTTGAAAAAATACATAGTTTCAGGTATTTTCACTTATTTTATGTATTTTTAGACACAATTAGCTGTTTTTTCGTATCCCTTAATAAACGAACCAATTGCATCATTCAAAAACGTTGCAGCCCAATGGTTTACAGAGCGCTTAAAAAAGCTACCTCTCCAGTAATAATATTAATCTCTGTTCATTTTCCATAAAAATACAAATAACGAGAACCTACAAAGCAATTAGGCACGCCAGTCTAAATTAGAAAGGGATATTATTCCTTCGAAAACGAAGAGGAGTTATGAAATTGGTTCAAACATAAAACTAGGTTTGAGATAAAAATATAACGGGAAAATCGAGAGTATACATCAAATTGACTACATACAATTATCAAAAAAATCAGCAAACGAGAAAAGGGAGGAATCAACAATGGTTAACAGCAACCGATTAGTTGACACGTTTATCGAGCTTGTCCAAATCGACTCAGAAACGAAGCATGAAGGGAATTTTCAAGCATTTTTAAAAGCACGATTTAAGTCGCTAGGTCTTGAGGTAAAAGAAGACGATACGATGGCAAAAACGGGTTTTGGCGCTAATAATTTATTATGCCGACTACCTGCAACCACCGATGCCGACGCGATTTTCTTTTCTTGTCACATGGATACGGTTACACCAGGCGTGGGCATCAAGCCACAGATCAAAGATGATACTATTTATTCAGACGGCACAACGATTTTAGCGGCCGATGATAAGGCGGGTATTGCGATTATGTTGGAAACAATCCAATTAATCAAGGAAAACAACACACCACATGGAACGCTAGAATTTGTGCTTTCGGTCGGAGAAGAGAGCGGATTGATCGGCATTAAAGCCTTTGATATGAGCGAACTTACCGCGAATTATGGTTTTGTTTTAGATACAGGTGGACCAGTCGGCAGTATAACAGTTGGTAGCCCGACGCATGCAGGCCTTGAAATCGAGATTCACGGAACCGCAGCACACTCAGGGATTGAGCCAGAGAAAGGAATCTCTGCTTTAGAGATTGCAGCAAAAGCAATTTCTAAGATGAAACTAGGACGTATCGATTTTGAAACGACCGCAAATATTGGTATAATTAAAGGAGGAACTGCGACGAATATCGTGATGGAACACGTTCGGCTGGTTGCAGAAGTTAGGTCAATCAACAGCGAGTCCTGCGAGGCGCAAATACAGCACATGAAAGACTTATTCGAAAAAACGACAGCGGAAATGGGTGGCGCGATTACAATAAAAGTAGAGATGAAATACGGCGGTTACCATTTCGATGCCAATACAAACGTAGTCAAAATTGCAACGAAAGCGATGGCAGTGCTCGGCATGACGGCAAACCATGAGACAAGCGGTGGTGGCAGTGACGCCAACATTTTTAACGAACAAGGAAAAGAAACAACCAACTTATCCATCGGCTATGAAAAAATTCACACCGTTCACGAATATATTCCCATTCGCGAACTAGAAAAAGCGACGGCATTAGTGTACGAAATTGTGAAACATGTGGCATCGAAATAAATGCCTTGTTCCGCAAGCCAAAAAGTCGCGACACAAACTGCACCTTTCATAGACGGAATCAAGATAAGACTAATCAGAGAGAAGGTGTTTAAATGAAACATTTAGTGAAACAATTTTTACTCGTAGCAGTTTCTATTGCGCTTATCGGTGCCAGTATTAATCTCTTTCTTGCGCCGCATCATATTGCAGCAGGTGGCGTGACCGGTATCGGAATTTTAGCCGAGCAAGCACTTGGAATTCCGATAGCGATGACAGTACTTGTTCTGAATATTATCATGCTTATTCTAGCGTTTATTTTCTTAGGACGCGCCGTGTTTATTCGGTCATTCCTTGGAAGCCTACTTTTACCGATATCATTGGCAGTTATTCCAGAAGTTATGCTAGCACAAGATCGCCTACTATCCGTTATTTTCGGTAGTATGATTTTTGCGATTGGTGTCGCGATTTTGTACCGCATTGAGGCGTCTAGTGGCGGAACAACGATTCCACCGCTTATCCTCAAGAAATATTTTAACTTGAATACATCGCTTGGTCTCTTATTAGTCGATTCGATTATTGTTATTTTCAATATTTTCATATTCGGGGTAGAGGAGTTCCTATTCGCTATACTCTCACTTGTTTTAGTTGCCATTATTATGAATTATTTAGAAACAGGTCTCAAAAAACGCAAAGCCGTGATGATTATGAGCGATCAAAAAATAGAAGAAATCAAGACTGGATTATTAGAAGAATTGGGTCGTGGTATCACTGTTTTCAACGTATCAGGCGGATATACAGGCAGCGAAAAAAACGATGCTGATGGTCGTTTTAGAAACGCGCGAATACCAATCCGTCCTGAAAATAATCAATACATTAGACAAGAAAGCCTTTGTCATCGCCTACACGGTATCAGAAGTACACGGACTTGGCTTCAGTTATCATACAATTGAATAAAAACTAAGCATACAACAAAAGGGGGGATTAATCATGAATCCAGTGACAGCTTTTACGATTATCATGCTCATTTGGGTAATAAGTGATTTCGTTTCAAAAAAAACTAAGTCACTTATTTCATCATTACTGGTAGCGTCCATCATTTTCCTGGTGGGCTTTAAAACAAATATATTCCCAGAAGACTTACTTAGCAGTTCTTCACTACTAGCCCTTGGTCAGACAGTTGTTGGCTTTATCATCGTCCATATCGGAACCATGATTAGCCTCGATGAACTGAAAAAACAATGGAAAACTGTTGTGATTGGTGTTGCGGCAGTATTCGGTATCGCCGCCTTCCTTTTCCTAATAGGTTCGTTTTTCCTAGATGAGAACTTTGTCATTGCGGCCATCGGTGCGATTAGCGGCGGAACCATTTCGGTCATTATTGTGCAAGAATCCGCACTAGCATCGGGACTATTACTAGTGGCCGTTTTCCCAGTTCTAATCGCGGCGTTCCAAGGGTTAATCGGATTCCCGCTGACTTCCATTATTTTGCGTAAAGAAGCAAACCGCATCAAAGGAGAATACCGCGCTGGAAACATTCAAGTAGAAAAAGCAGAAGTGCATCATGATGAAGCGAAAACGATGTTGCCAAAAGCACTACAAACAACAGCAGGGACACTGTTCGTTGTCGGCGTTGTGGTGATGCTGTCAATTTACATTGATACCATCACAAACGGCGTTCTAAATACCTTTGTAGTCGCACTATTATTTGGTATCGCCCTACGCGCATTTGGCGTTATCAAACCGAACATCTTAAGCGGTATCGATGCTTACGGTCTAATGATGTTAGCCATCCTAATCATTATTTTCGGACCACTAGCTACATCTTCCGTCGATGATCTCGTTGCCCTCATTGGCCCACTTTGCATCGCATTCGCTATTGGTGTAAGCGGAAGCGTCATTTTCTCCGCTGTCATGGGGAAAATTCTTGGCTACAGCATCTCGATGTCGATAGCGATTGGGCTCACGACGCTGTACGGATTCCCTGGAACCATGATTTTGAGTCAAGAAGCCGCGAGAAGTGTTGGTGAAAACGAACAAGAAATCGCGGCAATCGAAGGTCAAATTTTACCGAAAATGATCATCGCAGGTTTTTCAGCAGTAACAATAACTTCGGTCGTGCTCACGAGTATTATAGCCGAACTGATTCATTAGTCATCAAAAACAGAGAAGGCCTCGCGGTTTTTCTCTGTTTTTGCATGCCCATTTTATAAATAAGTTTGCCAGCACTCAAAAGAGGATATGGTACGTAGAAGACATTAAAAAAGGAGCTGACCATACATGGCGTTACTCGGTGGAAATAAGAAGGATTCAAAGCACGATGAAATACGGTTGTTCTATGGGGAAGGCTTATCCGAACAGCCACTTCCGCGTTACGAAATACCAGCAGACACGATGCCGGCTGGGGCCGCGTACGATTTTATCATGGATGAACTGCGTGATGAAGGCAGCGCCCGTCAAAACTTAGCGACGTTCGTGCAAACCTGGATGGAGCCTGAAGCACAACAACTTATTATGAACACGCTCGATAAAAATGCGGTCGACAAATCGGAATATCCACAAACCGCAGAAATCGAAGAACGTTGCGTCAACATTATCGCGAATCTCTGGAACGCGGATCAACGCGACGAATTCATTGGCACATCAACAGTCGGTTCATCCGAAGCCTGTATGCTAGGCGGAATGGCTGCACTTTTCAGATGGAAAAAACAAGCGCGTGATCTCGGCTTAGATATGAGCAAGCGTCCAAACATGATTATTTCATCAGCGTATCAAGTCGTTTGGGAGAAGTTCGGCGTTTATTGGGATATCGAATTACGCGAAGTCCCGGTGACCAAAGATTGCCTCGCGCTCGATCCAGACAAGGCGGTCGACCTGATTGATGACTACACCATTTGCATCGTCGGCATCATGGGTTTAACCTACACAGGCCGCTATGATGACATCAAAGCACTAGACACCGCAATCACGGCCTATAATGAAACAAGTAAGGTAAAAGTCTACATTCACGTGGACGCCGCGTCAGGAGGCTTATACACCCCATTTATGGAACCAGACCTAGAATGGGATTTCCGTCTCGATAACGTCAAATCCATCAATACATCCGGTCACAAATACGGCCTCGTCTACCCCGGCGTCGGTTGGGTCGTTTGGAAAGACAAAGAATGGTTACCGAAAGAACTCGTATTCAACGTCAGCTATCTTGGCGGTGACATGCCAACCATGGCCATCAATTTTTCCCGTCCCGCCAGCCTCATCGTAGCCCAATACTACCTATTCCTGCGCCTTGGTTTCGAAGGCTTCCGCCAAGTCCACTCCCGCACACAAAAAGCCGCCAAATACATCACAAGCGAACTTGAAAAACTAGGCATGTTTGAAATTATCAACGGCGCCAATCAGCTTCCCGTCGTGGCTTGGACCCTGAAAGAAGACACCGACGTCAAATGGGACTTATACGACATGTCCGATTTCTTGCGGATGCGCGGCTGGCAAGTCCCGGCCTATCCACTACCCGCAGATCTAGAAGAAACAGTCGTCCTGCGCGCCGTCATCAAAGGCGATTTCAGCTACGACTCCGCACTTCTCTTCGTTCGCGATTTAAAAGCCAGCATCGAAAAATTGGAGAAATCTCATATTCTACCAAGCGCAAACAAACACCCCAAGAAGTCCCACGGCTTTACACATTAACCAACGAAAGAGGGCTAAACATCGTGATTTGTCCTCTTTTTTTGAAAAACTCCCGAAAAGAGCTTGACGCAGCGGCTGAAACATGTTTTAATAAGGGAGTGCCAAAAATGGTGCAGCATGAAAGGTTCCGTGGTGTAGGGGTTAACATGCCTGCCTGTCACGCAGGAGATCGCGGGTTCAAATCCCGTCGGGACCGTCAAATAAGAATCGCGTTTTGTTTAGGATTTCATTATCCCAGACAAAACGCGATTTTTTTGTTATAGATTTAGTTTTACGCCAGGACAACCGCGGTTCCAGAAGCCGTCACCATCAACATCCCATTATCCGCACCAAGTACTTCATAATCGATGTCTACGCCAACAACGGCATTCGCGCCAAGTTTCGCCGCGCGTTCTTCCATTTCCCTGATTGCTTCCTCGCGAGCCGCCACTAACTCTTGCTCATAGCCCTCCGAACGTCCACCGAAGAAATTACGCAATCCCGCACCAATATCCTTCATAAAATTAACCCCTGTAATTACCTCGCCAAAAAACAATCTGCTTATACTCTACAATCTGTTTGCCATCTACACTCGGCGTTGTCGTTGAAATCATGTCCCATTACCTCCTGATTTTTATGATGTTAGGACATTAAAATAGCATATTCAGCCAGAAAATACAAAAAATCACTGAATCCATATGCTAAATCCCTAGTATTATAAAATTTAACGAGATTTTTGAGTGATAATTTTTTGCAACTGGTCCAAATCTCGTTTAGCAGGAGGCATATGCCATACAAGTACGGGGCTGTCATTTGGCGGATCTATCGGGAAGTCACTGATAATCAGGTCATATTGTAGCAAATGCTCTGTCGGCTGCAACTCCTCGCAAAACACGACTAACTCCTCCGAGTAATATTGACGAATCTCTATTTTCATATATTCTTCCCATAAAAAGCCGTTTTTTGAAATGATTTTCACATGAAGTCGCTTAGCAGAATCCGCATTCAATAAAGCGATGTTAAATAAATCATGTAAATATTTTAAAATAGTAGGCTTATTATCTTTTACATATTTATAACCAGGGTGCCCCTCATATTTTGATAACACGGCTTCGATATCCGCAGCATCGATTTTATTAGGTAAGTACTTGGTGGAAAAAAAAGTCAATATCAAGAATCAAATTGGTTTTATCAACAAGAGCAAAGCGGGTTAAATAATCAAGCACGCTTACTAAAATCAGATCATAATCAAGTGAGTTATTGTCTAATATACCAACCAAGTCTTTGGCTAACCTGTACCGTGGGGAGCGAAATTTTTCGTCGTATTGAATCCGAAATTGAATTTGTTCACGTGTTACGTAGGTGAATGTCGTCAAAAAGAAGACTAGCAAAATCATATACCGATCAGCAAGGTCTAAATCAGTTCCAATACATTCCTCTAAATCACTAAAATCAAGATCACTTATTTTATAATAAGCAGCTACATCAGCCCAAGAATCCATCTTTTCTTCTGCTATATCAATTAAAAATCCTTGCTTGATACGTGTTAAGGAAACTCCAATAGCTATGGCATATTCCAAACGTGAACTTAGAGAGAAAAATATGTTGGAATGACGCTCTAATTTTTGGATGAATTTGTTCACACTGTCAAAATCAACATCATCCAGCATCCAACCATAATATGGATGAGCTTTGCTAAAGAGGTGGAAATAAAAAAAAGCGAATATTAATCTCATTACCCTGAATTTGTAAAGGTGTAGTATTCAGAATTAACCTACTCTGGGCTAGAAATGTATCAACCTCTTTTAACTTTATATAAAGAGAAGCAAGGCTGACAAAATGAAGCTTAGCCCACTCTTGAACATTAAGGGGGCTATTCCCGAAAATCGACAGGGACAGTTGGAATAAGTCACTTGTACTAATCATGTAGGCAGTTAAATAATCAAAGTTTACATCATCGGCAACTTTTAGAAATACTTGGCCATCTTCTTCTATAATGTGTGACATATTTTCTGGGAAACGTTCATTTAGAAATGCAATATCACTATTCAGTGTGTTGAGAGATGATTTAATGGATTCAAGCAACTCCTTTTTAGAGAGCCGATCAGTAGCAAAAAATAATTTATTCAGTAACGTTAAACGCCGATAAGATGTTGCTGGAATAATATACTTCATTGCTTGTACCTCCTTGTAATAGTTACTCATAATCCTAAAGCTATTCTAGTTAAAGGTCAAATAGGAGGCATGAAAAATAGTATATTTCGACAAATAAATTCAATAAATCGCTATATTTGCCGAAAAATAATCCATTAATCTAGAACAGCGATAGTAATCTTCCATGATAGTATCGATATTGTAGTTATGAATAAAAGATGGAAGTGATAAAGATGATGAAGGCTCCACAAACAGGAGAGATGCAATTTTTATATAATTCAGATGTAGTTAATGAAGAGTTCAACGAATATAAATTTTATTATTTTTTACAAAAAGATATGCTTTATCCATTACAAGGCACGATAAAACAATTCAAAAAACACGAGTTTCTAATTAACGAGAAGGATAGCATAAACGAGATATACTTCATACAAAGTGGCTACGTAATGGCGATGAAAAGAAGTTCACAAGTTATCGATTTTTATACAAAGTCTGATATTTTAGGTTTTGATGGCTTGCTATTATCAGAGTTAGCAGAGCATTCATTCGAAGTAATATCTGATGAAGTAACAATCATGAAATATAAAAAAATAGACATCATCGAGAAAATACTAAATTTGCAAGAAGGTTATTTTTATCATTATGTCCATATGCAAAACCAAGTAAAGCGTCTGTTAGAAAAAGAAGAATTGCTAAGGCTTCCCTCCGAAAAGCGAATTGGTTTCGCCTTGCTTCAAATTATTAAAAGATACGGAGAAGGAAATAGGCGTAGTGGGATAGTGCCATTTCCGAAGCATATCAATAAGGGGATTCTAGCCAAGTATACAAACCTTAATCCGAATACAGTAACCAATGTGTTGCAAAAGTTTCAAGAAGAATCCATCATTCAAACAATTCAGCGAACGATGCATATTAATCTAACCAAGTTACAATCTAAATTGGCCTAAAATGAGTACAAATGAAACCATAGCTACCCTGTGATTCTACAAAATACATTTTTCTATGCAGTTATTTAGAATAAGCCAGTTCTTGCTGAATTAGTTGGTAAAGTATAAACAAGGCAAGAGAAATGTTGGGAAATTTCGTAGGAGGTAGGAGCATGAGAAATAATATCGCCGAGATGCAATTTTTATATAATCAAGAAAGTATTTCCACTCAGTTCAGCAAAGAAAAGTTTCGTCAATTTCTACAGGAGGATATGATATTCCCGTTGACAGGGGTTAAGAAGAAGTACCGTAAAAACGATATCATTATCTCAGAAGGGCAAGCGGTAAACGAAATCTATTTTATTGAATCTGGAGATGTTGTAGCCAGGAAAGAGAGCGAGAAAGTCATTGATTTTTTTGCGAAAAATGAAATCATCGGCTTAACAAATCTCTTACTAGATAGTCAGTCGGAGTATTCGGTTCAAGTGATATCCAGTGAACTTGTTGTCACGAAATACGATAAAGAAAGCATCATCGAAAAAGTAATCAATACACAAGAGGGCTATTTCTATCATTACGTTCATATGCAAAATCAAGTTAGTCGAATGATGGAAAAAGAAGAACTCCTCAGACAACCAGCAGAACAAAGAATTAGCTTAGCACTACACACTTTGGTTACAAAATTTGGTGAAGCGACAAATGATCCAGATCTTACAGGTTTTCCGAAATCAATCAGTAAAGGTATGATTGCACAATATACCAATTTGAACCCAAATACTATCACTAATATCTTGCAAAAATTACAAGAAGAGGGGATTATTTACCCTGCGAGAAGAGCATTCTACATCGATACTTTCCAATTACAACTCAAACTAGACAGTATTTTATGAGTTAGGTATTCCGACGCTAAGAAGCAATGTAAAAATATCAGAAAATGGGGAAGGATTGAATTAAATGTACCTATTTAAAAAGAAACAAGCTGTTGAATCACGCCACAGACGTAAAAAAACAAGTGAGCCACAGAAATTAATCGCCAAGTTAAACCCAAAATCACCATATTCCGAACTATTCCGTTCCATCCGTACGAATATCGAATTCTCAAGTGTCGATAAAGAAATGAAATCGATCCTTATTACTTCCTCAGAGCCTGATTCTGGTAAATCAATCATTTGTGCCAACCTAGCTGTCGTGTTTGCCCAACAAGGAAAAAAAAACGCTCCTTATCGATGGCGATTTACGCAAACCAACAGTAAAAAAAATATTCCCAGAAGCAACGACACATGGTTTAACAGGAATCTTAACAAATAAGATCACAATCAACGAGGCCATTTGCGATACCGATGTAGAGGATTTGTATGTATTACCAGCAGGAATTGTTCCACCAAATCCATCCGAGCTACTAGGTTCCGAGAAAATGAAACAAGTATATGCCGAACTTTACGAGCAGTTCGACCAAATCCTGTTTGATACTCCACCAATACAACTCGTTGTTGACGCCCAATTGCTCTGCTCACTTGTTGATGGATCCATTCTACTTGTCCGCAACGACCATTCTTCCAAAGAAAATAGCAAAAAAGCCTTGCAAAAAATGCAGACAGGAAAAGCACACATACTTGGTAGCATCTTCAATAACAGTAAAATGAAAATGGACGGATACTACTACGCTGAATAATATGTAGGATCATTCAACTAACAAAAAAACTCGAAACCATTAAATAACGATCGCGTATTATCAAGGATTATTTATCCTTGATAATACGCGATTTTTATTTTGCCTAGTATGAACAAAACCTAGAGTCAAGTTTAGTTAATATCAGTAATGGAGTAGTTGTATACATATCAAGTGAAAATTTGAACCACTAGAGACGGATTTTTTACGTGTCAGCATGAGAGGTTGGAGCCAAGCAGATGAACCTTTTAGATTCTTTTTGAAAATACAAATTCTAACAAATTGAAAAGTGGAATCAATAATTTAGAATAAGCAAGAATCGCTAATAAAGCGTGATAATATGTAGATACAGAGCAAGACAGGCAGCACAGAGAAAGGTCGAATATTAGGAAACAACCTCAATAAGAATATAGTAATACAAATAAAAATTAGGAAGAAGGAATTATTTTGAAAAACAAGCAAATTAAGAAAATGGTAAGTGTATTGACGGTAGCATCTATTCTAGGAACGAGTATTGTAACACCACTAAGTGTGTTTGCGAGCCCGGCATTGGCAGCAGAAGGAACGCAAACAGTATCAGCACCCACTTATCCAGTAGGTGGAAATGAATTTGTGAATTTCAGCGGTAATCTTAGCGCTCAGAATGCTTTTTTCCAACAAGTAGATATTACGAATGATCTTCTCTACATTGATATGACACTTGTATATAAAGGTTACGGAATTGAAGTAACTATGCCAGATGGCGAAATTATTAAATACTATAAAAAAGCAGAGAAAGGTATACTTGAATATTATACACTTGATCTAAAAGGAAGAGCAGCTGGTACGGTTCGATTAAAAACCTTGAATCCGAATGGTACGTACGAACGAGCAGCGGTAGCAACGGTACAATTAGTAGCGACTGGAAACACGGGCCTATCACTTTCTAACTACGGAACTGCTGTATACGGATTGTTCAGCGACAGTACCTTCACAGCATTGGCAGCCAATGTAACACAAAGTGATATTGATGCGGCCAAAGCATTAGCAGCGAGCGTCCCAGCTTCAGCAGAAAAAACAAGATTGACAGAGCTAGCAGACAAAGCGCAAAAACTGCTTAACGATAGTATCGCAAAAGAAAATGACGCTCGTAACGCAGTAAATGCACTATTCAATAACAATACTCCTAGCACAAATGTGATTAAAGAAACAACAGATCAAGCAGCAATCGATAATGCTCAGAAACTGATTAATGAAGTAGCAGATGTAGCGAAAAAAGCTGAAATGCAATCAGATTTGAATAAAGCAAAAGAGCTATTAGTAGCGCGCATCGCATTAGAACAAGAAGCCACAGCAAAACAATTAGCAGACCAAACAGTAAAAGGGCTATTTGAAAACAATGACCCAACAAGCGATAAAATAAAAACGACAACAGATCAAAGCGCAATTAATGCAGCACAAGAAACAGTTAATGCAGTAAAAGACCCAGTCGCAAAAGAAGCATTACAAAAAGAAGTAGACCGTGCAAAGGAATTATTAAAAGAACGTAGCGAAGCAGCCGCGGCAGATAAAACACAACAAGCATTAGCTACCTTCCTTGTAAAGCAGTTGTTTGAAAACAACACACCGACAACAGATGCAATCAAGAGCGTTGTAGGTCAAGAAGAAATTAATAACGCGCAAGTAGAAGTAGACCGTATCCAAGACCCAGCGATAAAAGCAGTATTACAAAAAGATTTAGATCGCGCACAAACATTGTTAAATGAGCGCAACGAATCTGAACTTACAGCAGCAGAACAAGCACGTCAAACAGCCGCAACAAAGGCTGTGAAAGAGCTATTTAGTAACGACAACCCAGCAACAGATACAATTAAAACGACAACAACACAAAAAAGCGATAGATGACGCTAAAAAAAGTGATGGATGAAGTAACAGATACAACAGTAAAAGCAGCACTACAAAAGGATCTAAATCGTGCACAAGAACTATTAAATGAGCAGAAAGCAGCAGAACAAGCAGAAAAAAACTCGTCAAGAAACGGCGACAAACCTTGTCAAAGATCTCTTTAAAGACAATACGCCAACTACAAACGCGCTCAAAGACACAACAACACAAGATAAAATCAATAATGTACAAAAAGCAATTGACGCAGTAACAGATGAAGCGGTAAAAGGAGCACTACAAAAAGATCTAGACAAAGCGAAATCACTTTTAAATGCGGCTAACGTAACTACAGGAAATGCATCACCAAAAGAATTTACAATAGGTACAGACAAGTACGTAACTGGAACATACACTGGCGACGTGAAGAAACTATCTATATTTGTAAACGATGTAGAATATACTGGCGGAGCATTAAAAACAGACGGAACATTCAGTTTTTACGCACAAGACAAAGGCATCAAGAAAACAGATACTATCTTTGTAGTAACATACGATAAAAACGGCAAACAATTATCAAAACAACAAGTGAAATTTAGCATCATTACAGAAGGTAAAATCACGCCGACAGAAATGACAATCCCAGGCGACAAAAATATTGTAGGAACATATACAGGTGATGTAGCCAGTATTACTGTTGATGTGGATGATAAAGAATATAAAGGCGGAACAGTAGCCGATGGAACGTTTAAATTCTACAGCCAAGATAAAATTAAAGTAGCGACTAGCAAAGTAATTGTAAAAGCTTATGATGCGGCAGGTAAACTGCTAGACACGAAAACAGTGAAATTAAAAGCAGTAGTAGCAGTAACAAAAGGCAGCGTTACACTAGATACCTTCACAGTTGGCGATAAAAACATTACAGGAGTATACACAGGAGATGTGAAGTCATTCATGGTAACAGTAGGAGAAACTTCTTACAAAGGCGGAACATTAAATGCAGACGGTACATTCAAATTCTACGCACTAGACAAAATCAAATCAGCAGATGAGATTGTAACGATACAAGCATTAGATAAAGTAGGCAAAGTATTAGATACAAAAACAGTAACAGTTGCAGAATTGATCAAATAATTAATTGAAACAAGAGGAATGTTTATAAAAAAGTTTATAAACATTCTCTCTTTTTTATGTAGTACAGCTGCAATAGAATTAGCTTGACGACTGAGGAGGTGCATGCCAATTGTAAAAAAAGCATATAAAATCGGTGGGATTCAAGAATATATTTGAAAAAAATCTAGCAATTACGTTTCGATTTTACAGATAGATAGTAATCGATGCGTTAACGTCAATATTTATTATACATGCAAGCATACTATCAATTTTTAATAGAATATAACAACGAAGATAAGGGTTAGAATGCTGGTAGAGAAGGATTTCGAATAGAATACCTGACTATTTTAAAGCGAAATAGTAGAGGAATAAGGCACGACTATTAAAAAGAAAGTCATAAAAGGTTCAAGAACATGTGCTTTTGAATCTATATTACTAGAAAACGGACTTTAATTTCTGTTCTATACTAATGAATGTAGTCACCACCAAGGTAACGTGTTAGTAAAACAGTGAGTATCTAGGTCTGGTGAACTCGACAAATATTAAAACAAGGAAGAGGTATTATTTTTATGAAAAAGCAACAAATTAAGAAATTAGTAAGTACATTAACAGTAGCATCTATCATCGGAGCGAGTGTGGTAACTCCATTTAATGTTTTCGCAACCCCCGCTCAAGCAGCAGAAGGAATTCAAGCTACAGCATCAGCACCAGTATATGAGTCAACAGCGAACAAATTCCAAAATTTCACAGGGAATCTTAGTGGTCAAAACGCTTTTTTCCCAATGGTGCAAATCACTAACGATATTCTTTACATTGATATGACACTTGTATGGAAAAATTACGGAATCCGAATAATTCTACCGACTGGTCAAGTTATCGACAGATATAAATCTTCAGACAAGAACGTATATGATTATTATACAGTTGATTTGAAAGCCCTAAATGGCGGAACGATTCAATTGAGAACGTTAAACCCAAATGGTTCGTATGAGCGTGCTGGAATAGCGACAATCTATCTAGGTTCATCAGGCAACACGGGTGTCGCAATTAACACATACGGTCAAGCAGTATACAACTTGTTCAGCGACAGCACATTTACAAAACTTGGTGCTAACATAACTCAAAGTGATATTAACGCAGCAAAAGCATTAGCAGCAAGCGTACCAGACTCTGCTGAAAAAACAAATCTAACTAATTTAGTAAACAAAGCTCAAAGTCTTCTTGATGCTGACAACAAGAAAAAAGATGACGACGCACGGATTGCGGTAAATGCACTTTTCAACAGTAACTCACCAATCATAGATGTAATCAAACCAGAAACAACGCAAGGTTCAATCAATGCAGCACAAGGTCTAGTAAATCAAGCAACAGACCCAGTGAAAAAAAGCACAAATGCAAACAGACCTAGACAGAGCAAAAGAACTACTAACAACACGCGATGCTTCACAATCTGAATCAGCAAAACAAGCAGCTGCAAATAAAGCAGTGAAAGAATTATTTGTTAACGATTCACCAGCAAGCAACGAGATCAAAGCAGTAACAAACCAAAAAGCAATCGACGACGCGCAAACAACAATCAATGCTATTGTTGATCCAACAACTAAAAGTGCACTACAAGCAGATCTAAACAAAGCGCAAGCCTTACTAGACGCTCGTGGCAGTGCCGATCAAGCAGATAAAGAACAACAAGCGGTTGCAGGCTATCTTGTAAACCAATTATTCAAAGATAACGCACCAAAAACAGATGCAATTAAAGATGTAACAACACAAGCAAAAATTGATGAAGCACAAATCCAAGTAGACCTTGTAAAAGATCCAGCAGCACAAGTAGCACTACAAAGAAACTTGAACCGTGCCCAAACGCTTTTAAATGCTAAAAATGCTTTAAATCAAGCAGAAAAAGATCGTCAAGTAGCAGCAGCCAATGCAGTAAAGGCATTATTCACAAGTAACGATCCAGCAACAGATGCAATCAAACCAACAACGAGTCAAAAAGCAATTGACGATGCACAAAAAGTAGTAAATGCAGTAACAGATCCAGCAAAACAAGTAGAATTACAAGCAGATCTTGATAAGGCACAAGAGCTTTTAGATGCAGCGATAGCAGCAGAAAAAGCAAAACAAGCAGCAGCAGATAAAGCGGTTAATGCATTATTCACAAACAATAGCCCAGCAACAAACGCAATCAAACCAACAACGAATCAAAAAGCAATTGATGATGCACAAAAAGTGATTGACGGATTAACAGATCCAACGAAAAAAGCAGCATTACAAGCAGATTTAGATAAAGCACAAGGCCTATTAGATGCAGCTGTAGCAGCAGAAAAAGCCAACCAAAAAGCAGCAGATGATGCAGTCAATGCGTTGTTCACAAACAATAGCCCAGCAACAAACGCAATCAAACCAACAACGAATCAAAAAGCAATTGATGATGCACAAGAGGTAATTGATGGCGTAACAGATCCAACGAAAAAAGCAACACTACAAGCTAACCTAGATAAAGCACAAGCTCTTTTAGATGCAGCAACAGATGGTGCAGCAGCAGAAAAAGCGAAACAAGAAGCAGCAACAACAGCAGTAAACGAGTTATTCACAAACAATCTACCAACATCAAACGCAATCAAACCAGCAACAAATCAAAAAAGCAATTGATGACGCACAAAAAGTAGTAAGCGCAGTAACAGATCCAACGAAAAAAGCAGCACTACAAAAAGACTTAGATAAAGCACAAAGCTTACTAGATGCAGCAACAGCAGAAAAAGCGAAACAAGATGCAGCAACAAAAGCAGTAGATGAGTTGTTCACAAACAACCTACCAACATCAAATGCAATCAAACCAACAACAAATCAAAAAGCAATTGATGACGCACAAAAAGCAGTAGACGCAGTAACAGATACAGCTAAAAAAGCAGCACTACAAAACAATCTAAATAAAGCCAAAGAATTGTTAGCCGTACCAACAGCAGGAACAGTAAAACCTAATGAATTTACAATTGGTGATAAATATATCACAGGAACGTATTCAGGTGACGTTGCTAGTATATCTATGCTATTAAACGGTGAAAATAACAAATTTAATGGCGCAGCTTTGAAAGATGGCGAATTCAGCTTCTATGTAAATGACAAAAAAAATCAAGAAAACAGACGTAGTAATTATGGTAGCATACGATAAATCAGGTAAAGAATTGTCACGCCAACAAGTGAAGTATCCAGCTATTTCAGTAGGAACAATTACACCGAAAGAAATGACAATCCCAGGCGACAAGAACATTACTGGAACATATACTGGCGATGTAGCTTCGATTACAGTTGGAGTTAAAAGAGGAACAGCAGAAGAAGTAATTTCCAAGGGTGGTACAGTGAAAGACGGTACAATCACTTTCTATAGTAATGATAAAATTAAAGCAGCTACAGATGTAGTAACAGTGAGAGCCTATGATACATCAGGTAAACTGCTAGATACAAAAGTTGTGAAATTAAAAGGAGTAGCAGTAGTAACAACAGGAGAAATCGCACTAGATACTTTCACAGTAGGTGACAAAAACATTACCGGTACATTCACGGGTGATGTGAAGTCAGTGAAAGTAACAGTTGGAGGAGCTCCATACAGCGGTGGTACATTCAACGCTGATGGTACATTCAAATTCTACGTATTTGGTAAAACAATATTAGTTGATGATATCATCGAAATTCAAGCATTAGACAAAACAGGAAAAGTACTAGATACAAAAACAACAACAGTCTTAGCAAAATAATGTAATAGGTTAGAATAGAGAGTTTGGGACAGAGCCAACAGAGCATATCATTGCTTTGCCGATTTATCGAGGCTAAGTCCCAGGCTCTTTCTTTAAAATTATAAGTAGCAAAAAGTTAAAGGAGCGAATTATGAATATCAAAAAAAATAACCCGTATCCCGATTCTATTGAGTATTGCAGCGCTAATATTTAGTATGATACCCCTTACACCGCAAGCCACGACCGAACAATTTATTCCCACGGTAAATCTTATGACTACAGTTGGGAGTGAGGTTCAATTGCCTAAAGAGGTAGACGAAGCAAATAGCCAATATAAACTGTCAAAAGTAGCAGTTAAGTGGGATCCTATATCATCCGAAATATTCGAAAAAACTGGTAAATATGAGATATCGGGCAAAACAATCACTAGTAGTCAATCAGTCAAGGCTCTGATACATGTTTTTTCAAATAGCAAACCGATTAATATAGCAGCAGTGGGAGACAGCATCACATTTGGGATGAACGTTGAAAATCCATCTGCTAACAGTTATCCTAAACAGTTGAACAATAGATTAGGATCAAAATATAACGTGATGAATTTTGGGAATAGCGGTAAAACGTTGTTGGAAAATGGGAATGATCCATATATTAAAACAAGCGAATACACAAATAGCCTAGGATCAAATCCAGACGCGGTAATCATCCAATTAGGAACTAACGATGCGAAACCAACCAATTATTCTAAAATTAATAATTATATTGATGATTATCTGAAGTTGATAAATAAATACAAAGCGTTGAACACAAAACCAATTATTTATATCTCAATACCACCAAAGGTTGAAAAAAATATATACCTTATTGAGCCAAGTAATGTAGAAAAAAATTCTACCGAAAATAGTCGAAACTGCACAACGCGCTGGGCTAGATATTTCCATTATTGATAACAATACGGCATTATTAGGTGCAGGAGAATTCATGCCAGATGGCGTCCATCCTAACGCTAAGGGAGCAGCTATTTTAGCCAATAATGTATATCATAGCTTGACCGGAGAACAACCAGTTTTAACAGGGGAAGTCCCAGTGAACGCCTATGATACAAGCTATGGCGCACTGAATACAGTGAACTCAAGTCAAGATTTAGTCCTAACAAACATAGCAAATCAGAACTGGGTCTCTTTTAAAAATGTGAATTTGGATAATAATATTGGCGAAATAGAACTAACGGCTAACTCTCTATATGACAACGTAACAGTCGAAGTTAGATTAGGTAGTCCAGAAGGTACGAAAATAGGAAGTAAGTTATTAAATAAGTCTAGCTCAGGGACATCAAATATTATTAAAATATCTAAAACAACCGGTAACCAAAATATATTTTTCGTATTCACTAATCCTTCTAGTAACGCAAGCACAGAAATTGCCAAAATAGAGGCAGTGGATTTCAATTATGGCACCCAGAAAAATGGATCACCAGTATACAAAGATGGAAATCAATTTCAAAATATAATGGAAGAAAGCTATGCTTCTCAAAATAAATATTTAGACAATGTTTCTATCATAAATGATCGCCTAGTTATTGATATGACGAGTCTTTGGAAGGGATATGGTATCAAAATAGAACTACCAAACGGCGAGGTGTTGAGAGTATACAAAAAAAAGTGAAACAAATGCTTCGGAAATCTATTCACTGGATTTGCGTAATCGTAACCTATCAGGTGGATTCATTCAATTAAGAACGCTAAATTCAGCGTTTTGGGGTGAAAATAGTTATCAAAATTCGACTATTATTAAATTACCACTAACGCCGACAGGAAATGGTGTAAACTTAACTGAATTTGGCCAAGGAATATACAACTTATTTAGTGACGATACTTTTGAAACACTTCAAGTAGAAATTACGCAAAAAAATATAGATCTAGCACGAACCCAAATGCCTGAAACGCCAGAATCAGTAGAAAAAACGAGGCTTATTGAGTTATTGAATAAGGCAGAGCAACTATTAAACCCAGATAATACAGAACAAAAAGATGCAGTGTACGCTGCGATTAATAATTTCTATGAAGAAGAAAATTCCCAATTAGCAATTTTAAAAAAGTACAACAGATCAACAAAAAATCGACAACGTTCAAGCGTTAATAAACACAATTAGCAATACTTCACTAAAAAATGAATTGCAAGTCGAGTTAGACATCGCAAAGCAACTGCTAGAAAAACGAACAGCAAGAGAGCTAGAAATCAAAACAGACGCAAGCAACTCTCTGAACGAACTTTTCCAAGATAATCAAGTAACTAGCAATGAAATAAAAGACTCGACAAATCAAAAGGCGATTGACACAACACAAAACCTTATTAATGAAATTTCTGATAGTGAAGTACGCGCAGATTTCCAAACAAAACTAGATAAAGCTCAAGCGTTACTAAATGCTCAAACGATAGCTAATGGGAATCTAGACTTAAATGATTTTCACATCGGTGCCGATAAATACGTGACTGGAGAATACAGCGGGAATATTGCAAGAATTTCTTTTGTTCAAAATGGTGAAGAGTCGAAAAATTCCTCGTTGAAAAATGGTGTGTTTAGCTTCTATGCTAACGATAAAAAAATTAAGAAAACAGATGCTATTTTTATGGTTGCTTATGATCAAAACGGCAAGGAGATAGTACGACAAGAACTTAAAATCATTGCAGAAACCACGGGTAAAGTAACTCCAGCAACAATGGCGATCCCAGGAGATAAATATATTACAGGAACTTATACTGGTGATGTCGCTCGAATGGAAGTAACCGTGAATGACGTCCTCTATAAAGGCGGTACACTGTCTGGTGGGACATTCCAATTTTATTCTAATGATAAAGTGACAAAAACGACCGATGTTGTTGTAGTGCGCGTATTTGATAGTAAAAACAAGCAACTTGATAAGCAAGCCGTTTCTATCAAAACACTGATACCAACACAAGGCTCTATTACAATAGCTGGAGAAGTGAACGTGGGGACTAAAAATATAGAAGGTACATTTACGGGTGCTGTTCATTATTTAGTCGTGACGGTAAATAATACGCCATATAAAGGTGGAACAATAAGTAAAGATGGTACGTTCAAATTTTATATATTGGATAAATTAAAGAGTCAAAGCGATATGATAACCGTAGAAGCTTTTGACAAATCTGGTAAATTACTAGATACAAAAGTAATCAAAAAATAATTTTCAGCAAACAAAAAACACCTGGTTTATGAATATAATCAGGTGTTTTTTGTGCAAAATATAAAATTAGGTTCAAGTTTACTATCAATAATCTTTCATCGCATCATCCAACACTTTTTTCAAAGTAGCTGCGGAATTCGCCATTTCTTCTTTCTCTTTGTCATTCAATTTCATCTCAACAACGTGGCGCACACCTTTACGGTTCACGACAGCCGGCGCGCCGATATACACGTCATCCAAGCCATAATGCCCGTCCATGTACACAGACAGTGGCAAAATCGCGTTTTCGTTATTCAGAATCGCTTTTGTAATCCGGGCAAGTGCCGCTGCAATCCCGTAGAATGTCGCCCCTTTTTTTATTGATGATCTCATAAGCCGCATCACGAACACTCACGAAAATCGTATCCATCGCACCTTGCTCACTGTCATCGATCCACTCCGTAATTGGCAGTCCACCAACCGTTGTGTGGCTCCAAGCTGGAAATTCCGTATCGCCATGCTCACCAAGAATGTAACCATGGACGTTACGCGCATCGACTTTCAAGAAATCCGCAATCGACATCCGAAAACGCGCCGTATCAAGACTCGTACCAGACCCAATCACGCGCTCTTTTGGCAGGCCAGAGAATTTCCAAGTCGCATAAGTAAGAATATCGACAGGGTTCGACGCAACTAAGAAAATACCGTCAAAACCGCTCGCCATCACTTCGTCCACAATTGATTTCATAATACGTATATTACGGCTCACAAGATCAAGTCTAGTTTCACCAGGTTTTTGCGCCGTACCAGCTGTAACAACAACGATATCCGCATCGTGACAATCACTATAATTCGCTGAGTAAATTTTCTTAGGCGCTGAGAAAGGTACCGCATGACTTAAATCCATCGCGTCCCCAATCGTTCTATCCTTATCTATATCAATGATTCCGAATTCTTGCCCGATATTGAGATTCACACAAGCAAATGCATAACTAGAACCAACTGCTCCGTCTCCAACTAAAATGATTTTTTGATGATCTTTCATTTTTAAATTCCTCCTTCAAAAAATACGATCTACTAGTACAGTATAACACGCAATCTTCATTTGTGAAACCATGAACTACTTGCGATTTGAAAAGTGTTATACTAAAAACATGTAAGCGTTGTGATACAGTTTTTGCTAAAAAGGATTCTTCCTATCTTTAGCCTTAAATAGCGCAACGTAAACCCTTATTGTTTCATTTTTTTTTCAGAAAGGGTATATGATGGAGGTGTACAACATAAATTGAATGAGTGGAGTGATTTTTTATGGCAACAACATTAGAGGTCCAGAAAAGAGAAACAAAACCGCATTCGAACATAACGTCTATCCGTAATGCAGGTAGAATTCCAGGTGTTATATATGGTTACAAGGCAGAAAACGTGCCAGTTTCCGTAGACTCTTTAACATTTATTAAAGCAGTTCGAGATAATGGCCGAAATTCCGTATTTTCAGTATCGGTTGACGGAGCAAAATTAAATGTACTATTACATGATTACCAAATAGACCCGTTAAAAGGGGACATCGAGCACATCGATTTACTAGCGGTAAACATGTCTGAAGAAGTGGAAGCGAACGTGACAATCAACCTTGTTGGTGAGTCTAAAGGCGTTAAGCTAAGCGGCGTACTACAACAAGTTCTTTATGAGATCACTGTTTCTGCAACACCAGACAAATTACCGGAAGTAGTAGAAATCGATATTACAGATCTTGATATCGGTGATGCGATTACGGTAACAGACATTCCTAAAAATGGCGACTACGAAGTGATTACTGAGGGCGAAGAAGTCATAGCGGCTGTTTCCGCACCGCGTACCGCTGATGAGCCAGAAACAACAAGTAGCGCAGTAACAGAACCAGAAGCGTTACATGGTTCAGACGAAACTCCTAACAAATAAATTTTAATATGATGGAAACCGAGTAATGAGGGCGATCGATTTGCCTCCATTGCTCGGTTTTTTTGTCATGTTCACAATTTCGACACATTTGTTCACAATTACACGAAGGTTTACATATGTTTTAGAACGGGGAAATAGATTTAAGTAAGCAAACAAGCCATTTGTTAAAAATGTAAGGAAGAAATTAGATGGCTTTAAATTGTAATTAATTTTACTTTTATAGAAAATTAGGGGGTAGTGAAGATGAAAAAAGGAATTTTACTGCTTCTCAGTTTTGCGATGGTCTTGATGGGCGGATTACTCATCCAAGGCGCGAATGTAAAAGCAACGACATTAAATCTAAAACCAGGCGCAACGACGGAAATCAAGGCTCATAACACCGAAGTCTTACAAACCGCCATCAATACGTCAAAAACCACCTATCACGATTCCAAAAGGGAATTTTGAAGTAGTAGGAAGTATTATTTTGAAATCAAATGTTACATTGGTGGGGGCAACTGCGAACCCGGCCGACTCTAAAATCACGCTCAATAACGGTCCGATGACGACAGAGACAGGCAAAGGCATTACGACAGTGAACAATCTGCAACTGCGAAACTTCACGCTCCAATACAATCCAGATATGCCAAAATACGATTTCCAAAAACATAATGTATACGTGTACCAAAGCAATTTACTCGAAATCGGCGCAGTACCAAAAGCAGAAGCTACGGCGAATTATCATGCTGTGTACAAAAAGCCGACAAAAAACAATATTCAGGTTCAAAACATGATTTTAAACGCCAATCAAGTAGGTTCCGCGGCGTTAAGTATCGCCAAGGCGACGAACGTAAATATTTCTAATAATCAAATACTTAATTCAGGACTACAAAGTGGGATCACCGCAAGCTATACAGACGGATTACGAATCGACGGCAATATCGTGAAGAATTCCGGCCGTTCCGGTATCAGTTTGTACCAAGGAAATGGCTCAGCCAAAGCCCCCGTCTACATCCGCAATAATAAAGTTATTGATTGGATGGAGCGTTTCGGCGGTTATCACTATAACGCGGCCAAAGCGGCTAAAATCGCGCCCGACATGATGCTTGACGGCGGAATCGACAGCTACGGTCCAGCCAATAACTACGTTTATATCACTGGCAATAATGTTTCCCTACAAAAAGAAAACAATAAACGCATCACTGATAACCAAAAAATCGAGCAAAAATGGGGCGTGAAAAATGCGCGTTACGTTGGCTATACAGGTATTAGAGGCAGCGGCATCGCGCACGCCGTCTACCAAAATGATATTGTCACCATCAATAGTCCCGACGCGATTTCCTTCATGACCTTCAACCTGCGACTCCGCAACACATACACAGCACCCAAATACATTTTAGTCGAAAAAAAACAAATTTACCGCCCAAAATATCAGTTTTCCGATTCGAATTTTCGGAGGAGCGAGCGATGGCAGTTTGGCATCCGGCATTACGATTCGCCAAAATACGTTCACGATTAACGGCGACATCCCGACCTACTACAAAACCCTAATCGACGTCCGCGAGAAAACCGAGACAATTGGCGGCAAACTAACCTATTTCGGCACATCGCTCGTGACGGTTACCGGCAACAAAATCACCAGCAAAAACGTGAAGCAAATCGTCGCTGGAACCCCGATTCGTAAGCTACCAGTCGTGGATACACTATACATCGGTCAAAACACACTAAACGCCAAGCCATTTCAAAAAATAGGAGGCTATCTGGACACTGTGATTCAGCTCCCAACTTACAAAAAAGGCATCATCAGCGGCGGCATCATGCGCTCATTCACTGACACGTCGACCAAGACGATTCAGCTGAGGGACACTACGGGAAAAGCACTGACCAAGCCAATCACACTCAAAACAGGACCACTAGTGAATTTCACGCTGAAGCCTATTTACAGTCCAAAACCAAAAGTTCTGTGGATTACGAATAAAGTTGGAACGAAGAGCGTGACGAAAAAAGTACCGCTGTATTTATTTTAGAAATAAGTGATGAAGAGTAGAGCCAGGAATGCGTCGCGATGCATTTCTGGTTTTTTATGTTTTTGGGAGGCGATTTTATGTTAGAATTTGAGCTAAGGAGGAGATTCCCATGAATAAAAATTGGACGGAAACCCAAGAAATAAGTCCGAATTTCAAACGAATTGCGATAAATGGCACGCATTTAGAAGTTGGAAATATGGCATATCCGAATTATTGCATCGATGAATTGAGCCGAATTTTGCCGTCAGAGCTGCATTATTTTGCACTGATAACAAATGAAGTCGAATTTCCGACGCGAATAGATTACTACCAGAAATTATGGAAAACTTATGGAGATGAGTTGCCATTGCAAGACAGTATTTTATCGGGAGAATACGTAGATCAAGCTGGGTACACGACTTTCTACGGCGTTATCGAGTTCAAAACAAACATCGCCAATCATATTTTTGATACTATAAGCCGATTTCCAGGGACTTTTGTATTCGGCGATGAGAGGGCACTTGATGAGTTGGATATCCCAAGTATATTCAGCCAACATAAAGCTGATCCCGCGATAACGAATGGCCAGTACCCGATTCAATTTCGTTTTCTCGATGCTGGTTTTGAGGCATGTCTGTATGTTGTGATTTCCGAGGTGAGTAAAGTGAAAGCGATCAACTTTCGAAAAATTGGCGCGCTGGAATCAAACGGGTTTCTAATTCCAACTGACGACTCGGCGATGATTGCGAGCATGTACATAGAAGAGAACCGATGCATTATAAAAAGCGAGACGAGGCAGATAATTCGGAATCTAGATTTTATCCCAGAAGTTTGGCAATGTATCAGACTAGACGAAGATGAGCTACTTCTCTGGGTTTGTCCATTTTTCATGGGAAATGAGGAGAAAAATATTATCATAATCAGAAATGGCTTAGCAAAATTTGATTTTTGGGGTGATGGTCTGGAAGGAATTGAGCGAGTCAATGACGATTTTTGGCTACTTTTCAATGAAGAAGCGACTACCGATACGACTAGTAACGAAGGATTAGCGGTGATTGAGAAAAATGGTACGAGGCGTTTTCCCTTGCACCAAACGGCGAGAGGTCTTATTTTTGACGGTACGGCGATGGCTTATGATAGCGATACCGAGGAGATTTGGCTTTTTCAATATTCGTGGGAGGGCAAAAATCAGTGTATTTGTATAAAGCCGAGTGGCAGTGTCCGTAGTATTATAAATTGTGGCTATAGCCCATCTACTGCGACGATAATGGACGACATTATATGGAGCTGCAATCATAAAAACATCATACGACATGATCTGATACAAGAAACGGTGAATCAATTTGCAATCACAGATGAAAATGGTAAAGAAATAGATGTTCAGCATTGTTACGCGTTTGATGGGAAAATTGTAGTAGTGAGTAAAGAAAACATCGGATATTTATTTCAAACGGATAATATACACAGTAAGGGGTGAAAAAGTAGTGAAGACTGTACAAAAAAATTTATTATATTGTGTTTTAGAGCGTTATCAGAGGGGTCATTATATAGAAATTATCGAGAAGCAAGGCGAAGACGCGCTAGATTCTGAAGCTGTAGAGGATATATTAGATGTTCTGTCGTCTCTTTTTATGGAGATCGGCTTAAAATCGAATGATGAACCAAATAAGATTGGCCTAGATTTAGAAGGTTTGATAGATATTATTAATGATGCCGAGTAAGGAGGAAGAACCATGAGCAAAAATTTTGAGACGTATTTCAGTCATAATTTTGGGAAACTGCAGTTAGAACCGCCACTTTTTTTATAATGCTCCTGTTGGAATTCGTTTTGAATTGGGTGATCCAGCAGAAATGGATGAGGAAATCTACTTCAAACGGGTAAACTATTGAGCAAAAAGCCTTTTTCAAGAGATATTCGAACCCAACGATATCATCTACCTAGTTGTGGATAAGGATAAAGACTCCATTCGACGCTATTTGAAAAATAAAAACTTGAAATACAGTCTGCGTATGGATTCAAAGGAAAGAGTAATTTTGAAATGTAAGATAGAAGATTTGCGCTATATCCGAATGTTACAAGCTATTTTGAATGTAGATTTAATGCGCAAACCGCGATTACATGGTCAGTGCTGGTTTATTAACACGAGGACCAATATTATTTTTCATGCATACGATGATAGAGGTCTGGATATTGTGGGCAACGAGTCGAGTTCGCTGAGGTCGCTTTATGAACAATACCAAGACTGGATACTAGATTATGATAGAGAGCAAATAGATAACTATTTTATAGAGTGATTTTTAATGAAAAGTTATCCACAGAGAAATGAGTCGTTGTGAATAAAAATTAAATAATGATAACTAGATGATGCATTAAGTGTTGCTATACAAGGTTTTATTGAGGCATTGTTAGGAATAAAGATAATCAGTGGCATGTGGATAACCTGTGTATAAGAATATTAGTAAATATCAATATGTCGTAGAGAACGTGTATTCGGACACGAAATGTAGAAATACTTGTGGATATATATATTAAAAATGGGGATAACTTGTGTGTAACAACTTAAAAATCTGGGGATAAGTTAAAAAATAATAATTTATAGCTAAAAAGAGAAGAAATAAGAATAAAAATATACGAAAAATAGATATTCAGCTAAAAATAGACAAATAAATTAGAAAAATTCGAATGGTAGTTGACGCTTAATCAGATTACGCCTATCATAATAAGTAATCTAAGTGGATAGATACATACACTCAGTGTGGTTATCCACAGTTTGTGTCATAAGAAAGAAGGAATAATATTGGGAAAACCGATTTATAGTTGTGAAGAACATATCGAAGAAGCGCTAGATGACTGGGTTTACGGGGTGGAAACGGTTCCTGAGTTTACGCTAGTGGATAAGTCGGAAAATCTGTGGATAACCTGTGGATACTGTGAAAATAGAGCGATATATATGGTAGGGAACGAATGTTCAGGCACAAAATGTAGAAATTGATTGTGGATATGTGGATAATTTCTGTGGATAAAATGTGAGTAAGGAGTGGATAAGCTATGAATATACAGATTTTAACGGTAGGGAAATTGAAAGAGAAATACTTGATTCAAGGGATTGCGGAGTATACCAAGCGTTTAGGCCCATATGCTAAGGTGACGATTGTAGAAGTGCCGGATGAGAAAGCTCCAGAAGTGTTGAGTGATGCCGAAATGGTGCAAGTGAAGGACAAAGAAGGGGAGCGGATTTTAGCGAAGATTGCGGATGATGTTCATGTGATTGCGCTGGCGATTGACGGGAAGCAGAAAAGTAGTGAGGAATTTGCGGAGGGCTTGGATCGACTGGCTACATATGGGAAGAGCAAGGTCGCATTTGTGATTGGTGGTTCGCTGGGGCTGAGTGATGCGGTTTTGAAGCGAAGTGATGAGAAATTGTCGTTTGGTAAGCTAACTTTGCCGCACCAGCTAATGCGATTGGTTTTGGTAGAGCAGGTTTACCGGGCGTTTCGGATTAATCGTGGGGAACCGTATCACAAATGATGATATTTTTTTTGATGGGAATGGCTTTGTGGAGACGTTCTTGGAGCTAGTGATTTAGAGTTGTTTTTTCAGGGTTAAGTGAGGCTGTATCGGGATGGACTGGTACGCCTTGTTTTTGTGTTTCGGATTAAAAGAGGCTGTACAGTTGGGGGAATATTGCATATAATAGAAGAATACAGATATGGGAGGGTTTACATGAGTCAAATAAAAAGTAATCTTGGACGGGCAAATCAGGTGGCGACTTCGATGGGACACGCGACAGATGCGATGCGGCAATCGGGTTCGAAGCAGGTGCAATTGGCGAATCGGACGAGTGTGAAGGTGAGTCATGACGCCAAACAGAGCTCGGATAAAGCAAAGCAATTGATGATGCAACTGGGCAAGAGTTTTGGGCGTGATGTGGCGCATATTCGTTCGGTCGCACAGGAGTTTGAACGGGTGGATCGCGAAGTTGGGAACGGGCTTGATTTTTCGGGGACAGCTCCGCGTATTGGGAAATGAGGGATGGCAGATGCATGATAAAGATAGAGAAATAGATAGTTGGAATCAGCGGTTGCGGCATGTCGCGGATGACCAGTATGCGAAGGAACGAGAAATTCGAAGGCAGAAGCAGTTGTTGGATGAGGTGGACTTTGTACATAATCGGAACAATCGGCTGTTTCATGAACTTGGTAGTACATGGCATCGAGACCGAGAAATGGCGGTATTTTTGGATACGCAGCGTCATGAATATCAGCGGCAACATTTTCATGTGGTGGATGGCATGGAGGAAGAACAGGTCAGGATGGAACGTGAAAAGCGTGCATTGATTGAAAAGGAATCAGACTATTATGCGGCTCGTCGGAAAGTGGAGTTAGGCGGTGAGCAGGTATGAGTTTGAATGGTTTTTTGGGTGAAATTGAAGCGCAATCGGAGAGTATGGTGGCGTCGTATCATGATATGATAGAGGCAATGGAAGGCTTGATGCGTGCGGTGAATGAGTTCGCGTTTGACCAGGAGTTGCAGGGGAAAACGTATGACAGCGCGAAACAGTATTTTGCGGCGACGTATCGACCATTGGCGCAGGGCATGATTTGTTTGTGTGAGGAATTGATACGGCAAAATCAAGCGTTTCCGCGGCAGTTCCAAGCCGATGTGGCGACGACGGATGTGATAGAAGATGAGATTCGGAATCAGATTCGGCAATTGGATGGGCAGATTCAGGATATCGAAAAGCTGAGTAATAATGTGGTTGGGATGGCGTTGATTACGCCGATATTTGTGGATTTGAAGCGGAAATTGCAGGAGAAGTTAGAGGCGTTGTATCGGTTTGATGCGGAAACAGCGACTTCGTTTGATCGTGCAATGGATTTGACGGCGAATATTGTTCGCGGGTTGGCGGAAATCGATAGTGATAAAGCCTTCCAAGCCAAAACTGGAACTTTTAATATGATGGGCTTGAATATGGCGTGGCGTTCGGCGTTGCAGAAGCAATGGACGGCGCGAGAAGAAGCGATTGCGAAGTTGGCGAAAGATAATGAGACGGCAAGACTTATCAAAGCGGCAGAAGATGGGCCATTACCCGTGATACCAGAAGGCAATGTGGCTGGATTTGTCACGAAAGACGGGAAGCTAGATGGGCAAGCGACTTATGAAAATGCGAAATGGCAACAAGCGCATGTGTTGGCAGGGATGAAAAACGCGATTTTCCTCATTGATATGGTAGCACCTATTTTCGATATCTATCGCTGGAAAACAGGACTTGACCCAATAACACAAGAGAAGCTGAGTCCCTTTGAGCAAAACGAGGCGGCAGCATTCACAGCATTGAACTTCATTCCTTTTGGGAAGTTAGGAAAAGCGGCAAAAGCCATCAAAGCATCGACGAGAACGGATGAATTTAAGCTCATATTTGAAGGTGTTGGCGAGATTAAGCAGGCGGAGAATGCGAGTAAAGCCACGAAAATAGCCAAGTTCATGAAATTAGATAAAATTGAAGTGACATTCAGCCGTAACCCAAATCATGACCCCGCAAAATTTGCGAGACAACTAGCAGACCAAGAAAAAGGAATGAACGAGTTGACGGTTAGTGAGTACTTAGCGAATCGGGAGATGTATTTGGCGAAAGGTAGAGCTTTGGAAGGAAATGTGGCTCAGAAGGCTGCCCGAGAAGAAAACTTTACTCAAAAAGTTAATGAATTAAGAAAAAGTGGCATATCGCTTACAGAGGCTAGGAAACAAGCTAAGTCATGGATGGATACACAAGCCGCATTGCATAATCCAGACCAAATTGCCGGTGGAAATCCTTTGAATATAGGTGGGCTTGGAGATAGACGTATTAATTCATCAATTGGAGGCCAGTGGAGGTATCGAATAGATATTGTTGATGAGCAAATAAACCAGATGATAAGTCAAGTACCAAAAGAACAGTGGAAGGACATTTATTTAAATGTTAGCTTAAAACATTAGGAGGTAGGGCATGAGCGTGTTAGAAGATTTTAAATTGGTTGAAAGAGTTTCTGATGATATTTTGGAAGAGTATCGTGCTAAGCTACCAGAAGAAATGATTAACTTTTGGACGAAGTATGGATTTGGTATTTTTATGGGAGGCTATTTTAAATCAGTAAATCCAGCAGAATATAAAGATATTTTAGAGAGCACAAGCGAACGGTATACAGATGGTATCGTCCTATTCGCAACTGGCATGGGTGACTTAATAATATGGTCGGATGGCTATGTACGATTGCTTAATTATCGATATGGTATGGTGAAAACTATTTTCTTCTCATTTGAATTCTTTTTTGAAGATACTGCGGACGAGGAATTTCGGATAGCAGATCTTATGTGGAATCCATATCAAGAAGCTGTAAAAAAACTAGGAACTCCCGCCTACGACGAATGCTTTGGCTATGTTCCAATTCTAGCTCTGGGTGGTTCAGAGAAAATAGAGAACTTGCAAAAAGTGAAGCTAAGAGAGCATATCCTATTAATTTCAGCCTTGGCAGGGGCTATTGAATAGAAGGAGTATATTTGTAGAGAAGATGACGGCGTCAACAATTAGTTGACACATATAAAATGACTATTTAGGTAAATGAAAAAAAAGAGATGCTGGCTATACTTGTTCCGAAATATGAACAAGTTTAAAGGAGTGGTTAATTATATTTATCCTACAAAATTTGTTGAGAAATGACTATTTTCCAGAGGAGCTACCGCCATGTTTTAATTCAGAAGCTTTTGCCGATAAATATTTAGAGTTAACTGTTGCTTTTGAGAAAAATATGCCACATTCTGAGCCCCTTAGGTTTAGCGGGTTTAAAAATAAGAGTTCTAGAAGGAAATTTGCAATACCAAATCCTTATCAATATATGTATGCTGCAAAAACTATAGTGGATAATTCTAATGAGATATTTGCTATCTTCAACGAAAATAAAAATTCGTTAACGGTGCCAATTGAAAAAGCGCCTGAGAATCATATTGTGTACTCTAAAAGAGGTAGCAAATTATCTGATACAAAAGAATCAGTTAGAAAAATATATAGGAATAATCTATATGAGATAAGGGTAGACATACAATCATTTTTTGATAGTATATATACTCATAGTATTGCATGGGCTATCCACACAAGAGCATTTGCGAAGAAGAATAAAGGAAATAAAAGCGCTTTTAGGAAATAAACTTGATAATAGTGTTCAACTTTTAAATAGTCTGCAGACCAATGGTATATTAACTGGTAATGCTATATCTAGAATTGTCTCAGAGATTATTCTTTGTGCGGTAGATAAAGAGATTATTGCTAGAATTCCAGATATTAAATATCTTCGATTTGTAGATGACTATTTTATTTTTGTACAAGATAGGTCTCAAGTTGATGGTATAATTTCATGTTTTCAACAGGAGCTAGCGAGATATGAGCTAATTATAAATGAGAATAAGGTTAATGTACTAGAAAGTCCCTTTGTATTTGGAAATGCATGGGTTGAACAAATGAAAGTGTTTGTTTCGTTAAATCCAATGATTTTATTAGAAAAAACTGTTATAGAATATCATGAATATAAAGACATAGCTATACTTAAATACGGATTGAAAATTATTAGGACGATGAAATTTACAAAAAAAGAATGGAGAAACATAGAGCCTATAATAATAAATATTCTTGTGAAATTTCCAAATCTCGCAAGCATTATAACTCTGATTATAAAAAATAATGAAAATCATATCGATCGTATTTTACTGAAAAATTCCATATACACTATTATTGATATTCACCTGAAATTAAATAATGATGAGGAAATCATCTGGGCAGTGTGGTTAGCAAAAACCTTTAATATCTCTCTATCACTAGGATATATCAAGAAATTGCTGGTTTCAGAAAATTGGCTAGCAATAATTATTATCTTAGATATGGTCTCGAAAAGAAAAAAAGAGAAAGGTGTACGAGATTTAATTGTGAAATTTAGAAATAGAATAAAAGAGGAATATTTTTCGGATGGAGATTCGGAAAAAAATATGTACTCTGAAATTTGGTTGATCGCATATGAATCTGACAAAAATAAATGGCTGAATACTGGAGGTAATGAATTAGACCAGTTTGTTGAGGCTAGGAAAAATGGATTTTTCAAACAGCTGAAGAATAAGTCAGTAGACTTTTATAAGAGTGACTATGAATATGATCTAATACAAAGTGCGAACTATAAAAATAATATTTATGTGACATATAGAGAATTAATTGAAATTCTAGGGAATTTCAAGGAGAGCATTCTTGAAAATAAGCTGGATATACTTGATGAAAGTGAATACGAGAAATATTTGGAAGAAGTTTATGAATTAGCGAGAGAGCACATTAGCAGTCTAGATAACTATTAACTCAATTTAGGTCTGTTTAAGACTATAAAATTTTTTTCATAGACAGATATAATAATTCAAGAGCAATAGTAGCAATGGGGATTTGTCACGGGGGAGTTCAAAGAACCTGTCATGATAACAAAGGAGGTTTCTTAATGGATAAAATATTCGATGGTTTTTCAATTGAAGCATCTGTACCAGAAGCTTTAATTATTAAATATAAAGATCGAGTTCCAGAAGAGATACTGGAAGCATGGCAAAATTATGGTTTCGGGACTTTAATGGATGGTTATTTGAAGTTAGTAAATCCACAAGAGTATGAAGAAATTTTAGAAGAAAGTAGCGAAAGATATAAGGATAGTGTAGTCTTGTTTACAACCGCGATGGGAGATATTCTGATTTGGTCAGATGGTTATGTCAGATTACTTAATTATCGGTATGGAATAGTCAAAACAATCATGTCTAAATTCAAATTCTTTTTCCAGAGTCTTGAATCAGAAAAATTCAAAAGTGACTATCTTATGTGGAAACCATACCAAGAAGCAGTTAAAAAAACTGGGAACACCTGCTTATGATGAATGCTTCGGTTACGTCCCACTTTTAGCTTTAGGTGGTGCAGAAAAAGTGGAGAACTTGCAAAAAGTGAAGTTAAAAGAGCATATTCTTTTGATTTCAGCACTAGTAGGAACAATTGAATAAAAGTACGAATGACTTTATCCACGTAAATAAGATGGCGGAAGAAGTATGTCAGAAATATAGTGGTAAAATACCGGATGAACTATTGAGTGTTTGGCGAGATGATGGAACAGGTACTCTTTTAAGCGGTTACCTTAAGATAATTAACCCGGATGATTTTCAAGATATCTTAGAAGAAAGCTATTTTAGAAGTGATGTATCTATACCTATTTTCGCTACAAGCATGGGTGATATTATTACATGGGAGGAAAATAGATATTTAAGAAAGCTCAATTATAGAATGGGAGTTTTTGAAGGAGTATCAGCAGGGTTTGAGTTTTTCTTTTCCGATTTAGAAAGTGACTATTTTAAAGAGAAATACTTGGATTTCCCAATATATCAAGAGGCTGCAAATGCTTTAGGAGAGCCTGCTTATGATGAATGTTTTGGATATGTTCCGTTGCTAGCTCTTGGAGGGAGTGACAAAGTTGAGAATTTGAAAAAGGTAAAGCTTAAAGAGCATATTCTTTTGATAACAGCTTTGACAGGAGCAATTGAATAAACGAAATATGCAGGGAGAAACTAATAAAATGTTGATTCAAAAAGATACACTAGTTTTTCCATTGCCGACGGAAGAGTTATTTAAAAGAAAAGAAGGATTTTGGAGAGTAAGCTTACCTATCGATTTTGTTGAATTTTTAAAAGAGAATAACGGTGGTATTCCAGTAGATGGAGCGTTCGTTTGCAATAATCATGAATACATTATTGACAGGTTTTTATGTTTACTAGATGTGCCTAAGGACAATGAATTTGGAATATATGATATGGATGTGACACTGGCACAGTTGGAAGATAGGTTGACAGATAATGAGGAGCTAATTAGTGCGGATATTCTTCCCATTGCTGTTTTGTTTGCTGGAGATTTTCTGTGTTTGGATTTCAGAGAGAATAGAGAAAAGCCTGTAGTATGTGTGTGGAACCACGAAGAGTCAAGCGAATTAGATCCAGAGACCTATTTTGTAGCAAATACGTTTGAAGAGTTTCTGAATCTAGGTAAAGGATAATAATCGAGCACTGCTGGCTGAAGGGATTTTGGGAGATATTTATGAAGACATACAAAACAGAAATGAAGATGCCGGATGATACAATTAAAGAATACGAGAACCTAGTGCCACAGAAAGTAATATCTATTTGGAATGAGTATGGTATAGGTTCAACACTTGATGGGTATCTGAAAGTGATTGATCCAAAGGAATTTAACGATATACTTGAAGAATCCTACGTTCGGTATGACTCTGCTATTCCTCTATTTACTACTGCGATGGGAGATATTATTGTATGGGAAAAGAATAAATATTTGAACCACCTAAATTTTCGCCGGGGTATAGTGAAAGTCATTGAGTCGGGATTCGAATTCTTTTTAGAAGATGTAGAGGATGAGGACTTTTTAACAGAAGAATTAGATTGGATTCCATATAAGGAAGCACAAAAAAAAACTAGGAACTCCCACTCATGACGAATGCTTTGGTTATGTGCCAATCCTAGCTTTAGGTGGTTCAGAAAAAGTGGGGAATTTGCAAAAGGTGAAGCTGAAAGAGCATGTTCTCTTAATTTCAGCTTTAGCAGGGGCTGTTGAATAGATAGCGTATAAACAGAAATCAAAACGCTGATTCAAAAAGACATAGCTCTTTCGATTTCTATAAAAGAATATCAGTTTTAGAGAGAAAAGTGTCCTACAGATTTTCTTCATTCTGACGAGAGTAACACTAAACATCGATAAAACGAATATGTAAAGATATAGTTGACAAAATAATCAATAATATGCCATACTTAATTATACTCTCCAAATTGGTGGAAGAGGGATAATGTTTGAACCTGTCCACAATTTTGATTGGTTGCACCTGACTGATTAGGATATAGTAAATGGTAACAACTAAGAACGTACTTACTTCTTCCCATTCACAACAGATACAAAGGTGAGCAAACTGACTAGATATATTCATTAAGAATCCTTCCCTTTGAGTAGACAGTAAATCTATAATAACATTATAGCATATTGGTTTATTACTCCAGTCGACAGGCATATCAACGCCATATTGCCTTAATCGTAATGGCATCCGAGTGCAGAGAAGCAGTCTTACAAGGGCTGGATTGTTGCTTCGCCTGCTCCAAAAAAATTAAAAGGTAGGTTATTTACATGGTGGAATTTAAATCTAAAAAATACCTACATTTTGACAATAGCATGGAATATGATGATGTAAAGAACTATGTTGAAAATCCTAAAAAGATTCAAATGCATAGTTTTTTTCCATTGATTCAATATGTAAATAGTTTTGATAAATACGAGCAAGAAGATAAGACAATAGAGCGAAAGGAGCGTCCTATTAAGACGAAATCAAGAACCATAATGTATGCAAGCCATCTAGACAGTTATATATATACCTTTTATGGCAGGCGTTTAAATGCATTATATAATACTTGTGCTATAAAAAATGGGATTGATGATTGTGCTATAGCGTACAGAGATAATAAATCTAGTAAGTGTAATATAGATTTTGCAGCAGAATTGATACATAATATTTGTGAAATGGAAGAGAGTTTTATAATGGTAGGAGATTATAAAACCTTTTTTGATACCTTGGATCATGCTAATTTGAAGACTAGAATGAAGGAGACTTTAGTTACTGATGAACTTGATCTTGATTGGTATCAGATTTATAAATCAGTTACAAAGTATAGGTATATAGAGAAAAGTTTGCTAAATGAAAAAATTGGTACGGATGGAGAAATTAAGGAATTTATAAAAAATAGGATTAGGTCGCGTTTGGAGAATGGGGTTAAAGAAAGGGTAAAGTGGAGTTATTTTCAAACGTATAAAGAGGTTCGCGAATTTATTGAGAAGAATGGGGTTAAATACAACCAACAAAAATTTGGAATTCCTCAAGGAACGCCTATAAGCGCCGTCTTTGCAAATGTTTATATGATTGATTTAGATAAGAAGATTCAGGAGTTGGTTATGAATAATCATGGAATATACAGAAGATATTCGGATGATTTTATTATTGCTATTCCTAAAAAATCCTTAGCGACAGTCGAAGATTTTAAGTTTGTTCAGTCAGAAATTATTGATTTGATAAATGAATCGGGTCTAACGCTACAAGCAGATAAGACAAAAGTATATGAATTTTGTAACAAAGAAATTTATGATTTAGAAATTAATAAGAGGGCATCTATTGATTACCTTGGTTTCGTTTTTGATGGAAAAAATGTATTAATGAGACAGAAAAGCCCATATAAATTTTATAGAAAAGCATACCAGCTAATTGAAATAGCGAAAAATAAATCACGAGCTAAGGGTTTAAAAAAAACTAGTATATAAAAGTACCATATACAGCTTATATTCTGATAGAGGGATTCGACGAAAACCACATGGGAACTTTATAACTTATGCTCAAAGAGCACAAAAGACTTTTGATAGAGTATGTGATACTAATAATCTTATGATGAATCAAATAAGGCATCGGGAAAAGAAAATACGCAACAAAATGAAGATGAAGTAATGGTACTAAATGTTTGGATATTTTTGGTTGGCAGTTAATTAATGATGTTAGTGAGTGTGCCACGCGTTGTATATTACTTTTTAGAAATGAGATCCATATCGAAAAGCTACACAAATATTAGAAGCGCTTGCCTAGGACGGGTTTTTAGGCTACTTTCCATTGCTAGCATTAGAGAATTGAAAAAATTAAGAGTTTGAAGCAGATGAAATTGCATATTCTTTTGATAATAACTTTAGTAGGGGTATTGGATGAATGCAGGTTAAAAGTATAAAGGAGGTTTATATGGATAGAGAGAAATATCAGTTGAAGATAAATGATGTTAAAAAGAAAGCTGGTTTTTATCAAGGAATTTCCATTTTTTTTTGGATGATGGACATCGGCATATTAACATTAGTATGGTGCCGTATGATGAAGATAGTGAGATACTTACTCGATTAAATGATTTAGATTCATGGCTAAAGAGTATAAATCAATTAATTAAGGATATACATCTAGCTTCAAATTTTGTAATAGACCCATTGGAAAATGATGAGTTGTGGGATTTATTAGATACTGATAACAGCTATGTAGAGAGAGAAATAAATCTAGTGATAATTTATCATTTTGAAAATTTGTTGTATCGAACAGTGACTTTATGGGATTTATTGGCGCAATTTATTAATAGATATTATTGTTTAGGGACTAATATGAGAAAAGTAACTTTTAAAAATACTATAGAAAATAGTAGGTTGGAAGGCACAATTGATAGTAAGTTAAAAGAAATTAAAGATATTATAACCCAGTACACACTAAGCGATGCTTCCGATGAGGCAATTATGACTATTAAATTGCTTGACTTTGAGTTGAAGATACCATCTGGGATACATGCTAAGATTAGAAAGATGAGAAATAATTTTACACATAAATTAAATGATTCGAGAGTAACTGATATTTATAATGGCGCTCACTCCGAAGAATTTGAATTTCATGTGGATCAACCACCACTAGATAATTTAAATGAAGTTTTGACTGATTTTGTGATGGCTGTTAATTTTTTGAGAATTGTTATAGATGATGTTAGAAGTGAGCAAAAAATTAGCCGATTTTTAAGTAAGTATCATCTTCATCAATAGAGATTACAAGTGAAAGAGTCACAGAGGAGATTGACCTTTTGTTACAGGTATGGGTGACTTATTGATATGGACCGAGGGCTATGTGTGCTTGTTGAACTGTAGATATTGAATAATCAAAATAACTTCATTCTCGCTCAAATTTTTTCTTTGCAAGTGTAGAGGATGATGGATACAGAGAAGAAGACCTTATGTGGAATCCATACCAAGAAGCTGTGAAAAAATAGGAACCCCAGCCTACTACGAATGCTTTGGCTATGTTCCAATCCTAGCTCTAGCAGGGCCTATCCAGTAAGTAAATTGAAATAAAACTAAATATAAAAAAAAATATTATACTCAAGAGTCAATGTCTAACACAGGCATTGGCTCTATTTTTTTGCAGAAAGGAGAAAAACATATGATTTCAATAAAGAGCTATTTCAAGAAATAGTTTAGCTGGAAGGTGTTGGAATTGTTCCAGAAGAATGATTAGTCTTTCTTTTTGTGTCACAGTACACGCAAATTTCGTGTGATATACCTTGGGAATAGTTTTTGAAAATTGGTAAGCTAAGGAAGTAGCTGAAAAAGGGAGGGGTGATAAACATATGTATACACAACAACACATTCAGCAAGATTGTTTGGCGGAAGTCTATAAGGAGATGGTGGAGGCTGTGGGAATTGAGAGTATGCTGAAATTGTATCCGCTTTTGCGTGGGCAACAAATCAATTTCCCAGTGCGCCTTTATGCGAAAGAAAAAGTGAGCATGAAAATTAGCCAAGAATACAATGGAAAGAATGTGCATGTACTGTCGCGAGAATACGGTTATAGTTCACGATGGGTACAGAAAGTCATCAAGGAAAAGCAAGAGATGGAAGAGGGCTCGCGTTTCTAAGAGGTCACGTCATTATTCGCAATGAATGGAAGGGAGATTAGAAAATGACAGAGAGAAGAATCCGAATGACAAGTTATATTTTGATGGTACTTAGTTTATTCTTAGGCAATTTTTATAAAGTACAGGCTGATATAGATGGTTTTGTGAAGGTAGAAGGTGTGAAGGGCTACGCTATTATAACGGATGAGATTGGTTTTTTTGTTCTTCCTTTTTCCAATATTATTAGTCATGTTACCGTCATATCAGACATGGATAAAGCAACCAGATCGTTTTCGAATAGGTTGTTTGATTGGGAATGTGTGCATGATTATTTATCTACTACTTTTCATGAGGCATTATAATGGAACATTGGATGAAGAATGGGTCGCTATCACTTTTCGGCTAGGCTTTGCAGGATGGATTTATTTACTACTATCACTAGGAAATCTCTTCTGGGAGTGGCGTAAATACAAGCGTGCCAGCGATATAATTAACCTAACAAAAGAGAGGAAGTATGGAAAATGACTGAACAATGGATACCGAGGATTCAAAAATATGGAGCGGCGGTGGGGGCAAGTGTGTCTATAATAGCCTTATTTTTCACGATGTTTATTTCAGGAGACACATTGCGAGATCAATTAAGTAAAGAAATAGGCTCGAGTCCGGAAAATACAAGCTTTTCAGGGATAGAAGTAGTTTTTGGAAATGCTAATATGGATGGCGTCACATTGGGATTAGCGCTTTTTCTATTGCCTGTTTTATTATTAGCGGCTAGCTGTTGGGAACCAATGAAAAAGTATCGTGCTGCCTTACAACTCGCGGTACCAATAGGAGAATTAGTCATGCTCTTCATTGTTCGAAGTCAGATGAAAAGTGCGCTTGAATTCAGTGTGAACTACGGAGCGAATGAGTACTATTTAAAATCAGGTATTGGTTTTTGGCTTATTTTGCTAGTGAATCTAGGGTTAATAGTGATGTGGGTAATTAACAAATACCAGCTTAAGTTGAATCGAGACTCGATTTCTAGATTCATCGAAACCAAAAAGATAGATGAATTGAAAAAATAGTAGGAGTTAGGATATGAAAGAGGTAGCCATCGAGGTACCTCTTTTTTCCATGCTATCTAATGTTATCTGCTTAAGTGGTTTTTGTTGTATAATAAAGAGGTTATTAGCTAATCGACGCTCAAAAATAGCACAAATAAAACAGAGTAAAATAATACTACAGCCAAACTATATATGGTAAACTTAGCGAAAGTTCGAAATTTACTATAGGAGGCTCGAAAATGGACTTTTTAAAAAGATATGGCTTTTATTTCCTGCTATTGGGCGTATTAAGTGATTTTTTGACGCCTTATATTCTAGGTGTTTTCTATCCGGGTATGAACCAAATGACGATGGTGATGAGCGTGTTTGGCGATGTGGAAAGCCCTGTTCGTGGGGCGTTTTTAGTGTGGTCGGTGGTCTCTGGTGTATTCTTTGTGTTAGCGTTACCGGCAATATACGAAACTTTTGCTAAAACTTCGCGTACGTTGGCGATTTTGCTAGCTTCAGCGATTGGTTTATACGGCATCGGGGATTGTATTTTCACGGGATTGTTCAGTATCGATACGGAGCAGGCGACTTGGACGTTCTCCACTTGGGTGCATAATATTGGCTCTGGACTGGGCTATATGGGCTTTTTACTGTTCCCGTTGTTCTTGATTTTGCTTTACCGAAAACAAGGACGGAGCACGCATACGAAGACATACGTGGTACTACTCATCATCAGCCTTGTATCTGCGGGCGTTTATGGCTTAGCGCGGATTCCGGCGGTTAATGATTTGCCGATTTTAGATCAAATTGGTTTTTGCCAGCGGATTAGTTTCTTTTTCAATTATTTACCGATAGTGATTTTTGCTATAGATCAAATAAAACGTAGAAATAAGGGGAGATTAAGATGACAAACAGTAATATATTGAAAGATTCATTTAAAAAAAACGACGTACAAACTTTCGCAACATGGTCCGCGCAATGCTGGTGTTTTGCAAGAGGCTTTTGAATCGGTTGATGCGAACCTTGAAAGTGATATTTACGGGGAAGGCGCGGTTATCGAGAATTTTCAGGACAAAATCGCGGCGTTTTTAGGGAAGGAAACGGCTGTGTTTTTCCCAAGTGGAACGATGGCGCAGCAAGCAGCGTTGCGGATCTGGGCGGACGAGAAGGGGAACAAAAAAAATTGCGTATCATCCGCTTTCTCATCTCGAAATTCATGAGCAGGATGCCTTGAAAGAGTTGCAATCGATGGAACCGTTATTGCTTGGAACGGCGGAACGGCTGTTGACGATAGATGATATTCGCAATCTTAGCGAGCCGGTTTCCTGTATTTTGATTGAATTGCCGCAACGTGAAATTGGTGGGCAGTTGCCTTCGTTTGCGGAATTGGAGGAGATTTCGGCGTATTGTCGCAGTAATGGGATTAGGCTTCACCTCGATGGCGCGCGGTTGTGGGAAATCACGCCGTACTATCAGAAGTCGGAGAAAGAGATTTGTGCGCTTTTTGATAGTGTTTACGTTTCTTTCTACAAAGGGCTTGGCGGTATCGCGGGTGCTATTTTGGCTGGGGGTGCGGATTTCACGGCAGAGGCTAAGATCTGGAAACGGCGTTATGGCGGGGATTTGATTAGTCTGTATCCGTATATTGTATCGGCGGATTATTATTTTGATAAACGAATTAGCAAAATGGGGCAGTACTATGAGGCGGCGAAGGATTTAGCGCGTCGATTTAATGCATGTGATGGTGTGCGAACGGTGCCGGAAGTGCCTGTTTCCAATATGTTTCATGTGTATTTCGAGAAACCAGCAGAAGTCATCGAACCGATTTTGGCAAAAATTCATGCGGAGACAAATGTTGGGTGTTCTGGATACTTGCATGCGAAACCTGGCGATGCGTGTGGATTTGAGTTATCACTAGGGGATGCAGTGTCGGAAATTCCTGCTGAACTATTGGACCAGGTTTTTGAGAAGCTAGGAAAATGATTTTGCGGAGAGTCGATGTCGGTAAGAATGGCAATGGCTCTCTTTTTTCAATTTAGAAACAATGTATCAACATTTTAGGTGTATAATATAATCAAATTGGTGAGGGAGTGGCGAATTTTGATTAATATTTTAGTGGTGGAGGACGATATCGAAAAAGCGTTTGATGTTGCGGTTAAAGGAGAAGGAACGGTAAAAGTGATTGTTGATTTGACGTAAAAAATGGATAAAATGGGTCACTCGGAATTTGGGTGGCTTTTTTGGTATAATGGGTTTAAAGCTAAAAAAAGGAGTGCCCGCTATGCAATATGTCAGGTGTTTTGAGTTATCGAGTGGTTCTGTTACGAATCCCAATATTTATCCGTACAATATTTTGCGTGGGAAATCGGGCGAGCTATTTATTTTTGATACGATCACCATTTTATATGGGAATAACGGCTCTGGTAAGTCTACGTTGCTGAATCTAATGGCGACGAAGTTAGGTGTAGCAGGCGCTGAGCAGAACAAAGCGTGGAGCAATATGGATTATTTTTTGAACTATGTGGAGGGAAGTAAGGCCAGCTATGGAACCGCGGAAGATGGTGTTCGTGAGCTTGCGATTCCGGCGAATAGTCGCTATATTAAGAGTGAGGATATTTTATATGAAGTGAAGAAAATCCAGCAGGAGGCGATTTTACGTGAGGGTTATATGTATGAGCGCGGTCGGCTGGGGCAAACGAAGGAGGAAATCGCGGAGCATCAAGGATCTTATGCGATGAAAAAAGAAATTAAACGCCTTCAGTTTGCGCAGGAGAAATATTCTAATGGTGAAACGGCGATGCAGATTTTTGAGGATTATATTGTGCCGGAGGGGTTTTATTTATTGGATGAGCCGGAAAGTTCGTTATCACCGGAAAATCAAATGAAATTGGCTGAAATCATCAATCAAGCAGCGCGATTTTTAGATTGTCAGTTTGTGATTGCGACGCATTCGCCGTTTTTATTGGGCGCGCTATCGGGGACGATTTATAATTTGGACCGGGATGGCCTGCAAACGTGTGCTTGGACAGAGCTTGAGAATGTGCAGTTGTTAGAACGCTTTTTTCATGAACGGCAGGATGCATTTCGTAAATAAGAGAGGAGATTTAAGATGATCATAATAATGGTAAGTCATGGCTGGCGGGTGCATTCCAATCAACGGGTGCGCATTTATCAAGAGAACGAGGGAAATCTCGCTATTTTTCTAGATATGAAGGAATTTGGTGACCCCGCGCCACTCTTAATTGATTTGACGGATCAATCAGCAATCATCACATCGATGCCGCATTTGGTCGAAAAAGTAGAGGTAAAATTGGCAAAAGAAATCGTGATTATGTGGAACGCCGAGCCTTTCAACTTATCAGCGACAGAAGGGATTTACGAAGATACTGAATAAAAGGGGAATGGTCTGATGCAACCAACGAAGACAAGAGATCCAATCATTAAAATCAGCTGTTGGCTACTAATCGCATACTCGATCGTGGAGATGATTATTTATCTCCTATTCTTTATTCTTGGAAAAGTCGCCACCAAATATTTAAGCGGATTCATTGATCAGATGGCTAGCAACTATATCGATTTCGCCTTCCATGAGCAGGTAACGAGATTCGCGAGTTCGTGGCTGATTAACCTAATCCTGGATTCTTTCGTGTTTACAACGGAGATATTCTTGATTTTTAGTGTAGTTAGAATTATCACGGCGAGCCTTATTTTAAAGCAAAAACGGCTGTCTTTCCTGTTTGTTATCGCGATGTTTATATGGGGAGTATGGATTTCAATCACCGCTATCATTTTTGTACCACTGCTCACAATCATAGCTTTAATTGGGAATATTGGTTTGTTCCTCCTCATCATTTTTAGGAAGGAATACCGATTGCTTGTATTTACTAAATGGAAACGAGGATTCGACAGATGAAAAAAATAGCAGTCCTAATTTTAGGCTTATTAATCCTTTCGGGGTGCGGCCTTTACACAGATATTGAGGGACAAGTAGAACAAACAACGCCAAAAATCACATTGAAATCAGCGCCGAGCACAAAAATAAAAAACTTCGAGAACGGACTTTCAGTGGAATGGCGCCATTGCCTCTGCAGAACACCCTGCACCGCAAGATTTTTTGAACTACCAAACAATTGTTCAAGTAAAGAACACCGAAAAAGTCCAAATCGTGGTGCAAGAGAAAGTGAAATTGGGCATAATGGAAGCGGCGCATTTGAGCGATATGATGCTGTCAATGATTCCAGAATCTGGTGAGGATGTCACGGAAATTCCGCTGAAAGATTTGGAATCGGAAACGTGGCAATTTCAGGTGCCGCCTAAACCAGGTAAATACATGTACATACTGAAGGAGTATTATGGCATGGGTTTTGATATTGGATACTATGTCACCTATCATTTTGGTCTGGAAGTAACGAAATAACGAAAGAAAGGAGGAGGCCAAGATGAGCGAGCCAATGATTCCAGTGCCGAGATGGCGCGATTTGCTCCAACTACTATACGTAAAAATGGATTTTGTCAGTGGAAAAGAACTTGGTGAGCAGCTTCATGTTGATCCGCGAACGATTCGAAATGATATAAAAGCGCTTCACGATATTCTGGGACCATCGAAAAATGAGATTACATCTGTGCGTGGCGTTGGCTATAAGCTGGTTGTGGAGGATGAAACAGCGCTACGAAACCTGCTTCTCGTCGATACTAGTGAACGATCCAATCTCCACATCACCCCGATGCTTGCCGAAGATCGCACAGATTACATTATCCGCTACCTCCTTTTAAAAAAATAAATACGTCAAACTGGATGATATCGCGGATGAGCTTTATGTTAGCAAGTCAACGATTAATGCGAGCATACCCGAAGTGAAGAGAAAACTAGCGGAATTTGATTTAAAGCTGGGCAAAAAAGCTGGGTATGGGGTTAAAATACTCGGAACGGAGCTCCATGTTCGTTTTTGCTTTTCGCATTATTTGTTAACAGAATCACGTAGTTTACTCATAAGTGAGGCGGAACTGAGCTTTTTCAAAGAAGTCGATTTGGAGGGAATTCAACGCATTGTAGCGAGAAGTGTTTCTATATATGAGATTCATATGACGGATATTGCGCTGAAAAACCTCATTATTCATATTGCCATCGCGATTTGTCGGATTCGGGATGATTGTTATGTGGCAGCGGATGAGCTGCTAAATATTGAATTTAACATGCAGGAGTTGCGGGCATCGCAGACGATGATTCGAGAAATTGAGGCGCAAGAATGTGTCGTGTTTCCTGAAACCGAGCTGTCTTACTTGTTGCTACATCTCAGCGCAAAGCATATCGCGACGGATTACGACGATTATCGGGAATTTATTTTAGTGAACAAAATGCTCGAACGGATTCAAAAACGCTACGGGTATGCGCTGTCAGATGATCAGGTACTTATTTCTAACTTGATATTACACTTAAAACCAGCTATTAACCGCATAAAATTCCAGATGAATATCCAAAATCCGTATTTGCCGAATTTGAAGCAGAATCATCCATTGGCGTTCGAGTTTGGTTTGACGGCGAAAGATGTGTTGGAAGAAGAGCTAGGCATGAAGGTGAATGAGGCGGAGGCTGGGTATTTGGCGATTCATTTACTGTATGCGATGGATAAAGTACAGGAAAGCGTTAAAAAAAGGGTTTTGATTGTGTGCGCGTCGGGATTGGGTACGTCGCAACTTTTGCAGTCGAAGGTGAGGAAGGCATTCGCGGAGGAGTTGGAGATTATTGGCGTCTACTCATTTCATGAATATGAGAGTCGGCCGGTAGCCTGCGATTTCGTCATTGCAACGGTGCCGCTACGCCATCAGAGCCATCCGTACGTGCAGGTTTCGCCGTTCTTGATGAAGTCAGACATGCGGGCGATTGAAGCGATGTTGGGAAGTGGCTCGCCGTTTCAAATCGAAAGTGTGTTTTCAGAATCACTGTTCGTTGTTTCGGAAAAGGATTGGGATAAAGAACGGATTTTGCGGGAATTAGCGAGGCTTCTGATGAATCAAGGGTATGTTGACGAGGGGTATTTACCGTCTATTTTTGAGCGGGAATTGGTAGTTCCGACGTTTTTGGGAAATGGCTTGGCGACGCCGCATCCGATTCAAGCCGATGTGGCACGGACGGCGATTGCGGTGTGCGTTTGCGAGGCACCGGCTTTGTGGAATGAGGAGGATTGTGCGCAAGTCGTATTTATGTTGGCCGTGAAAAACAAGGAACAGTCGCAGCTTACGACCACGTATGAGTTAATTAGTGACATCGTTGAAAATCCGAAAGTGATGCGACAGCTGAAGGCAATTCGGGATTTTGACGGGTTTATGCATATTTTGACAGGGCTTAGCTTGAAGTGAAGTGGGTCCTTTTTTTGTTGATTTCCTTTGTGAGCAAATCTTGCGGAAAAAGACTGGCTTTATTTCCAAACAAGAAAGCGCTACACTTAATGTATAATGAAGAGGAGGTTTGCAACATGAAAAAATTTGTTGAAAAATTGGGTTGGCTTTCGCAAAAATTGGGAAATCAAATTCATTTGAAATCGATGCGTGATGCGTTTGCTACGATTTTACCGTTTATTATGCTCGCTGGTTTTATGGTGTTAATCAACAATGTCATTATTAAACCGGATGGCTTTATGTCAAATGTGATTAGTTCGGAGACGTTGACTACTTGGCAGGAGCTGGGGAATAGTATTGTGAACGGGACGCTGGGGATTATTACGATTTTGATTGGGGCGTCGGTTTCTTATTTTTTAGCACAAAACCGGAGATTCGAAAATCCTTTTGCGCCAGCTTTGCAAACGATTGCATTGATTATCATTTTTATTCCGCTGGCGACGGAGGTGATTCCGATTGGTGCAACGAAAGCTGTAGAGGTTGCGGGCATTATTCCAACGGCACTGACAGGCTCGGCGGGGATGTTCGTGGGGATTGTGACGGCGCTTTTGTCTACAGAACTGTTTATTTATTTTTCGAAGAGCGAGAAGTTGAAAATCAAGATTTCTGGTGAGAGTGTGCCACCTGCTGTTATTAAATCGTTTAACGTGTTGATTCCGACGATGTTGACGGTGCTTGTATTTGCGTTTGTATCATTCTTGTTGACACAACTGTTTTCATTGAATATTTATGCTTTAATAGGAACGATTATTCAAAAACCATTGACGTTCTTAGTGACTAGCGTTCCGGGATTCTTAGCGCTGATGACGATTTCACAGATGCTGTATTCGATTGGGATCGCAGGAAGTGGGATTTTGGGACCGATTATGGATCCTGTGTTGCTTGCGAATATGCAAGATAATATGACGGCTTATGCGAGTCATGCAGCGATTCCGCACATTATTAACACGACTTTCCGTGATATTTTTGGTGTGATGGGCGGCGGCGGAAATACGATTGCGTTGCTGATTGCAATTTTCATTTGGAGTAAGCGGAAAGATTATCGCGAAATCGCGACACTTTCTTCTGCACCGGGGCTTTTCAATATTAATGAGCCGGTCGTTTTTGGACTGCCGATTGTATATAATTTGAGCTTGATGATTCCGTTTATTATTTCGACGCCGCTTTGTTTGCTACTTGCTTATATTGCTACAAAAGTAAATATGATTTCAGAGGTTGTTGTGATGGTACCATGGACGACACCCGTTGTTGCATCAGGGTTTCTGGCGACAGGTGGAGATTGGCGAGCAGCAGTTTTCCAAATTTTCTTAGTTGGCGTTTGTGTGCTGTTGTACCTGCCGTTCTTGAAAGTAAATGACCGAATTAAAGTGTAAGGAGAGCTAGTGATGAAAAAATTAATGTTGATGTGTAATGCTGGCATGTCTACAAGCGTGCTCGTTCGCAAAATGCAAAATATAGCGGATGAGAAGGGAATCGCGATTGATATTTGGGCGATTTCAGAGATTGATTTTGAGAAAAATTGGCGTCTGGCGGATGCGATTTTGTTGGGTCCACAGGTGAGCTATATGCAAGGCAAGGTGCGTGAGGCAGTCGAGGGTTCGATTCCAGTTGGCGTGATTGCGATTGTGGATTATGGGCGAATGGACGGTGAGAAGGTTCTGGCGCAGGGCTTGTCGCTGTTGGAGGAGGATTAGTATGTCGCGATATTTAGATCATAAATTGGAGACGGAGGAGCGTGTCACGGATCTTTTGGGACAAATGACGTTGGTGGAAAAATGCGGACAGTTGAACCAGAGGCTTTATGGCTGGCAGGCGTTTGAGCGTGTGGGTAATTCGTTTGACGTGACGCCGAAATTCGAAGAAGAGGTCGCGAAATTTGGTGGGATTGGTGCACTGTACGGCCTTTTTCGGGCTGATCCTTGGTCGGGAATGAATCAGGAAAATGGAGTTAGTCGAGCCAACTCAGCGCGGGTTGCGAATCAGTTGCAAAAATACGTGATTGAAAACTCGCGACTGGGCATTCCAATGCTGTTTTCGGAGGAGGTTCCGCATGGGCATCAGGCGCTGGATAGTGAGTCGTATCCGGTGAACTTGGCTCGCGGAGCTTCGTTTAATACGACGTTGCAACGGGAAATTGCGGAGGCAATTGCCACGGAAATTAGCGATAAGGGTGTGCATCTTGCTTTGGCGTCTGCACTTGATATTTTGCGTGACCCAAGATGGGGACGCGCTGAGGAGTGTTTTAGTGAGGACCCGTTTTTAGCGGCGGAATTCACGAAGGCAATCACGACGGGTTTCCAAGCCAGTGGTCGGGTTGCGGTGATTCTGAAACATTTTGCGGCACAAGGGGAACCGGTTGGCGGACATAATTCTGGTCCAGTATCGATTGGGATGCGTGAGTTACGTGAGATTTTTTTACCGCCGATGGTTGCTGCGGCTGATGGCGGCGCGCTTGGCGTAATGGCGGCGTACAATGAAATCGATGGTGTGCCGTGTCACGCGAACGGAGCGTTGTTGACGGGAATTTTGCGAGAGGAGCTAGGCTTTGAAGGTATTGTAATGGCGGATGGCTGCGCTTTGGATCGGTTGTTGGCGATGAATCCTGACGTGAGAAAAGCGGGAGCCATGGCGCTTATGGCAGGCGTTGACTTGAGTTTATGGGATGAGATATTTCCAAATTTGGCGGCAGCAGTGGTTTCAGGTGATTTGGACGAGGAAGTATTGGATGTGGCGGTAAGCCGAATTTTGCGATTGAAATTCCAACTTGGCTTATTTGAAAATCCGTACGTGTCGGAAACCGTGCCAGAACGGGCGGAATCATGGCGTGCTCTAAATCTACAAGCAGCACGCGAATCCATTTGTTTATTGGAGAATCGCGAAGTTCTCCCGCTTGAAAATGCGCAACACATCGCGGTCATTGGGCCGAATGCGGATGCTTTATACAATCAACTAGGCGATTATACAGCCCCGCAAAATTTGGCAGATGGCATGACCATTTTGCAAGGAATTAAGCAAATAGCGCCTGAAAATACGATAATCAGCTATGAAAAAGGCTGCGATATCCGTGAAAAAGTAGCAGGTGGCGTTGAACGCGCATCAGAACTTGCGAAGTCAGCAGATGTCATCATCCTTGTTTTAGGTGGTTCGAGCGCGCGGAATTTTGATATGGAATTTTTGAATAATGGGGCGGTGAGCTCTAAGGGGCCAAATATGGATGCAGGCGAGAACGTGGATTTGGCGGATTTAGCATTGCCAGCCGTTCAATTAGAGATTTTCCAGGCATTGAAACAACTGGGTAAACCGGTCGTGGTTATACTCGTGCAAGGTCGGCCGAATGCGATTCCAGAGATAAGTGAGCAGGCAGATGCGCTACTCACCACTTGGTATCCCGGCGCACAAGGCGGAATCGCGGTTGCAGAAACTTTATTTGGTATCGTGAACCCGTCTGGAAAACTGCCAGTCAGCATTCCGCGTTCTTCTGGTCAACTCCCGGTTTACTACAACCAAAAAGCGGGCGAATACAAAGAAGATTACTTCGATGAACGAGGCGCGGCGCTATATCCATTTGGGTACGGCCTAAGCTACAGTGATTTCGCGTATAAAGGGATCCAAACGACGCATCAAAGTCGAACGGTTGCAGAGCTTGAATCAGGTGAGAAATTTCGCTTCGCGGTAACCGTGCAAAACCGTTCCAATCGTGCGGGCTCCGAGGTCGTGCAACTCTATGTCCATGACCAAGAAGCCAGCATTACGCGACGCAAAAAAGAACTAAAAGCATTTCAAAAAGTCGAAATTGGCGCGAAAGAAACAATAGAAGTGCCGCTCGAAATTGGGCTTGCCGAACTACAAATTTGGTCCATCCAAAATCGTTGGGAATTAGAAGCAGGTACTGTGCGGATTTTTGTAGGTGGAAGTTCGGTGACGGCGATTGAGACGGTGATTGATATAACAAACGGGGTGAGGTAAATGGAAGGCATGGAATTGGCTTCTTTTCAAATTATCGGTGCTGTTGGCGGCGCGCGAAGCAAGATTACAGAGGCGTTGCAGCTTGCGAGACAGCGTAAATTTACAGAAGCATATCGAAAAATCGATGAGGCAAATCATTATTTAAGTGAAGGACATAAAAATCACGTAAGTCTTATTCAAAAAGAAGCAAACGGTCATAAAATCCCAATGTCGATGTTATTCATACATGCGGAAGACCAGTTTATGACGACGTATTTACTTCGAGATATTGCCTATGAGATGGTGGCTTTGTGGAAAGAAATAAACTGATTTTTTGAGCGTATACCTTGATTGGTATGCGTTTTTTGATGTGTAATAGTAACATGTCGAATCAATTACCTTGACTGTCATAGTAGTATGGTGTATATTATACTCATGGAGGTGATCACATGGCTGATAAAAAACTTTCCTCTGACCTACTGAGAGGACATACCGATACGATTATCTTGAAGTTATTGATGAGCGGTGATAAATATGGATATGACATTTTGAAATTGATTCATCTCAATTCGGACGGGGAATATGAACTGAAAGAAGCGACAATGTATTCCAGTTTGAAGCGTTTGGAGAAAGACGAGTGCATTGCTTCTTACTGGGGCGACGATGCTACCAAGGGCGGACGGCGAAAATATTATACATTAACCGAAAAAGGCGAGGAACTATACGCAGAAAATAAACGGCAGTGGGAATCGGCAAAACGTATTCTCGAACAATTACTATGAGGAAAGAGGTTAGGAAAAATGACTGAGAAATTAATTGGGTACATTGATGGGCAATTCAGTGCATACGAGGATTCAGCGGAAATTAGCGAGCTAAAAGAAGAACTTGTGCATGATCTACAAGAGAAATACGGTGAGTTAGAGGAGCAAGGCTACGATGCCGAGGAAGCATACGAGTTGACGATCCATTCGCTAGGTGATATTTCAGAAGTTATTGAAAGCATTGGTGTGAAGCGGAAGATGTCACTGGAAGATAATCCAGCTTGGCAAGAAATCGAAGAAGCGAAGCAACGTGCGGCGAACAATGACGGAACAATCAGAAGAAGGGTGCTAGAAGGCTTTAATTTCAGTAACTCTGATTTGAGAAATAGCCGGTTTGACGAGGGCGAATTTCGCAGTGTAAATTTTAAGCATTCTAATTTATCAGGAGTTAATTTCGATCATCGCGTGTTTATTGATGCTAAATTGGATTATGTGAATCTAACGGGAGCTTCTTTTGAGCAGGCGGAATTTCATAACGGCTCTTTAAAAGGTGTATATGCTAAAAAAGGTGAGGGTTCGCCGAGCTTTAGAGGCGCTTTTATGCAAGGTGTTAATGTCTCAGTTGCGATGTTAAAAGGTGCAGATTTTAGCTATGCGAATTTGGCGAACTCGAAATTTAATGCTTCTGAGCTGTCTTATACATCGTTTGAAGGCGCGGATTTGACGTTTGCTGAATTGAAACAGTCTAGTCTAAGCAAGACGAATTTTACCGATGCGATATTTGACCAAACGGATTTTAGTTACTCTGATTTATCAAAAATGAACTTTGACGGTGAAGTGTTTAAAGGTACTATTTTCAGAAGTACTGGGCTTGTTGGTGCGAGTTTTAGAGATGCGACTTTTGAGAATGTTTCTTTCAAGGGAAGTTATGTGAAACGCGCTGATTTCACTGGCGCAGTAATGGATACGGCATCTTATGAAAGCTTGAAAACGAATCGAAAAGCGGAACTTAGCGGAATAATTCTAATGTAAAGGAGGGCGTGTAAAATGGTACAAAATACGATTTCTGTTCATAATTTGGAGAAGTCTTATAAAAATGTAGAAGTGTTGAAAAAAATTAGTTTCACCGTTGAAAAAGGCACGGTTTTCGCGTTATTAGGGTCAAATGGTGCTGGGAAAACAACCACAATTCGGATTCTAGCAACGCTTTTGAAGCCGGATGGTGGCGAAGCACAGATTTGTGATGCGGATGTGGTGAAGCAGGCGAATTTAGTACGCGCGGCAATTAGTTTAACTGGGCAAAATGCAGCGGTCGATGAGATTCTGACTGGGCGTGAGAATGTGCGATTGATTGCGAAATTACGGCATTTGCCAGATGCGGCGGGAATTGCGGATGAGTTGTTAGCGCGGTTTGGCTTGACGGATGCGGCAGATCGGGCGCTTTCGACGTATTCTGGTGGGATGAGACGCAGACTGGATCTTGCGATGAGTTTGGTCGGGAATCCAGAGGTTATCTTTTTGGATGAGCCTACGACCGGGCTTGACCCGCAGAGCCGTTTAGCAATGTGGAAAATTATTCGGGAGCTCGCGAGCAATGGAACAACAGTGTTTTTGACGACGCAATATTTGGAAGAAGCGGAGCAATTGGCGAACCAGATAGCCATTTTGAATGATGGAAAAATTGTTGCGAATGGCACGGTCGCTGAGTTGAAGCGGATGTTGCCGAATGGTCATTTGGAATTGCGCTTTGCAGAGGAAGGCGAGGTTAAGGCGGCAAACGCGGCGCTGGTTGACTTTGAACCGACTTTGAATGTGGAAGAGCAGTTGGTAACGCTAACGATTGATGGAAGCACGACACAACTAATGGCGATTTTAGGGAAATTGGAAGCAGCGAATATTGCAGTACTTGAATTTTCGCAAAAATCGCCGACGCTGGAGGACGTATTCCTCACAATTATCGATAGGAAGGGTGAAGCATGATGCGGAATAATTGGAATGATATGCAAGTAATGGTTGGACGCAACATGAAGCATGCCTTTCGTAGTGCGGATACGATCATTACGACTATTGCGATGCCACTGATGATTATGTTGATGTTTGTATATGTTTTTGGAGGCTCGATTGATACAGGTTCAGAAAATTATATTAACTATGTTGTTCCGGGGATTATGTTTTTATGTATCGCGATGGGATCGACGTATACGGCAGTAAGGCTAAACCACGATGTGACAACCGGGATTATTGACCGTTTCCACTCGATGCCCATTGCGAAATCGTCTATTTTGACAGGACATGTTGTGACGTCCGTTGTTTTCAATTTGATTTCAACGCTTGTGGTTGTGTTGGTCGCGTTCCTTTTAGGATTCAGACCAGAAGCCGGATTTGTTGGATGGCTCGTTGTTATTTTGATCTTGCTACTGTTCACGTTGGCGATGACTTGGATTGCGGTGATATCAGGATTAATCGCAAAAAGCGCAGAAGGATCAGGCTCATTTAGCTACCTCATTCTGTTGCTACTATTTGTCAGCTCGGCGTTCACACCTACAGATTCAATGACCAAGGTCGTTCGGGCGTTTGCGGAAAACCAGCCGATGACGCCGATTATTGAAAGTGTCCGTTCTCTGCTAGTTGGAAATGTGAATACTGGCGAAGTTTGGACGGCAATTGCCTGGTGCGGAGGAATTTTCATTGTTGCGATGATAGCTTCGATGCAAATTTATAAAAGGAGAACGGAATAGCGAAAAAAGGATAACCATCCCAGTGAGGCGGTTATCCTTTTTTACGTCTAATTTTCGCTATTTTGAAGCGAGCGTTCCAACTCTAAACGCTGAATTTTCATCGTCGCCGTCCGTGGCATTTCATCGTATTTCATGAGAATTGGCTCATTGAGATGCGGCAAATCGGATACTTTTTTCCACCATAAATCCCAATTCATTTCTGCGCTCTCATTCACCGCCACAATCGGCTGTGGACTCCCATTTTTGCCCCGAATAATCACGACTTCATCTAGAAAAGTCAGTTCATCAAGAAGGGCATCCTCAATCGCGAGTGTGCTGTCAATTTTATCAACAAGATCAACTTGGCGGTCAAGCAAGGAAAGGCCTCCGAGCCGACTTTTGACACCATAATCACCGCTGTCCCACCAAGCACCGTAGACATTTTCCTCAAAGCGCGGAGTCTCTTTGTAGTACGTCAGAGCACGACCTTTCGAGAACATCTGGATATTGCCGCTAGTTCCAGCAGAAACCGGTTTCCCATCCTGATCCACAATCCGAGCCTTCGTCAAGCCTGGCATCCCAACGCCCATCGCGCGCGCGTTCGTCCGCTTAAGCGTGGACTTCGTATGGAAACGCATAATCATCGGGCCACATTCACTCTGCCCGTAAACCTGCAAAAAAACCGGCAAACGATACTCCGAACACCGCAAAAATGTCGCCATCGTTTCCTTGTTAATCGCATCAAACGTGGAATGATAGTACTTTACGCTTTGAAAAACGGCAGGCTCTTCCCTAGCAAGCGATGCCCACTGCACAAAATGATTCGGATGCGTTTCCAGAACCATCGGCGCGTATTCCGTCATGATTTTTGTTACGTTAGCCCGGCTCGGATTCGCAATTGGAAGCAGCGGGAAACCCTTCGCCATCAGCGACGAAATCCCGATATTAAAGCGCGAATGAACTGGCGAAATATGAAAAGCGACCAAACCACGCTTGCGGATGAGGCTCAAAATGTTCTTTTGCCATTTCGTACGCCATCCCATCGAGTTCGCCGAGTGTGCGATAAGCTTCGGAACACCAGTCGTACCCGAAGTATGCGTCATGTAGGAAATCGTGTCAGGCGTGAGGAAATCCTGCTCACAAAGCTGATCAAAAGTCGTTGCGAGAATCTCCTCGACCGCGATCAATTTCGAAGCAGGAAGATTTTTTAAACTTTGTGCTTTTTTCGCCGTATCCCCGTCGAAAACCATCCAAGGATCGTCCAGCCGCGCGACCAGAATATCCATTGTATCAGCAGGAAGATGCGCGGAAATCATGATTGGCACCGCGCCGAGATAAGAGACAGCAACAGCTAAGAGGTATGTGTCGAATTTTGCCGATTTATAAACGATGACCTTCTCGCCCTTTTTGACACCGATTTTGTGCAATTGCGTTGCCTTCATGATGAGGGCATTTTTTGAATCCGCGTATGTAGTTTGCAATTGAAGTTCGGGGAAAGCAGTAAGTGGCTCGTCGAAGTAAATCGCCTGACTCGGAAAACGCTCCGCAGCTTCCGCGAAATTGGTATAGAGGTTTAGTGGTTTGTATTTGTTAAACATGGATGGTTGGTCAACTCCTTTTTTGGTGTGATGGGGTTATTATAGCATTATTGTGAGGAGATTTACAAAGTTTGAGGAGAAATTTAGGAGAAATCGATAATAATAGGAGGATAATATTTCTTTGTTTGGTATAATGAAAAGAAAAGAGAATACTATAAATAAAGAATGTGAAAAAAATGGGGGGGATTATGTATGAAAAAAAAAGCTACAATATGTAAGGGAACTAGTAGACATTTGTGAGCAGATAATCAATGAACGGAAGACAAAAGTGAGAGAACTAAGTTTTATATTTAATAAGGTTAAGGTATTAAATACTTTAGCATCGAATGTTGTAGGTCTGGACTTTAAGAAGTATCACATAAAAGAGAACGAGAAAGAAAATGATATCCTCACGGAACCAGCTTACACAAGGTTTATTCAACACGTTGAATTTTTAAAACGAGAAGGTGAACGAGAATTACATAAGTATGTTTTTGTAATTCATGGACATTCTAAAGATACAGTTGAGCTTCAATCAATTCTAGGTTTAATGGGTAAAGAGCCAATCACTATAAAAGAGTTAGATGATAATAACATGTCATTCATAGATAAGATAGAAAAGTATTCTAATGTTAGGCATGCGGTTGCACTTCTGACACCGGATGATTGGGGCGCTAAAAAAGAATGTAATCAGATATTGATGCGGGGAAGAGCAAGGCAGAATGTTATTTTTGAACTGGGCTATTTTTTCGGAAAGATTGGAAAAGCAAATACAATATGTTTGGTGAAAGGAGAGGTGGACTTGCCATCAGATTTAGATGGCTTAGGAAATATAAGATATCAGGATAGTTTGAACGAAGTATCTGCTAAATTGCAACAATTATTGGAATATAAATAATTAATACGATTGGAGTGGGGAGAATGAAGGGTAATAATGTTTGTTTTGTTATTATGGGGTATGGTAAGAAAAAAGATTATAGAACAGGAAGAGAAGTAGATATGGATTTTGTCTATGCTAACTTAATTAAACCAGCGATCGTAGCAACTGGCTTTATTTGTGTGAGAGCAGATGAAATTAAACATAGTTCTATGATTGATATTCCTATGTATGAGCATTTGATGCATGCCAATTTAGTTATTGCAGATATGTCGACGACGAACTTTAATGCAATTTACGAGTTAGGAGTGAGGCATGCAGTTCGTCCACAGTCAACAATCCTTATTTCCAACAAAGATTTTCTTCAAGGAGGAGCGCCTTTTGATGTTAATCATATATCAATATTTAGCTACGACGATATAAATACTAGCTCATTACAGGAAGAAGTATGTAAGGTGAAGGCTGAGTTGATTGAATTAGTAAAGGCAGTAGCGAGCGATAAACGGATAGACAGTCCAATATATTCCCTTATAGGAGATGGTATAACACCCCCTACTATGAGGACAATGAACTTAACTAATCCAGAACTAGATAAGAAAAAGAAGTCATTAAGGGAGCTTATTCAAGAAGGCAATTTGAAACTGACAGAGGAGAAATATTTTGCGGCAGAGGAAGCGTTTTCTGCAGCGATGAATATCGAGAATAGTGATTATTTAGTTCAAAGAAAAGTACTATCTGTTTATAAAAATCCACATAGAGACGAAGCTGATAGATATCTAGAGGCAATAGAAATACTTAATCAACATTTTCAAGTATTTGCTTCTACAGATAGTGAAGTGTTAGGATTATCAGGTAGTATATTTAAGCGATTATTTGAACTGACAGATAATAAATTATATTTACAACGAGCAATTGATGTGTGCTTAAAAGGTTTCGTAATAAATAAAAACTATTACAATGGAATTAATTTAGCGTATTTGCATAATTTAATGGCAAAGAAAGAAGAACCACAAATGCATGAGCAAATAGCTAATTATTATAGAGAACAGGTTAGGAAAATCTGCGATAGATTGATACAGGAGGAAGAGTTTGATTCTAGAGAAGATTGTTATTGGATTTATGCAACCTTAAGTGAGGTGTATTATTGCAAAAAAAACATAGATATGTATAAAAAAAACAAATAATATGGCTCTATTCTATAAACCAGGTAAAGCGGAGCTAAAATCAACGAACGAGCAATTGTTTAAATTAAAGCAGTTGCTTGATATCGAAATGGAAGTATTGAATTAAATAAAGTTGTTGAATTGTCCTAAATTGTAAAGGAAAAAACAGCAGAAAATAGGGGAAATGAACATGACTTCAAAACTAATCCAAATCACAAAATTTGAAAAAGAACCAATCCAAGAAATCGATTCGGCGTATTTCAATAACTATCCAATCGTCTACATTCTCTATAACGATACCAAAAAACCAGCCGCGTACATTGGCCAAACTGTTCATTTGCAACGAAGAATGAAACAACATTTAAGCGACACAAAGCGGAAATCCTTAAAAACCGCCTTGCTCATTGGTAATGAAAAGTTCAATCAGTCGGCCACCTATAATGTAGAAACAAATCTAATCAACTTTTTTATTGCAGAGAAAAGATATAAACTTCAAAATGTCAGCCAAACTTTGGATAATAAGATGCATGATTACTACAACAAAGAATATTACGACCAAACGTTTTTTCGACTCTATCTGGGATGAACTTCGCGAGCAAGATATTGTCAGGGAGTCTCTTGAAGATCTGAGGAATAAAGATGTTTTCAAAATATCGCCGTATAAAGAATTATCCGCAGAACAAATGGATCTGAAGCATCATATTATTGACTATTGCAAAAGGCATATTGATGAGGACAAGCACAGTATATTTTTCATTGAGGGTGACGCTGGTACGGGAAAAAAGTGTGGTTTTAAGTTCGACTTTCAATACGATACAAGATTTGTCAAAGGATAAGGGTTCGAAATTATATGGCACGGAAAATTATTTACTTGTAAACCACCAAGAAATGCTGAAAACATACAAAGAAATTTCAGAGACATTGCCAAACCTAAAGAAAAAGAATTTCATGAAGCCAACAAGTTTTATCAATAGAAAAATGAGTCCAGAGAAGGCTGTAGCCGATATTGTGTTTGTCGACGAGGCCCATTTACTACTTTCGAAAAAAGATAGTTATAATAATTTCAATCAAGACAATCATTTGGAAGAGATCATCAAGCAGAGCAAGATTACAATTGTCGTATACGATCGGAAACAAGTACTAAAATTCAAAAGTTATTGGGATGACAATCTAATTGATCATGTCAAACGTGGCATTCATAGTGAAGTACTCCTGCTAACAAATCAATTCAGGATTCGAGCAGAAGAGGAAATTCTAAATTGGATGGACGCATTTACGAATAAACAGGTTTTACCGTTGCCAAAATCGGCCATGACCGCAAGAAAAGATAGCTTTGAACTTGAAATTTTTTCAGATGCCGGTGAAATGTACAAGAAAATTCAGCAAAAAAAATAAGAAATACGGCCTGTCCAGATTAGTATCAACGTTCGATTATCTACACAAAAAAGATAAAAAAGACTACTTTATAGAGGAGCCCAATTTCAAACTTCCGTGGAATCGTACCCACTATAAGAAAACATGGGCCGAGGTTGAAGAAACCATTCATGAAGTAGGTTCGATTTATACGATTCAAGGTTTTGATTTGAATTATGTCGGCCTCATCTTGGGTCCATCGGTTTCCTACAATTTTGAAAAAGACGAATTGGAGATTATAGCCGCCAATTATAAGGATTCTGAGGCATTCAAGGCTAGAGAAGATATTCCTGTTAATCAAATAGAAGAAGTAAAAATACAAATAATTTTAAATTCTATCAATGTGCTGATGAAACGCGGAATTCATGGCTTATATATTTATGCGACTGATCCAAAACTGCGTCAGAAACTAGATTCATTAAACGATTAATTTTTAGGAGGAATTCTGAATTGGATGATATACTGGCTAAAATAAACGCCTTCAGGGAAGAACGTGATTGGCGACAATTCCACAATCCGAAAGATTTATCTATTTCGATTTCATTGGAAGCTGCAGAATTGCTAGAAAATTTTCAATGGAAAACAAGTGAGGAAGTTTTAAATGGGGACATGGAGAATGTGAAAGAAGAAATCGCGGATGTTCTTATATACTCGTTGATGCTTTCATCCGATTTGAATATGGATGTTAAGGAGATTATTGAGGAGAAGTTGCACAAAAATAGTTTGAAATACCCTGTTGCAAGAAGTAAGGGAAACAATAAAAAGTATACAGAGTTATAAAATAAAACGGCTCATTCGCATCATGGAATGAGCCGTTTTCTGATTATATCCTCTTCGGCAATCTAAAAACCAACACAAAACAAACCATCAACAGTGCGATATTCACATACATACTCGTCTGCAAACCGTCTGAGAATGCCTTGGCTTGTGACACGCCGGTAGCATCGCCGAGTGTTCTGAAAAACACCGAACCAACAACCGCGATCCCGAAAGAGGAACCAACACGTTGCGCCGTGTTAAACATTCCGCTGGCCCCACCGCGTTCTGGCCCAACTACCGTCGAAAGCGTGAAACTGTTCAGTGGTGCAATAATCAAACCACTTCCAAGTCCGGCAATCAACAACGGCAGCGCAAGCCACCAAGCTGAAAAAACACCATCGTGCATCTGAAAAACAACGGAAACCGCTGACAATCCGATTATGACTAACGCCACCCCAAGATGCAGAAGCCGTCGCCCAACTTTTATAATAAACCGATTACTGTTCGCTGCGGCAACCACACTTCCAATCGCAAATGGCGTAATGGCAAGCCCTGATGCAATCGCGGACTGACCAAAACCAGTTTGCCACGTCACCGAGAGAATGAAGAAAATACTCGTAAATGCTGCAAAATAAACCAATGAAAGCAACATTCCAGATACAAATGGCTGGTTTTTAAGCAAGTTAGGTGAAATTAAAGGCTGATTTCCGCGTTTTGCTTGTCGCACACTCCACCAATACAGTAACAGGAAGAACGGTATGGAAGACGCCATCCACATATAATCGATGAACCGGAATCCATTCGACCCTCGTGAAATCACAGGATACAGCAATAACATCAAAGCAAGCGTTAAACCGAGAACACCTGGAATGTCGAATCGCACCTTCTCTTTAGGCGCTTGATGTTTCGGCAAGTACAGCATCGCCAGAACCAAGGTCACTAAAACAATCGGTACATTGACAAAAAATACAGCGCGCCAACCGTTATCAGGCCCAAATAACTCAATCAAGAGTCCGCCTGCAAGTGGTCCAATCGCCGTTGCAACACCAATCACCGAGCCAAGTATCCCGAAGATTTTTCCGAGTTGTTTGCCGTGATACATGTCCATAATAACCGCGTTGATTTGCGGGAAGAATAATCCTGCCGCTAGCCCCTGTATTACCCGGGAAATAATCAAGCTTTTCTCCGTCTGCGCGTAGCCGGCCGTGATACTCATAATTAAAAATAGCAAAATCCCGAAGATATAAATATTTTTCCGACCGAAGCGATCCCCTAAACGTCCTGCTAAAATAAGAACGACCCCAAACGCCAATGCATATCCCGAAATAATCCACTCAATCGATTCACTCGTGGCATGAAGCGCAATCGTGATATCAGGTAGGGCGACATTGACAATCGTTGTATCGAGTAATGATATAAAAGCGCCGAGCATGATAGAAACTAGTGCCAACATTCTTCGTCTATCCGTTTTCTCCATTTTCGAACCCCCTCGTTTAATTAGTCTATTTCCTTCATGCCAAATTCTAAACGCCTATTCGAAAGTATATTGATAGGATGTCGATATATTGTATAAAATAGAATTAATTTACTAATTTTAAGAAGGGTTAGGCATCATCCTAAGGAGAGCTCATTTCTCTAATTTTCGTTGCATTAGTCAAAAGAAGTATAGGAAATCTGAATGAAGCATATGACATAAATAAAAAGTCGCCTTATCCAATATATTGGGTAAGGCGACTTTTATGTTTCGATATAAAAAATACGTGTTACTGATTTACCAGAGGATAGTTCAGACTATAAGTTGGTCAGTTATCATTCAGGAGTATCAGACAATGTCCAAGTTAGCGTTGTTGCATATTCTGAATCGGCATATTTCGCGCTTTTACCTGGAACAGTGAGTGTTACTGCATCTGCTGCAGCTGTGTTGTCAGCGCCAAAATTAGCAACCCATTTACCCATACCTTGTTCTGCTTTAGCATCTAATACTGTAGATGCCGTACCATTTGGATTGAGTTTAATACTTTGGCTAGCTGTCGGTGCTACAACGCCTGTACCTGTTTTTGTGGTAGGTGTTGTTTTTGTGATAGCAATTTCTGCACCATTTAGGCTACGATTAGAACCATCTTTTAATTGACCATCTTGCGCCACTGTTAAATGCCAACCAGCGTTGTTACCACGGTTATCGGATACTTGAATATTATTTGGAACATCGATATACTCGCCGTTAACTTTGACTTTATCCAGTTTTGCTTTGTAGACTTTCGTTTCCCCGGAAATTTCTTGTGTTCCGAAGTCAAACTGTGACGCGTAATCGATACTAAGTGGTCCACTAGTACTAGGATAAGTTGTGCCACCATCTGCAGGATCAAGCGTTTGGTCTGGATCAAGCGGATTTACTGGAGGATTAACGATAGATTCTTCTTGTTTTTTGAATTGGATTTTGCTGTTTGTAGTAACAGATCCGACTTCTGCGGCACTTGCTGATGCGTTCATTTGAGTTAAAACTACTGATGCTGCAACTAGACCTACAACTGCGTATTTTTTGAAATTCATAATGATTATTTTCTCCTTTATAAGTGCTCAGATTTGATGGTGCTATCCGAGGTCACTTGGTGGAACTAAATGAATGGCTTAGAAAAAGTTGGAAAGCTCGTCCTAGGTCATCACATCCTTTCAGGGGATTTTTTTATGGCGTGTCGTTTAACGTCCAAGTAATACTTGATGTATAGTCTGCGCCTGCTTTCACACCAGTTGGATTAATTTTCATGTGGATTCCTTGTTCGCTTGGAGATTTGATTGTAGTAATTTGCTGGGTGTTGGATGATCCTTCAAAAATTGGGAAGGCAATGTTATCTGTGATGCGGGTTTCAGTATTTCCAGAAGTATAGGTAAGTGCATCGTGAAGCTGTTTGCCCGCAGGTTCGTTTGCATTGATAAAAGGTCCGTTGACGGTTGCTGTGACTGCCCAATGACTACCATTATTGCGGGTATCTTTGACTTGGATGTTCCAATCGGGATTGCTTCGGGCAGCGGTTGTTTCGTTACTGCTAATTCCCATGGTTTGAAAGACAAGTGTCTCTGGAGTTGCGTTGAATTCTAGAATAGTGTCATCAATAACTGTGACTTGGACGGTCGCGGTGGTATCTTCAAGTGTTGCGGTGATAGCGTGCGTACTTCCAGGTGTGAGATTCATCATATCATCACTAGACAATACAACTTGGGCACTAACTTCTTGTGAGGTAGAAATGATCCAACCTTGAACTTGGGCACGCTCTCTGATGAGTGCTTCTACTTCCGTCCTATTTTTATTAGCGAGTTCACTCTTGTTTAAGGTAATAGGCTCTGAACGAATCGCGCTATTTCCTGTGACTGTTGTTTGACTATCTTTTACAAAATAAGGAACGTCTTTGATGAGTACGTTACCACCTTTATCTTTAATGGAAATCTTAGCAATTCTAGCGCCAACTGTTGCCGTGGTAGGCGGTGTTTGATACGTGACCGTCTTACTATTATCTGTGAGGTAAGCATCGCCATTATCCTGAATGTTTGTGACAAAACTTTGCGCGGATGGAAGTGCAGCACCTTTGTCTAAGATTTGGGTTACACCATCTGCTGTAGGTGCGATGGTATCTTTGATGGTTACGGTGCTGCTAAACGTACGTGTGAGGTATTTTCCGGATTTTAAGTGATCACGAACCTCGACTTGTACGGTGCTAGTTCCTAGTTTCGTTGAATCTGGCGCTTGAATAAAATCGCTAGATAACGTAACGCTATCGTCTGCTGGCATGGTTACAAAATCACTAGGATTAAGACTAGTTCCAACTTCAACAGTTGGTTTCTTCGTTGTAATATTATTTTTCAACACTTCATTATAACCAGCGGGAGTGATCTCGAAATAGTGGGTTCCACGAGAGACTCCATTCGCTGTTGAAAATGATGTATTCGGTGTCTGGATATAAGTTTTAGGTTCTTCATGGAAAAATTCAAGGATATCACCATATTCCACGCGGGGAGTGCCGTATTGGCTTATAAATGTGGATGCTATCGTACTACCCAATCCTGCCTTGTCGAAATAAGGTGTGTCGCTTAATTGATGGTCATCTGTTACCGTGCGGAGTTTGTTTTGATAATATAGCTTGTCTCCTGCACCGCTATGCATTTTGAAGCCACCTGACGATTTATATCTAGCAATTGAATTTGTCAAGTATGGGTATTCTCCGTGATGGATTGTAATGGCTGAAATCCCACGATTGGTTGCTCCCGCAACACCAAGTCCCGTTGAGAAAATAGTATCTCCGTAGTTAATAGTTACGGGAACTAGAATGTTTTGTGTTGTTTGGGTCGTATTATCCGTCACATTGACTGTGGTATTATAGGTACCAATTTCGTCTGTTGCAGCCAGAGCACCAAAAGATACAGTAACATCTTCTCCGTTCCGAACAACATCTTTCACAAAGGTGTTTGGATCCATAGTTGAAAGGTCTGTACCTAAAATAACACTTTGAGGAACAGCGACAGCAAAGGGGGCTTCCGCTTTTAGTACACTTTTTTAATTTTTGGAGTAGCTTCTTTGTTTTCTTCATTCACTATATTATTTTCTTGTATTTGGCTACTTGATTTATTGTTCTCAATAGTCTCCGCTTTTATAATGTTAGTGAATACTGGAAGTGGTAATAAAACGGTTATGGCTAAGATTAAAAATTTCTTTTTCATAACATCACCTTCTTTTTTTTTGTTTAACTTTCTTTGGAACACGTTTAGTATACAACGAATCGATTTTTTTCTTTTTTTGGGTCTAATAGGTGTGTAGGAGCTCTTAAACAAGAGTTATATGGAGGTAGAGGAATATTTTCTTGATATTTTTACGTTATTATGAGGCTGTAAGGGACTTTATGAACAATTGGTGAACAATGAAAGTTACTATGAAATCGATCGTTTATTGCTCCTGTTCTACATATAAGAGAATAATAAGCTTATTTGTAATGTTATATGGGAGAAATGTTGCTCTAGCGATATAAAAATAAGGAGGCCAATGTGGTTTCTAAACGAAGAATGGAGGATCTGAATAAATCTTATAATGAAGGAAGAAGATAAAAAAATACACCTCACAATGATTCGTGAGGTGTAAATACGCTCGGAGAAAATGATGGAGGAATGGGACTGTATGGCAATAACTATTCCTAGAGTAGTTTATTTTGTTTTTCGATCATTTTGAGAGGTTTTAAAAAGAAATAAACGCTATGCCTCGACAGTGAGACATAGCGTTTATTCTGGTGTCAGAGATTATTCTCCTAAATCCACATTATGATACACTTTTTGCACGTCTTCTAAATCTTCCAATGCGTCTACCATCTTCTCAAATTTCACCAAATCATCTTCTTCAAGCGTCACTTCATTTTGCGCGATCATTTCGATTTCGGCTACTGTGAACGCTTCAATTCCAGTGGCTTTAAGGGCTTCTTGGACGCTGTGGAAATCTTCGGGTTCTGCGTAAACAATCGCTTGCCCATCTTCATCTACCACGTCACGAACGTCGATATCCGCTTCCATCAATGATTCTAACAACTCATCCGCATCTTTATCGGGAATTCCAAAAATCGCGGTGTTGTCGAACATGTACGCTACAGAACCACTCACGCCCATGTTTCCGCCATTCTTACTGTAAGCGGCACGAACGTCTGATGCTGTACGGTTTACGTTGTTTGTTAAGGCATCTACAATCACCATCGAGCCGTTTGGACCGAAACCTTCGTAGCGTAGCTCGGAGTAGTTCTCGTCGCCAGTTCCTTTTGCTTTTTCGATAGCGCGGTCAATGATATGTTTTGGTACGTTGTATGTTTTGGCGCGTTCAATAACGAAGCGCAGTTTTTGGTTGGAATGGGGATCTGGATCGCCTTGTTTGGCGGCTACGTAGATTTCAACCCCGAATTTTGCGTAAATACGACTGTTATTTGCGTCTTTTGATGCTTTCTTTTCTTTAATATTTGCCCATTTGCGGCCCATATTACCACTCTCTTTCTGATTAGGAGTTTTCAGTTACTATGTCTCATTATAAATGTATTGCTGCGATTTGTTAAGTCTCAGACAGAATTATTTGTAGAAGCCTTGGCTACTTAGTTTTTGAAGGGCGTATATTCATTAAATCTATTAATTAATCGATTTAAAAATATATTTTATATATGAATTTAAAGTGGATTATGATATACTTTAAATGAGGAGCGTGATTAAAATGATGTTCATAGAACCGTCATTAAAACCAAGCCAGCTTGTGAGTACGAGTGAAGTCAACAAAGAGTTCAGCAAAATTAAGAAACAAGCGCGGAACAATCCTATTTTTGTATCAAATAAGAATCAAATTGATACCGTGATTTTAAGTTATGATGATTATTTAGCGATGTATAATTTGGCACTGGAGGCACAGGAAATGGAATACTACAAACAGGCAGGGGTAGAGTTGCGGGCTATTCAAAGTGGAACAAGTAATACAGTGGCGCTAGATTTATCGGGAATAGAGGATGATGGAACGCCAGATGCGGAGCTTTTTGAATGAAGTACGACATCGAATTAACCAACTTGGCGGCGAAACAGCTTAAGAAAATGGATGGCTCGGTGAAACAAATGCTTTTAAAAGGTATCAAACGGTTGGCGGAACGTGGCGATACGATTGGTAAGCCGCTTGGTGGAGAACTTGCGGGGTGCCGAGAGTTGAAGTTTCGCGCGGATGGTTTGAGGCTTATATACACGATGGATAATGGCAAGATTGTGATCACGATTTTAACGATAGCGAAGCGGGAAGACGACGTTGTTTTTCAGATGGCTCTGAACGAGTTAAAGAAAGAAATCGCCGCGGCATGGAGTTCCTCGCGATAATGTACTATAATAGAAGTATAAAATCGAAATGGAGGAACTAAAATATGGCTGATTTGCCAAAATGCCCAGAATGTAATTCAGAATACACGTACGAAGATAGAGGTCTATTTATTTGTCCAGAATGTGGTCATGAGTGGTCTGCTGATGCGGCTGAAGCAAGTGATGACGTGAAGGTTGTCCGCGATTCTAATGGCAATGTTTTAACAGATGGCGATTCTATCACGGTAATTAAGGACTTGAAAGTAAAAGGAAGTTCATCCGTGGTCAAAATCGGAACAAAAGTAAAAAACATTCGTTTAGTCGACGGTGATCATGATATCGACTGTAAAATTGATGGTTTCGGACCAATGAAACTGAAATCGGAGTTTGTTAAGAAACTTTGATTTACGAAGGGAATAGAAAATGAGATATATTAAATCACAGATGAAGCAGTTAGTGCGAGAAGATGTGAGGTTGCAACAGAAGCTGAAACAGTTGATGGAGGAGCATGATTTGGAGAAGAGTTTTGCTTTGAAGGCGCTATATCATGCGGAAGTTGCGGATAGCGGGAAGTATATGGAAGCATACCGCGAACTCGACGATTTGAAATAATTTAGTTAGCCCGATTCTATCGCAGAATCGGGTTTTTAGTAAAATAAATAAAAAAAATTAGCTGTTTTTACCGTTTTGTCTGGCGATTTTTTTACTTTAGCTCTATAATAAGGCTATTAAATACTTTTAAAAGGTGATAAAATGGCGACGATGACAGATATTGCGAAATTGGCGGGGGTTTCGATAGCAACGGTTTCTCGGGTGTTGAATTATGATGAAACGCTTTCGGCTTCGGAGGAAACGCGGCGTAAAATTTTTGAGATTGCAGAGAGTTTGGATTATACAAAACATAAACAGAAATCGACGAAAAAAAGTTGGCAAGATAGCGATTGTGCAGTGGAATACGGAAGAAGAAGAGCTCAATGATATTTATTATATGTCGATTCGGATTGGCGCGGAGAATCGTGCGCGGGATCATGGAATTGAGATTTCGACGTTGTATGAACTGGGGAAGATTACGTCGGCGACTATTGATGGGATTTTGGCAATCGGTAAATTCACGTGGCAGCAAGTGGAGCAGTTGCAAGCGATTCACAGCAATATTTGTTTTGTGGATACGGATTACAGGCTTAATAAATATGATTCGGTTGTGATTGATTTCCGGCAGTCGACGCGTGATGTGATCGATTATTTTTTTCAGGCTGGGCATACGAATATCGGTTTTATTGGGGCGGAGGAGCGCAGTGAAATGGACGGTGGCATGAATGATCCACGTTCGGTCGCCTATGTTGCTTATATGAAAGAGCGAGGATTGTATGAGAAGCAGAATATGTTTGTGGTCGGTGGGCGCTTTGATGTGCCATCGGGTTACGAGCAGATGAAGCAAGCGATTCAACAACTGGGGGACGATTTGCCGACTGCTTTTTTTTGTAGCGAATGATCCGATGGCAATTGGTTGCATGCGGGCTCTTGCGGAAAATCATATTCCGGTTCCTCGGCGTGTGAGTATTGTTGGTTTCAATGATATCAGTGTCTCGCAGTATGTATCACCAGCGCTGAGCACGATTCGTGTCTACACCGAGTTCATGGGTGAGGAAGGTATGGACATGTTGTATGAACGCATGAACGGACGCAAAATTGCCAAGCGCACGATTTTAGAAACGGACTTAATTATTAGAGAGAGTTCCAAATAATGATGTAAAATTCCGATGAGGTCAGATATTAAGCTGATTTTATCGGGTTTTTGTTGTTTTTAGTAAACAAAAGGTAAAAATCATTGACTTTTAACTAAAAACTTGATATTCTGTTGGAGAAGTACATTAAATCTTTTCACAAACGAATGAAATGTTAGCGATTACAAAAATGGAGGGGTAAGGAATGAAGAAACGTTTTGCGATTTTGTTGATGGTTAGTATGGTAGCCATGCTTGCTTTAGCGGCTTGTGGAAGTGGTTCCGAGGATAGCATGAATGAGAATAAGAAAGAATTGACAGCTTGGGCTTGGAATGTGAATGTGAAAGCATTAGAGGAAGCGGCCAAGGAATACGAGAAGGATAATAAGGGGTTCAAGTTAAAGGTTGTCGAAATGAGTAACACGGATGCTTACCAAAAAATTACGACGGGTCTTCAAGCTGGTGGAAAGGGTTTGCCGGATATTCTGCTGATTGAAGATGATCAAGTGCAAGGTTATTTAGAAAATTTTCCGAAAGCGTTTGTTAATTTGTCCGATAAGGGATTTGATGATGAGAAAAGTAAATTCCCAGATTATAAAATTAGTCTTTTAAGTAAAAAAGATAAAATCTACGGTTTCCCGTTCGACGCTGGTCCTGCAGGCGTTTTCTATCGTACGGATATTTTTAAAGAGGCTGGTGTAGATCCTAAAACGATTCAAACGTGGGATGATTACATTGCAGCAGGTAAAACTATTAAGCAAAAAACAGGTAAAGATATGATTGGTATGGATTATAACAATGATGATGGTCAATATCGAATTATGTTGAATACGCTTGGCACGTTCTATTTTGATGATAAAGGGGACATCGCGTTTACGTCGGATGAGTCTGTGAAGGCGCTGAGCACGATTCAAAAAATCAAGGATGCTGGCATTTCGAAAAATACGTCTGGCTGGGATCCGTGGGTGAGCGCACTTGCAAATGGGGAAGTCGTGACGGCGCCAACTGGGGCTTGGTTCTCCGGTTCGTTGATTCAACAAGCGCCTGATTTAGCTGGAAAATGGAGCGTTTTCCCGATTCCGTCTGTTGAAAAAGGTGGCAGTCATGCGGCTAACAATGGCGGTAGTAATTTCATGATTCCGACATCGAGCGAAAAATCGGATGAAGCGTACAAGTTCTTGAAATATTTCAGTACTTCCAATGATGTGCAAGAATTGGCGATGAGCGAAGGCGGGCTATTCCCGTCGCTGAACACAGTATATGAAACAGAGACGTTCAAAAAAGCAGGTGATTACTTCACGCAAGATAACATTTGGCAGTTGTTTGCGGCTGAAATGGACGAGATTAAACCAGCGAATTATACTGGGAATTTCTCCATAGCAAAGGATGAAGCAGTGAAGGCGCAATCGAAAGCGCTTGAGGGCGGAGATGTGAAAGATGCATTAGAAGCCGCGAAGAAGAGTCTGGCCAACCGAATTCAACAGTAAATTCGCCACACCGAGGTTTAGCGGGAGGTCTGGGGTAGTCTTATAAAGAAAAGGTGGGGAGGAGATTTCTTCTTCCTTACCTGATAGGAGAATGGACATTATGAGTAGAAGTAAGGCGTTTCCGTATATTTTTATTTTGCCATCGGTATTATTATTTGTTGTTTTTATTTTGTATCCGATTATTTCGTCGTTTGTGCTTAGTTTTCAGACGAGTGATGGTGGGGAATTGTCGTTTGCGGGATTGGCGAATTATGAACGCTTGTTGCATGACGAGATCTTTTGGAAAGCTTTGAAAAATACGTTTATTATTTTCATTTTCCAAGTGCCGATTATGCTATTTTTGGGGCTTGTTTTGGCGACGGTGCTGAACAATAAGCTACTGAAATGGAAAGGTTTTTTCCGGGTTGGATTTTATTTGCCGGCGGTGACTTCGTTGGTAGCGTATTCGTTGCTATTTTCGATTATGTTGCAAGATTCGGGATTGATTAATAATTTGTTGTCGTACATAGGGATTGGACCGATTCCTTGGCTGTCTTCGGCGAGTTGGTCGAAGGTGTCGATTATTTTAGCGATGATTTGGCGTTGGACGGGGTACAATATGGTTATTTATTTGGCGGCGTTGCAAAATATTCCGGAGGACACGTATGAGGCGGCGGATATGGATGGCGCTGGGAAAATACGTCAGTTTTTCAGTATTACGATTCCGCAGTTGAAACCGGTAATTCTGTTTACGGCGATTCTGTCGACGATTGGGACGCTGCAGTTGTTTGACGAGCCTTTCAACTTAACAAAAGGTGGGCCGGCGGATTCGACGATGACGCTTGGTTTGTATATTTACCAGAACGGATTTAAGTATTTTGACTTTAGTTACGCGTCGGCGGTTGCGTATGTTGTCGTGATCATCGTTGCGGTGCTGTCCTTTATCCAATTCAAATTTACGGGAGCTGAGAAAAAATGAGTCAGAGAATAATGGGGAAAACAATTGGTAGATATATGTTGCTCGCGATTTTTATGGTCATTTCAATCTTTCCGTTTTATTGGATGTTAATTGGGGCGACAAACCATTCGAGCAAGATGTTTTCGAAGCCGATTACGCTTTTACCGGGTAAGGAATTTATTACGAACTTGGTGAATTTGAATGATAATATCGGAATTTATCGGGTGCTGTTTAACTCGCTACTTGTGTCGGGGGCTTATGTGCTTTTGGCGCTCGCGATTAGTACGGCTGCGGCTTATGTGCTCGCCAAATTTAGGTTCCGTGGCGCGAATTTGATTTTCTTATTGTTTATGCTTTCGATGATGATCCCGTCGCAGGCAACGGTGATTCCGCTGTTTAAATTGATGTCGAATTTTGAGTTGTTGAACACGTATTTTGCGTTGATTGTGCCACAACTTTGCTACCCGTTCGCGATCTTTTTAATGCGGCAAAATTTCATGGCGTTTCCGAGTGAATTGTTGGAGTCGGCGCGATTGGACGGGGCGGGGGAATATCGGATTTTCTTCCAGATCGTGTTGCCGTCGATGAAACCAGCGCTTGCCGCGACGTCGATTTTCTTGTTTATGACGCAGTGGAATAACTTTATGTGGCCGCTCGTTGTGACGACTTCGAGTGAGATGTACACGTTCCCGGTTGCGCTTTCAAGCTTGATGGGCGTGTCGTTTACGGATTATGGACAAGTGATGACGGGGATTACTTTTGCGACGATTCCGATCATTATTTTCTTCTTGATGTTGCAAAAACACTTTATTTCAGGAATGTTGGGCAGTGCGCTCAAATAATTTTAGGAGGTTATGGGAATGTTGCGTGAACAGCAGAATTTTTATTATGGTGGGGATTATAACCCGGAGCAGTGGGATGAACGGGTTTGGTTAGAGGATATGCGTTTGATGAAGAAGGCGGGCGTGAATTATGTCAGCGTCAATATTTTTAGTTGGGCGAAGTTGCAGCCGAATGAGGAGACGTATGATTTCACGACGCTCGATAAGATTATGAATATGCTTGCGGAAAATGGTATCGGGGCGGATTTGGCGACGGGGACTGCGGCGCCGCCTGCTTGGATTGCGCGGAAGTATCCGGAGTCGTTGCCGGTGGATGTCGACGGGACGCGTTTGTTGCCAGGGTCGAGACAGCATTATTGTCCGAATAGTGTGGATTATGCGCGTTTGGCGGGGGCGTTGACGCGAAAAGTGGCGGAGCGGTACCATGACCATCCGGCGCTTGTGATGTGGCATATTAACAATGAGTATGGGTGCCATATTGGCGAGTGTTATTGCGGGAAATGCCAAACTGATTTTCAGGACTGGTTGAAGGGGAAGTATGGCACGACGGAGCAGTTGAACGTGAGTTGGTCGACAGATTTTTGGAGTCAGCGGTATTATGAATGGGAGGAAATTTTCTTGCCTGGGAAGACGCCGACGTACGCGAATCCGAATCAGCAGGTGGACTTTAAGCGATTCATGAGTGATTCGTTGCTGGATTTGTATAAAATGGAGCGGGATATTTTGCGGGAGTTTTCGGTGGATATTCCGATTATGACGAATTTGATGGGGCTGCATAAGCCGATTGATGGCTTTAAATGGGCGCCGGAGATGGATTTGGTGTCTTGGGATGCGTATCCTGATCCGCATGACGTGATTCCGTACGCGCAATTTATGGCGCATGATTTGACGCGGAGTTTGAAGAAAAAGCCGTTTTTATTAATGGAGCAGGCGGCGAGTGCGGTGAATTGGCGGAGTCAGAATGGGGTGAAGACGCCAGGCGTGATGCGGTTGTGGAGTTATGAGTCGATTGCGCATGGTGCGGACGGGATCATGTTTTTCCAATGGCGGGCGTCTCAAGGTGGTGCGGAGAAGTTTCATAGTGGGATGGTGCCGCATTCTGGTGATGAGGACAGCCGTAATTTTAGAGAGGTTGCGGAGTTGGGGCAGGAGTTGCGCGGATTGGACGAGCTCGTTGGTTCGGAGTTTGATGCGCAAGTCGCGATTGTTTTTGATTGGGAAAATTGGTGGGCGCTGGAGCTTGATTCGAAACCGTCTGATTTGGTGACGTATATGCGCCAGTTATTGGCTTATTACAAGGTGTTGCATCGCCTGAACGTGCGGGTTGATTTTGTGCATCCGAGTGAGGATTTGACGGGTTATAAAGTGGTATTTGCACCAGCTAGTTATCAGGCTTCGCGGGATTTTGCGGCAAAAGTGACGGAATACGTGGAGGCGGGCGGTCATTTTGTCGCGAACTTCTTTAGTGGTATCGTGGACGAGAATGAGCGCGTGTATTTGGGCGGTTATCCAGGTGCGTATCGCGATGTGCTGGGCATTTATGTGGAGGAATTTGCGCCTCTAAAACATGGGGAGAAACACGAAATTCAGACGCAGTATGGTGATTTTGATATTGCGGTTTGGGAGGAAGTGATTCATTTACGTGGCGCGGAGGCGATTGCATCGTTTAAGGACGGGTATATGAAGGATATGCCGGCTGTGGCGGTGAATAAGTTTGGCGCGGGAACGGCGTATTATGTCGGGACGCAGCCGGATTCGGGTTATTTGGAGCGCTTGTTGCGAGATTGTCTGGATGCGGCGGACATTGCGCCTGCTTTTGCTGTGCCGGATGGTGTGGAAGTGACGGTGCGCCGCAAAGGGGACGTGACGTATTACTTCTTTTTGAATCACACAGATGTGACGCAAGTTTTCCCGATTGGTGGAACTTTTGCGGAACTGGTTGGCGGCGGAGCGGTCGCGGACTTTATGACGTTGCCTGCGCGTGATGTGAAAATTTTAAAAGGATGATGGAGGTGCGCGCAAATGGGAATTTTTTATGATGAGGCGCAGCGGGTGTTTCATTTACGCGGAAAAGATGTGAGCTATGTGCTCGGCGTTGTGCGTGAGGGCTATTTGGCGCATTTGTATTATGGGAAAGGGATTCGTGAATTCGCGGGTTCCAATGGTTTGACGTTCATTAAGCGGGATTTCTCGCCGAGTGTTGGCATTGGGGACGAGACGTTTTCACTGGATTCGTTGCCGCAGGAGTATCCGCAATATGGCAATACGGATTTTCGGAAACCGGCGTATCAGGTGAAGGGTGCGGACGGGACGACGATTTCGGATTTGCGCTATGATTCTCACTGCATTTTTGCTGGAAAAGTGGCGCTGGACGGATTGCCGGCGACGTATGTGGAGAGTGATGGTGACGCGGATACGCTTGAAATCACGATGGTGGATGCGATTCTCGGATTGCGTGTCATTTTGCAGTATACGGTTTTTGTGGCGGAAAATGTGATTACGAGGTCTGCGCGATTTATAAATGATGGACAAGAAGCTTTGCAAATTTTGAAGGCGGCTAGCGCGAGTGTGGATTTCAAGGATAGTGATTATGATTTGTTGACGTTGCCGGGTGCTTGGGGAAATGAGCGACAAGTGGAGCGCGCGCCGTTGCGCCACGGGATGCAGAGCGTGGATAGTGTGCGTGGTGGGAGTAGCCATCAGCAGAATCCATTTGTGGCTTTGCTCGGTAAAAATGCGACGGAGGACGCGGGTGAGGTATATGGCTTTAACTTGGTCTACAGCGGGAATTTCGAAGCGTCTGTAGAGGTCGATCAGTTTGCGACGACGCGGGTCATACTTGGGCTTCATTCGTTTAATTTTGACTGGGAACTGGAGCGAGGCGCGGAGTTCCAAACGCCAGAAATCGTGATGGTATACTCGGACACTGGGCTTGGCTGCATGTCTCGCCAGTATCACCGTTTTTACCAAAAACACTTATTACGAGGTGTTTGCCGTGACCAAACTCGCCCGATTCTGGTAAATAATTGGGAAGCGACGTATTTTGATTTTACCGAAGAAAAGATTTTGGATATTGCAAAAGTTGGCGGGAAGCTTGGAATGGAACTTCTTGTGTTGGATGACGGCTGGTTTGGCAAGCGAAATTCAGATAAATCCTCACTTGGAGATTGGTTCGTAAACGATGAAAAACTGCCAAATGGGCTTAAAAATCTAGCGGAAAACGTAAACAATCTCGGAATGAAATTTGGATTATGGTTTGAACCTGAAATGGTATCAGTGGATAGCGATCTTTACAGAGAGCATCCAGAATGGTGTATTCATGTTCCGAAACGCGCGAAATCAGAGAGTCGAAACCAGCTCGTTCTTGATTTTTCACGTGAAGATGTTTGCGCAGAAATTACGCGTCGGATGGCAGCGATTTTGGAAGAAGTGCCAGTTAGTTATGTGAAATGGGATATGAATCGACATTTGACCGAGGTTGGCTCCGCGTATTTCCCGAGTAATCGGCAACAAGAGATTTCGCACCGTCACATTTTAGGCGTGTACAGCGTCATGGATACAATCACTACACAATTTCCTGATATTTTATTCGAGAGTTGCTCTGGCGGTGGCGGGCGTTTTGATCCGGGCATGCTTTACTACATGCCGCAAACGTGGACGAGCGACAATACCGACGCCGTTTCCCGCCTGAAAATTCAATACGGCACGAGTCTTGTTTACCCGATTGTCACGATGGGTTCCCATGTTTCTAGTGCTCCGAATCATCAAGTTGGGCGCTTTACCTCACTAGAAATGCGCGGAAACGTTGCAATGTCAGGGAATCTAGGCTACGAGCTCGATTTAACAACGCTAACCGATGCCGAACAAAAAATAGTAAAACAACAAATCGCGACATACAAAGAAATTCGACAACTTATCCAATTCGGCGATTTCTACCGCTTAAAAAGTCCTTTTGAAGGAAATGAAACGGCTTGGATGTTCGTCGATGAGGCGAAAACAGAATGCTATGTATTCTACTTCCAAGTCTTGGCTGTACCAGCAAGACCATTGCAATTCGTGAAGCTAGCAGGTCTAAATGAAGCAGCGCAATACCAATTACGCGGAACAGAGCAGGTATTCGGTGGCGATGAACTAATGTATGCAGGAGTCAAAGTCCCAACAGCACTCATCGGCGACTTCCAAACGGTAAGCTGGCACTTCCAGTTAAGAAAATAGCAATATTCACCCAAAAATGAGCTGAACTATGGTAAAATGAATGTTTGATAGATTACAAAAAAGGAGAGTTTTAAAAATGGGATTTTCAGAAGCATTCAAGGCGTTTTGGGGGAATTATATTAATTTTAGCGGTAGAGCAAGCCGTTCGGAGTATTGGTTTGCACAGTTGGCACTTTGGATTATTTTCTTCGTACTAGGAATCTTTAGTTATGTTAGTGAATTTATTTATTATTTAGACGGGCTTTTCGGGTTGATTGTTATTCTTCCGATGCTAAGCCTAGCGATTCGTCGTCTACACGACACAAACAAGCGCGGTTGGTTTATTCTGTTGGGGCTTATCCCATTAGTTGGTTGGATTATCATGCTTGTCTTCTACTGTACAGCAGGAGATAGAGGTTCGAACCGCTTTGGCGAAGACCCACTAGCGAAGTAATATGAAAAAAAAGTTTGAAATTCTGCGTCAAAACAGAACTTCAAACTTTTTTATTTCACCGAAGTCGCAATCAGTTTTTCATAATTCTCAATCTTATATTGCAGTTCACTTTCCACGCTCGTCAAATTCTGCAACTGCTCTTGAATGAAAGCTTGGTGGTTCTGCAAAAGCTCAACTCGCTGCGGTGCAGTGTGTTCGCCTGCTAAAAATAACTCTGTATACTCTCTGATCTGAGCGACTGGCATTTGCGTAGCTTTTAGCCGAATCACGAATCGGAGCCAAGCAATGTGCTGCTCATCAAATTCCCGCTCGCCATTCGCATTTCTATGAGGCGTGATAATTTTCTCTTTTTCGTAATATCGCAATGTATACGTGCTCAAACCGACCAATTTTGCAGTTTCTCCAATAGAATACATCGAAATCCTCCTAAATGCTTGACTTAGAGTTTACTATAAGGTCTATACTTGCAACTATACCATAAATATCCGGCGAAAGTCATTGGAGGAATGAAGATGAAATATACAGTCATTACGGGAGCGAGTTCAGGAATTGGTTACGAAACGGCGCTAGCCTTTGCGATGAGAGGAAAAAACCTGGTCGTCGTGGCTCGTCGCGAAACAGAGCTGACGCAACTAAAAGCAGAAATTGCGAAAATCCGAGCAGATGTAGATGTACAAATCAAAATAGCAGATTTGACAGTAGCAGAAAATGTTTACGGCTTGTACCATGATTTAAAAGATTTAGAACTGGAAACATGGGTAAATAACGCTGGATTCGGTAATTTTGATACAGTAGGCGAACAGAAATTATCCAAAATCGAGTCGATGCTACATTTAAATATCGAAGCCTTGACGATTCTGTCCTCGCTCTTCGTCCGAGATTACGCCGATGTTGATGGCACGCAGCTAATCAATATATCCTCAGGCGGCGGATATACAATCGTTCCCAACGCCGTCACTTACTGCGCAACCAAATTCTACGTCAGCGCTTTTACAGAAGGTTTATCACATGAACTAAAAGCCAACAACGCAAAAATGCAAGCTAAAGTTCTAGCCCCAGCAGCGACGGAAACCGAATTTGCCAAACGCGCACGTGACGAAGAAACATTTGAGTATAAAGGCGCGGTAGCAAAATACCATACAAGTAAAGAAATGGCAGGTTTTCTATTAGACCTATATGACAGTGAAAAAGTGCTTGGCATCGTGGAGACGGATAATTATACGTTCCAACTGAAAGATCCGCAATTCCATTATGCAACAAGAGCCCAAACATCTAAATAGCGCCAAAAACAGGTCGTTCCTAGCGATCTGTTTTTTCACGTCTTTACATACGTGTTAATACGTGTTATCATGTTAATACAGAGAAAAGGAGGTATGAGTATGCCGATAACTCCTAAGAAAATGGCGAGGATATTGAAAAAGAATGGGTTCAAGCACATCAGGACGCAAGGATCGCACATGTTTTTCAAAAATCCAGTATCAAACAGGGCGACGACAGTACCATACCACAGCAAGACACTAGGAAAAGGGCTAGAGCAGGCAATTTTAAAACAGGCAGGATTAAAGTAGTAGATATCCAACAATGAGAGGAGGAGTGTATGATGGAATTCCCGAAAAAAGTATATTATCCAGCGATTTATCATCCAGAAGAAGATGGCGGTTACTGGGTTTCGTTTCCTGATATTCCAGAAGTACTATCTGGGGGCGAGGATATTGCTGCAGCAACAGAAATGGCGGAGGACGCATTAGGTATTTATTTGTATGATCTGGAGGAGAACGGGGAGTCTCTTCCAACTGTGTCAAACCCAGGATATGTTTCTGTAGATGAAGAAGGTGCTTTTATCGCGTTGATTGATTTCGATTACTTAGCTTACAAAATAAAGAATGGCAATCAATCAGTAAAAAAGACGCTTACAATCCCGTCTTGGTTAAATAGTCTGGCAGAAAGAGAAAATATCAACTTCTCACAAACACTGCAAGAAAGTTTGAAAGAGAAATTAAACGTATAGAAAAAAAACGCTAGTTCGCGACTAATGCTGAACTAGCGTTTCATTTTATTCAAATTTACATTTTGTGAGTCCGCGTGACTGTGCGTTGGACAAAGTAACTTGTGTCTCGCCGTTAGAATTATTGAGTCCTTGGCAATTTTGGTTGAAGTGATAGCGTTTGCCGGTAGCTGTGATATAAACCATTTCACCTTGGTCATCTGCTGGCTGTTGCTCTTTGGCTTGCCTACGTTGTTCCGCTTTTCTTTGTTCTGCGGCTGCCTGTTCTTTTTGTTCGGCGACGATCCGTGCTTTCTCAGCTGCTGCTTTTTGATCGGCAACTCGTTTTTCTTCAGCTTTCCTATTTTCTTCCGCAATTCGAGCTGTTTCTACACGCTGAGCCTCGGCAATGCGCGCTTGTTCTTGTTTCTCCGCTTCCACACGTTTTGCCTCAGCAACTTGTTTTTCCTGCTCTATTTTCGCGACTTTTGCTTTATAAGTTTGATTGGCCTCATATGTAATATCTTTTGACTTGTTTAGACCTTTCCACGTGGTAGTGAGTACTGCCGTCCCGTCATAGGGCACTTCTGTCATTTCGAATGAGAAGTTCCCATCAGAATCTGAAGTTGCGGCTTGATCTGGCTGACCGCTTGCTACGAGTGTCAACTCCGCGTTAGGCTTTGTTTTCCCAGTGATGGTGACGGTTCCGTTTTCATCCGATTTAAAGGTGCTTTCAGATTTCAAGACAAGCTTCGGCATTTTTGCTTTCTGCGTCGTAGTCGGTTCGTCTGCCTTTGTTAATTCGTCACTTGTAGCACCGCAACCCGCTAAAATAATCCCAACCATACCGATAGCTAGAAATAGTGATATCCCTTTTTTGAAGCTTTTCTTCTTAGTGAAAAACATTAGTAAACCAATAAAAACACACGATAAAGCTAATTCTATCATTTTTATCTTCCTCCCTATATATGTAAGTATACAACATCACAAAATAAAAGCAATATCTGGAAGTATAATTAGCAATTAATTAGGGTATACTCAAAGGATTAAGAAAATAGGAGGTTGTTTTATGTGTACAAATATAAATATTAAGTCGACGGAAGGAAATACATACTGGGCTCGCACGATGGACTTTCCAATCAATCCTTTTGAGTATGGATGTGTCGTGTCTACTGTTCCTAAAAATCATCAAATCGAAGCTGATAGCGGAAATTGGACGAGTAAATATGCTTATATGGGCGTTAATTTATCAGGTTCCTACTGTTTCTTTGATGGTATAAACGAAGCGGGATTAGTTGGCGGATTACTATATTTGGAAGAATGTTCTTGGAGTACGCGAGAGGACCTTCAAAAAAGAAATCTCAAGCCATTGCTTGGTGAGGAAGTTTTGGCTTGGGTGCTTAGTCAATACAGTACTGTACAAGAAGTGAGTGAGGGAATGCGCCATTTTGGACTGGTTAATGAGACGCTAGCTACATTGGCTGAGGGGAATCCAGACATGAACAGGCCAACAACGCTCCACTATACGTTCACAGATGTGACAGGCCATTCGATTGTACTAGAACCTACGGATAATGGAGCTTTCAGGATTTTTGAGAATACGATTGGCGTGATGACGAATAGCCCGACCTATGATTGGCACATGACGAATTTGCGGAATTATATTGAGTTATCCGACCATAATCGAGGTACTAAAAAATTAGAGGGCGACATGGCTATTCCACAAATTGAAAGTGGTTCAGGCCTACTTGGACTACCTGGTGATTTCACCTCCCCGTCACGATTCATCCGAGCTGTTTACCTATCAAGGTTCATGAATACACCGACAGATAGTGAGGCGATTGACGCGCTTTATAATCTATTTAACACAGCTCAAATTGCTTCAGGATGGGAGGAAATATCTGATACAGCAAGCGATTTCACCAGCTACTGGAGTGGCTATGATACGAAATCCCGAACACTTTATATCAAGCCTTATGACACTTCAACTTTTTCTCGTGTTTGCTTAGCGGACGCAGATGCAACAATAGTTCAGTCCTTCGAAATTAGCCATACTTCTCAGTTTGCTGACATAGCCAAATAAAACAAGAAACGATATGGTTCTTAGATTTAAGATTTGATCTAGGGACTGTATCGTTTTTTTTTTAGAAAAAGAAGTAATATGTACAAAATAATGACTTTACAGTAGTGGCGTTTAGAGGAGTATGGTATAATGTCATACAGTATCAATCCCGAAATAATATACTATATTAGAAGTGGAAATAGCGTATCGGTAAATAATACACTACTCATTTTATTACGTATTATCGCACCTTTGTTGTTGCTACATAGCTGTTTACTTGGCGATACACTAAAGTTGGCACGGAAATTGCTTTATATTAAACCGGTAGCAGATAATGAAAACTAACAGGATTGAAAGAAGTAAATATTGGGTATTAATTGGTATCCAAGGCAGGAGCGGTAGATGATACTAACCCTGTAGCTTCTCAAAATTTTAAAATAGCCAGGGGATTGGGCTTATAAACGCGCGCAGAGTTTGATGGAGGCTCTGACGATTTGAAAGGGGGAGAGGGATTTCGGGCTTATGAAGAGGCATAACGAATGAACTAGCTAGAGCTTACGTTAGACGTCTCTAAAATGTTGGGAAAGTAAAGTTTAATTATTTAGGAGGGAAAAAGATGGTAGGAATTATCCTCGCAACTCACGGCGAATTTGCTGAAGGTATCTTGCAGTCCGGAACGATGATTTTCGGAGAACAAGAAAACGTTAAAGCAATCACATTGATGCCAAGCGAAGGCCCAGAAGATATCAAAGCCAAGATGGAAGCTGCAATCGCATCATTTGATAGCCAAGATGAAGTACTATTCTTAGTTGATCTTTGGGGAGGCACCCCGTTCAACCAAGCAAACGGTTTGTATGAAGAACATAAAGATAAGTGGGCAATTGTAGCAGGTCTTAACTTGCCAATGTTGATTGAATCTTTTGCATCACGTTTTTCAATGAACTCTGCGCAAGAAATCGCTAAAGCTATTTTGACACCAGGTCAAGAAGGCGTGCGTGTCAAGCCAGAAGAATTACAACCGCAACCACAAGAAGCAGCAGTTGCTGAACAACCGAAAGCGGACCTTGCTCCAGGAACAGTTGTTGGCGACGGCAAAATTAAATTTGTCTTAGCACGCGTTGACTCTCGTTTATTACACGGTCAAGTTGCTACTGCATGGACAAAATCAACAAATCCAACGCGCATCATCGTCGTATCTGACGCGGTTGCAAAAGACGATCTTCGTAAAAAATTAATCGAACAAGCAGCACCACCGGGCGTTAAAGCCAATGTTATTCCGGTAGACAAAATGATTGAGATTGCAAAAGATACGCGTTTTGGGAATACAAAAGCACTTCTTTTATTCGAAAATCCGCAAGATGTTCTTCGTGCTGTAGAAGGCGGCGTAGAAATCGAGCAAGTAAACGTTGGCTCAATGGCCCATTCTGTTGGGAAAGCAGTTGTGAGTAAAGTACTTGCAATGGGACAAGAAGACGTAGAAGCTTTCGAAAAATTAAAAGCTAAAGGTATCAAGTTTGATGTTCGTAAAGTTCCTAACGATTCGAGCGCAAACATGGACGACATCATCAAAAAAGCAAAAGTTGAATTAAAAGCGCAGTAATAAATTCAAAATAGGAGGTATATTTATGTCTGTAATAGCAATAATTTTAGTAATCTTAATTGCCTTTCTAGCTGGTATGGAAGGAATCTTAGACGAATTCCAATTCCATCAGCCGCTAGTAGCATGTACATTAATCGGTCTAGTAACAGGTAATTTAACGGCATGTATTATCCTTGGTGGAACACTCCAAATGATCGCACTTGGTTGGGCAAACATTGGAGCAGCCGTAGCACCCGATGCAGCACTTGCATCTGTAGCGTCAGCAATTATTTTAGTATTAGGTGGACAAGGCGTAGCAGGTATTCCTTCAGCGATTGCTATCGCGATTCCACTTGCAGTAGCAGGTCTTTTCTTAACAATGATCGTTCGTACTTTGGCTGTTCCTATCGTACATTTAATGGATAGAGCTGCAGCAAAAGGAAGTTTTAGAGAAGTGGAAATGCTGCATATCGGTGCCATCTGTATGCAAGGTGTTCGTATTGCGATTCCAGCAGCAGCACTTTTATTCATTCCAGCAGACAGCGTACAATCTTTCCTAGAATCAATGCCTGCATGGTTAACAGAAGGTATGGCAATTGGTGGGGGAATGGTAGTAGCAGTAGGTTATGCGCTTGTTATTAACATGATGGCAACAAAAGAAGTATGGCCATTTTTCATCATCGGTTTTGTCGTAGCAGCAATTACTCAATTAACACTTATCGCAATTGGTGCTCTAGGTGTTGCGTTAGCTCTTATTTACCTTAACCTTTCTAAAATGGGTGGCGGTAATTCAAACGGTGGCGGAGGCGGTAATTCCAAAGATCCGCTCGGCGACATCCTAAACGACTATTAAACCTAAAAAGGAGGAGAAAAGAATGGCAGAAACAGAAAAAAATTGTCTTAACGAAAAAAGACCGCTTGAGTGTAGCTTGGCGTTCTACGTTTATTCAAGGTTCTTGGAACTATGAGCGTATGCAAAATGGTGGTTGGGCATTCTCAATGATTCCAGCAATCAAAAAATTATATAAATCAAAAGAAGACCGTTCAGCGGCGATGAAACGTCACTTGGAATTCTTCAATACACATCCATATGTAGCATCACCAATTCTTGGGGTAACACTAGCACTGGAAGAAGAACGTGCAAATGGTGCGCCAGTTGATGATGTAGCAATCCAAGGGGTAAAAGTTGGGATGATGGGACCTCTAGCCGGTATTGGAGATCCAGTATTCTGGTTTACAGTTCGTCCAATGTTAGGTGCACTAGGAGCTTCCCTTGCAATCAGCGGAAACATCCTTGGCCCAATCATTTTCTTCGTAGCTTGGAACATTATTCGTTGGAGCTTCATGTGGTACACACAAGAGTTTGGTTACAAAGCAGGTTCTAAAATCACGGACGATCTATCTGGTGGCCTTTTACAAGATATCACAAAAGGTGCTTCCATACTCGGGATGTTCGTACTCGCCGCCTTGGTTCAGAGGTGGGTGTCCATCGTCTTTAAACCAGTCATTTCTGAAGTTAAGCTAGATAATGGTGCCTATATTGATTGGAATTCACTTCCAAGCGGTGTTGACGGTGTTAAAATGGCATTTGAACAGTACACTCAAGGATTATCGCTTTCTCAACTAAAAGTAACAACTTTACAAAATAACTTGGATAGCTTAATTCCAGGTCTTGCAGCATTACTACTTACGTTCTTCTGTATGTGGTTGCTTAAGAAGAAAATTAGTCCAATCATCATCATTCTAGGTCTATTCGTAGTTGGTGTTGTTGGTCACGTCATCGGACTTCTGTAAAAAATAAGCCGATAAAAAAAAGAGGCTGGGCAAACATCGCTAGCCTCTTTTTGTTTGTATATGGCGTGAAAAAACGTATAATGAAGAAAACAGGTGAAAAGAAATGGAGCGAAAATAGTTGGTTCAATCGATTAATACAAAGGTAGACATGAAAATAGATGCCACTGCGTTTACAGGGCTTACAGATTACGGAGAGATCATGATCGGTGACAGCGGTTTTGAATTTTTCAACTCGCGTGATGTTCGTAAGTTTATCCAGATTCCTTGGGAAGAAGTCGATCAAGTTATCGTTTCTGTTATGCTGAAAGGGAAGTGGATTCCGCGTTATGCAATTAAAACAAAGCGCAATGGGACATTTACGTTTGCTTCTAAAAAACCGAAAGACGTACTTCGAGCGATTCGTGTATATGTAGATCCGGCCAATATGGTGACTTCTCTGAGCTTCTTCGATGTACTGAAAAATGCTTTTCAATCGATGTTCAAGAAGAAGCCGAAAAAGAAGAAATGAGACGTTTTTTTTAAAATAGAAGTTGGACCGAAACGTGCCTCCCTGGCGATAATGTAGGTGAGGCTCTTTTTGTTGTGCTGATGTAAGCGTTAAACATTGAGAAAAGTGCCTAGCCTATGTAGAATAGAGGATATAGGTAAACTAGAGGAGGAGAATAATGGTGAAGAAACCGAGAATTTTTGGGATGTCATTTGGCAGTGTATACCCGCTTTACATACAAAAAGCTGAGAAAAAAGAGCGAACGAAGGCGGAGGTTGATGAGATTATTTTTTGGTTGACGGGTTATGATGAGGCGGGGTTACAGCACGTTCTAGATCAGAAGGTGGACTTTGAAACGTTTTTTAAAGAGGCGCCGGTGATGAATCCTAATGTGTCGCTGATTACGGGAGTTATTTGTGGTTATCGGGTGGAGGAAATTGAAGATCCGTTGATGCAGCAGATTCGATATTTGGATAAGTTGATTGATGAGTTGGCAAAAGGAAAAGCGATGGAGAAGATATTGAGGACGAATTAAAAATACGGAGCGTAGAAGATGTAGCCAAGATTGTGGTTTAGCTTCTACGCTTCGTATTTTATTGTTAGCCCTTGACGACGCCTAGTGTGGTTAGTGTCTTGATGGTTTCGACGAGATCGGTTTGGTTGTGCATGACTTCTTCGATATTTTTGTAGGCGAAACGGCTTTCTTCGGCGACATCTTGGAGGTTTTTCTTGCCGATTGCGATGTTGTGTTCGTTTAGGTCTTGCAGTACTTCCTCCATCGGAAAATTGCTTTTGGCGCGGGTTCTGGAGAAGTTTCGTCCGGCGCCGTGTGAGGAGGAGTGGAAGCTTTCTGGGTTGCCTAGGCCGCGAACGAGATAGCTTGTTGCGCCCATCGCTCCGGGGATGATGCCGAGTTCGCCGATTCTTGCTCGTGTTGCGCCTTTACGGTGGACCCAGACATTTTGGCCGTAATGGTTTTCGAGTGATGCGTAGTTGTGGTGGCAGTTGATTTTGTCGGTGAATGTGGGTGTTTTGCCGAGTTTTTTCTCGCTGTGTTTCGCAAAAATCGCCATCGTGGCTTCGAGCATGGCTTCGCGGTTTTCGAATGCGTAGTCGAGCGCGAGGTTCATCCATTCGATGTAGGCTTTTCCTTCTAGTGAATCAGTCGGTAGGAAAGCGAGCGGGTTTCGTTCTGGTGTGTCGCTGAGCCATTGTTTGTTGAGCTTCACGGCGAGTTTTTGAAAGTGCTGGCAAATTTGGGCGCCGAGATGGCGGCTTCCGGAGTGGAGCATGATGCCGAGATAGCCGGTTTCGTCTTTTTGAAATTCGATGAAATGGTTTCCGCCACCGAGTGTGCCGACTTGATAGTAGGCGTTTTCTAGTAGTTCCGCTGCGTTTGGCAGGAGTTCGTAATGGTCTTTTTGTGCGAATGCCATGTCGATAACGGCGGATTTTTGGGCTTCACGGTGACGGGCTTTGCCGACAGGGATGGTGAACAGCGTTTCGTTGACGACGCTTTGGATGAAGTTCTTGGTGATATCGCTTTCGTGAATGTCGGTTTGGACGTAACACATGCCGCATCCGATGTCCATGCCGACTGCGTATGGGACAATCGTGTTTTTTGTGGCGAGAACGCCGCCAATCGGCATACCTGCGCCAAGATGGGTGTCAGGCATGAGGGACAGCCATTTGTAGACGAATGGGAGGTTCGCGATTTGTTTTGCTTGCTCGAAGCACCCGTCTTCAATTGCTGATTGGTCGGGAAGCCAGATTTTGATTGGTTTTGCGGTTTCATTTTTTTCGTAGTAAGTAAACATTGTCAATTCCTCATTTCTGGTTTATGGTTTTAGTATAGAGAAGTTGCACGGGTTTATCTTATAAAAAAAGGTGCGAACGGGGGACATGATGGCAAAATCGTTTAATGAGTTGATTAAAAATTTCGCGGTGATTCGGAATTATGTGCGGGAATTTTATGTGTATGGGTTTAAGCAGCGTGAGGATTTCAAGGCAAAAAGTGGTCGGAGTTATGATAATGAGCGGCGTCGGATTGAGAGTTATTTGCGGGAGTATGTGGAGGTGGAGCAGCAAGGGAGCGGGAAGGCGTTGCGGTTGTTTATTGATCCGAATGAGGTGACGGAGAATCCGATGTTTGCGGTTTGGCAGGCGAAGAGTTTTACGAAGAATGATGTTTTTCTGCATTTTGTGTTGATGGATATTTTTCAGGTGGGCGAGGCATATTCGGTGAATCAGGTGTTGGCGCGGATTGATGCGGATTATTTGGTGCATTTTCGGGATGGATTTATGATCGAGCCGTTGACGTTACGGAAGAAATTGGCGGAGTATGTGGCGCTTGCTGTGTTGCGACGGGAAATGCGTGGACGGGAGGTTTATTTTTCGCGGGTTGTGAGTGTGATGTTATCGGATCGGGCGCGGCGAGCGGTGCAGTTTTTCAAGGAGATGGCGCCGGTTGGGGTGTTGGGGCATTATTTGTTGCAACAAGAGGACGCGATGGATTCAGTGTTTAGTTATAAGCATTATTTTGTGATGCATACGTTGGAGGAGCAGGTTTGCTTGGATTTGCTGGCTGCGATTCGGGAGGAGCGTTGGGTGGTGTTGATGCGGTTTGGGCGTGAGCGAGGGCTGGGATTTATGCCGGTGAAGTTGCTGGTGAGCGCGCAGTCGGGACGGCGGTATGTGGTTGGGAAATCAAAAAAGGGACAGTTTTTTGCGTTTCATCGGCTGGATCAGATTGAACGGGTGGAGATTGCGGAGGTTGCGACGGATTTTGAGATGGAAAAGGAGCATTTTGATGAGGTGCGAAAATTTATGTGGAGCGCGGGATTTGATCGACGGGTCGTGCATACGCTTTGTGTGACGCTGGCGATTGATGAGATTCGCGAGGCGTATATGTTGGACCGGATTCGGATGGAGGGGCGGCATGGGACGCTTGAGCGGTTGACTTCGAAGCGATTTGTATTTCGGATTGAGACGTATGATTTGAATGGGATGAAGCCGTTTTTGCGGACGTTTATGGGACGGATTGTCGCGCTTGATTCGGGGGATGAGGCGTGGGAACGGTAATTTTTTGCGGAGCTCGCGGATATGTATCGGCTTTATTTTGAGGAGGGGACGACGGTTGGAGATATTTAATGAGATGTACGGGACGTATTACCGAGTCGTTCTGGAGATTTTGATGCAGAGGCGTGGGTTGACGAAACAGGAGATGGCGGGGATTGTGCGGGAGCTTGGGTTTGATGAGAGTGGTTTGCACTTGTTGCCACAATTGACGGAGCAGTGGCATTTGTTGGCGGAGCGGAACGGTGAGTATGTGTCGCTTCTGAAGAGGGATTGGATGCCGGTGCAAGGTGTGCTTGAAAAACGGTGGTTGAAAACGGTTTTGCGGGATCCGCGGATGGGGTTGTTTTTGACGGATGATGAGATTGGGGATTTGGAGCGGGAGCTTGCGGATTATGAGGTGTTGTTTGATGCGGATTCGATTTGGTGTTTTGATCAGTTTCGGGATGGGGACGCTTATTTGGAGCCGGGATATCGGACGCGTTTTGATGTGATTTTGCAGGCTTGTGAGGAGAAGCGGGAGTTGGAATTGGTGTATCGGGCGCGAGAACGGGATGTTTTGACGGGGACTTTTTTTTCCGTATCGGTTGGAGTTTTCGCAGAAGAATGATCGGTTTCGGTTGCTTTGTTTTCGAAAAGGTGATTTGAAGCCGTTTACGATGAATGTTGGGAAGGTGATGGAGGCGCGGGTGGGTATGCTTATGGATGTGGCGTTGCCGGAGCATCGGGCGGAGTTGGTGATTGTGACGTGTCATGTGGTGAACCATCGGAACGCGGTGGATCGGGCGATGATTCATTTTGCCGATTATAAGAAAAAGGCGTTTCGGACGGAGCGTGCGAATGTGTTTGAGATGGAGATCTATTGTCCGCGTGGAGATTTGACGGAGTTAGTGATTCAAATATTGTCTTTTGGACCGATGATGCAGGTTTTGGAGCCGGCGAGCGTGGTTGGGGAGTTGAAGGCGCGACTGGCGAGGCAATTGGAGTTGTAAAAAGATGATAGCTATCAGTGTTCGATAGCCGTCATCTTTTCAATGTAGAAGATCTGGATTATATTCGAGGGCAAAGAGGATAGAGGTATTCAAAATATGAACTTTATCGGATTGTTCTAAATAATTGATTTCATAGTCTAGAAGCTTGCTGTATACAAGGTTACTCTCACCGGCATGCGTTTTACTAGTTAGGTCTGTGTTTAATAAGTAGTTTATCTTCGTGATATTGTGTTGTATGATTTGTAGATAATCCCCCGATGAGTATTTTCTGAGGTCGGTTTGGAATGTTTCGTTATCTACAAGTGATTTGTATTTTCCACTAGATAATGTAGCTAAATCGATATCTCTGTTACTATATTCAGGGTCAGGTAATGACTTGAAGTGTTTGAATGACTCAACCATAGGATAGTTAATAAAAAGTTGACCATCTTCTGTAGACTCGCTAAATTTAGATTGGAAGTCGGTCAAAATGGACTTGTTATACTCGGAATCATGTGGATCAAAGTCGAAAATCAGCAGTATATCTGTGTATTTTTTAGATAAAACTTCTTTTTCGGAGGAAGCTTTACTATATTCTTTCAAAACACCGAGTAAATCAATGCTATCCAAATCAATTTTTCCAGATGTATCAGCATAATGCTTTTTTAGGTGATTATATAGACTGTATAGATTTGTTTTGAATGAATAAATTTGATAAGGAGCAGCAGCAGGGAAAAGCTTGTTAAAAATAAATTCTATGAGTCTAGGTTCTTGTTTAGCGCCTTCAACGATGAGTAGTATGTTTTTATCTGTCATTTTCGAATTCTCCGCTCTGATAAAGTTTTTCTAAATTGTGGCCTTCACGTAGTTCTCGTTCTGTTGCTCGGAAAAATGGGGTTAGTCCTTCCTTTGTTAATATGAGGTAGCAGTCTGGTCGCATGAGGTTATTGCTCATCAAGTTTGTGTTATGAGATGTTAGCACTGATTGGAAATTCTTATTTTGAAGCAGTTTTACGATGTTTTCAGCAACTTCAAAATGATAGTTCGCATCGAATTCGTCGATGAAAACAAAAGAAGCATTTTCGAAATATAGAGATAGATAGAAAATAGCTGTTAAGGATGCTGTTCCACCAGAAAAAACTTCAATAAATTTTACTGGTTTGGCGTAGTCTATATAAATAGCTTTTTCACCGGTCACATCTGTTTTCACGATTAATTTATCAGGAACACCATTTTGGTTGAGAAAATCTTGAAATTCTTGGACTTTATCCATCTCAATTAGCTTGGTTGTCATGGGGCTGATTTCGGATATCATACCAATAATTCTATTAGCCTGCCCACCAGGAGAGCTAAGCCAAATCATCGATGAAACGAAATGAATCAATGAGCGAATAGGTGAGTCGGGAGCCAAGTTGCTGTTATTTGCGATGTATTTTAGCACAGAAAGAGAACTGTCTCGGAACTCCCAATTTAACGTAGCTAAATCAGGATAGTTTTGAATCCCAGCGAAATCGCCTTCTTTGCTCTCGAAATTATACTCAAAAAGTTTGCTACCATTGATGCTTAAAATTTCGCTGAATAGTGTGTTTTTGTCTGATTTTTGATAGGTGTATTCTAAAATATGTTTATCAAATTGGAAAGTATAAGAAAAGGTGGCAGGTTCATTGGGATTGTCTGCATTAATATAATTTTTATAGTTTGCCAAATTAACTTTATCAACCACATGGATTGTAATATCGAAAAGTGCCAAGCCCAAATTGGACTTGCCTACAGCGTTTTTTCCGTAAATAAGGACATTGTTTAATAGTGAGTTTTTGATGAGTGGTGTGTTGAAATTGTAGTCACCGGTATCTGAAAAATCAATTGTGATTTCTTTGCTAAAGTTTTTGAAATTTTTTAACTGAGAATTTTTTTAGCATGCTAGTACCCCCGTTTCATAGATTGTTATTATAAGTATAACGTATCTATTCGTTTTTAACTATTCTTTACCTTGGAGTTGTAAAACAAAATTGGGAAGGAACATGCGTCGCTATCGGGGCGGATTTTTGGTACAATGGACGAGAGAATATACATAGAAATTGGAGGAGTGGGATTATGGCTTTGAAGGACTTGCAGAATGGCTCGGATATTAGAGGAATTGCGATTGGAACGGAGAAACACGATGTGACGTTGACGGATGAACATGTAAGTGCGATTGCGATTGGTTTTGCGGCTTGGCTTCGTGACGTGAAAAAGATGGGCGACCAGCCATCAGTGGCGATTGGGCATGATAGTCGTTTGTCTGCGGATCGAGTGAAAGACGTGCTTGTGGCGAGCTTGACGCGGTCTGGAATTAATGTCGTGGATGTTGGTTTGGCGACGACGCCGGCGATGTTTATGGCGACGCAATATGAGGATTACCAATGTGATGCGGCGATTATGATTACGGCGAGCCATCTTCCTTATTTCTATAATGGCTTGAAATTGTTCACGCGTGACGGTGGCGCGGAGCACGAGGACATTGATTATATTGTGGAGCACGCGGATGCGGTTGTTGTGGCGGGTGTTGCAGGAACGGTGACGCACAAACCTTTATTGCAAAATTATGCGGCGGACTTGGTCGGCAAAATTCGCGCTGGGATTGATGATCGGGCGGATTATGAGAAACCGCTTGGTGGAAGCCATATCGTGGTGGATGCGGGAAATGGTGCTGGTGGCTTTTTTGCGACGGAAGTGTTGGCAAAATTAGGCGCGGATATTACGGGGAGCCAGTTCCTTGATCCTAATGGGAATTTCCCAAACCATATTCCGAATCCGGATAATAATGAGGCAATGGCGAGCTTGAAGGAAGCAGTATTAGCTAATAAGGCTGATTTGGGCGTTATTTTTGATACGGATGTGGACCGGGCGGCGATTGTGAACGGGAATGGTGAGAGTCTGAATCGGAATCCGCTAATTGCTGTGATTTCGGCGATTATTTTGGAGGAGCATCCGGGAACGACGATTGTGACGGACTCGACAACTTCGACGCATTTGGAGCATTTCATCGAAGGGCTTGGTGGGAAGCAACACCGATTTAAGCGTGGATATCGTAACGTGATCAATGAGGCGATTCGCTTGAACGAGGCTGGGACGCAGAGTGAGATTGCGATTGAGGTTAGTGGTCATGCGGCTTTGAAGGAGAATTATTTCTTGGATGATGGCGCGTATTTGATTGCGAAAATCTTGATGCGTTATGCAAAATTACGCAAAGAAGGTAAGGATTTGGCGGATTTGACGCGGGATTTGAAAGTTCCAGCGGACAATGACGAGATTCGTTTATCGATTTTGGCAAGTAATTTTAAGGCGTATGGGTTGGCTGCTTTGGAAGATTTTAAAGGATTTGTGGCTAAAACGGATGGCTTGGAATTGGAGCCTGTAAATCAAGAGGGCGTAAGGGTCAACACGAGCGGTGCGTTCGGAAATGGCTGGTTCTTGTTACGTATGAGTTTACACGAGCCGGTTATGCCAGTAAACTTAGAGAGTGATGAAGTAGGCGGAGTCGATAAAATTAAGGCGGTATTGCAAGAATTCTTCGGCGAATACGAGGAAATTGATAGTACGAGCCTGCAAAAATAAGCCAATAGAAGGAATGAGAAGTATGATTGATATACATTGCCACATCTTGAATCAGTTGGATGACGGACCAAAAACGGAAACGGGCAGTCTTGCCATGGCGCAACAAGCAATAGCAGAGGGTTTCACGGATATCATTGCGACACCGCATCATTTGAAAGGTGATTATTTTAATCTACGGCCTTCTGTGGCAGAGCATGTGGCGGAGCTGAACGAGGCGATTAAGGATAACGGAATGGAGCTGCAAGTGCATGTGGGGCAGGAAGTGCGCTTGCATGGCGAAATTATTGAGGGCTTAAAAAACGGAGATTTGGCGTCGCTTGCGGGAAGCCGTTATGTATTGATTGAGTTTCCGACGCAGAGCATTCCGGTTTTCACGGAACAATTATTTTACGATTTGCAGATGGCGGGATATGTGCCGGTAATTGCGCATCCAGAGCGGAATTTTGAGATTATGGAAAATCCGGAGCGGTTGTATGAATTTGTGTCGCACGGGGCTTTGGCACAACTTACTTGGTCGAGTTTAGACGGGAAGTTCGGGGAAAAAGTCGAAGAAATCGAGCGAGATTTTGCTGGAAAATCAGTTGGTTCACTTTTTGGCGACGGATGCGCATGATACGGTTCGCAGGCCACTTTTGCATAAGGAAATCGAGCAGCGCTTGGTGAAGAAGATTGGCTCGCGTTATGTGGATTACTTAAAAGGAAATGGCGCGAAAGTACTTAATAATGACGTGATTATGGCGGAAGATTACACGATACCATCGCAAAAACGGTTTTTCTTGTTTTAGTATGGTGAAAAATTGGTAGGGACGGTTAGTTCATGTTCTTACCAGTTTTTTTTGTTTCTAAGATAATCTATCAGTAGCATGAGCAGGAATGTTACAATGCCGGCGCCGCTTATCGCGAGATAATAAAAAAATTGGGTGGTTAGGCTAACGCGGGACGTATTCTGCGAGGGGGTTGCTAATTTTATTTTGCCAAAAGACATCCCTTTCTTACAGCGCCAAATCGTGGTATAATCAAACGAAGCGTATAGCCGTAAACAACCATTTCATTAGTGAAGTGGTTTAATTCATTGAGGAGAGTCGTTATGAAGATGATTGTTGGGCTCGGGAATCCGGGTAAAAAATATGAACGTACTAGGCATAATGTCGGCTTTATGGTCGTCGATGAGCTTAGTTTTAGATATCAAATGCCTTGGAAGAAGTCGAAATTTAATGGGATGACGAGCAGTATCGTTGTGAATGGTGAGAAAATGTTACTCGTGAAACCGTTAACTTTTATGAATCTTTCAGGGGAATGCGTGCGTCCATTAATGGATTATTATGATATTTCAGTCGATGATGTGATGATTATTTATGATGATTTGGACTTGCCTACGGGGAAAATTAGACTTAGGCAAAAAGGCAGCGCGGGTGGTCATAATGGGATGAAATCATTAATTCAGCATTTGAAAACGCAGGATTTTAACAGGATTCGTGTTGGTGTGGATCGGCCTGCGAATGGGGATATTATTAATTATGTGCTTGGGGATTTTCCGAAATCGGAGCAAGCGGATATTATCGACGCAATAAAGAAGAGTGCGGATGCCGTGGAAGCCTGGTCAAATAAAGGTTTTGCAGAGGTTATGAATCAATTTAACTAAACTGTGGAATAGAACGCGAAATAAAGCGATAATGTTTTTTTTTAGGTAAGGCTAACATTATGCTTTAAACAAATTAAATACGAACGCTTGTCGCCTATTTATTAGAAATATGCAACATATCAAGGAAATAAAGGAGGCCTTTTAGTGTGAAGGGATTGCAACAGCTTGTCTATGAACAAAAAGATATTCGTGGCGTTATCAAAGAATTGGATGAAAAGGGAAAATCGCAATTAGTAACGGGGCTTTCGGGTTCAAGTCGGGCGTTATTTGCCAGTGTTATCGAGGGCGGAACGCAGCGACCGGTTATTTTTGTGACACATAATTTATACCATGCTCAGAAATTATACGATGATTTGTCGGCTTTGGTGGACAGTGATCGTCTTTACTTATATCCTGCTGATGAGTTGATTTCGTCGGAACTTAGTATCTCAAGCCCAGAACTTCGAGGGCAACGTGTGGAGGTACTACAATTTCTGCTGTCTCGAAAACCGGGAATCGTGATTGTACCTGTTTCTGGGATGCGCAAAATTTTGCCGCCGGTTTCGATTTGGGAGAAGTATAATATTTCGCTGATTCAAGGTGCGGAAATTGAGCCTGAAGCTTTACAGAGCCAGTTAGTGACGATGGGGTATTCGAGAAGTGATATGGTCAACACGCCTGGTGAGTTTAGTATTCGCGGCGGGATTATTGATATTTATCCGATTACGGAGGAGCACCCGATTCGGATGGAGTTATTTGATACGGAAGTGGAGTCGTTGCGCTTCTTTGATGTGGACTCGCAACGATCGATTGAGACGGTGGAGGAGTTCCGCTTGGTGCCTGCGACGGAGATTTTGCTGGAGCCAGCGTTTTTCCCGGATTTGGTGGTGCGGATTGAGAAAAAATTAGCGCAGACGCTGAAACAGATGGCGGGCGAGAAGGATAAACAGCAACTGGTAGAAAACTTGGAAGAGGATTTGGAGTTGCTTCGTGACGGCCAAAAACCGGATATGTTTTTCAAGTATATTGGGATGTGTTATCCTGATCCGGCTTCGTTACTGGATTATGTGCCGCAAAACTCGATTTTGTTATTTGATGAATTTGCGAGGATTCAGGAGACGGATGAGCGTTTAGAAAAAGAGGAAGCGGAGTGGCAAACGGAGACGCTAGAACGGTTGGAGACGGTTCGTGATACGAAGATGAGCCACAATTTCCGAGCGCTTCTGGAAACGGATCGCTTGTCGCGGATTTATTTGTCGTTGTTCCAAAAGACGCCGAACAGTGTGCGGATTGCGAAGATGACGAATATTGTGTATAAGCAAATGCAGCAATTCCACGGCCAGATGAGTGTTTTGAAAACGGAAATGGATAGCTGGGCGAAAAACAATTATGCGGTCGTGATTTTGGCGCCGTCTATTGAGCGTGCGGAGAAAATGAAGCAGACGCTCGCGGATTATGAGATGGAAAGCGTGATTTTGAAGGATGAGGCGGAGGTTCCGAAATTTGGTCAGACGCAATTTGTGCTTGGTAGTTTTCAGAATGGATTTGAGTTGCCGCTTGCCAAGGTTGTTTTTATCAGTGAGACGGAACTTTTTAACAGTAAGAAGCAGCAGAAGCCGAAAAAACGGCAGAAGTTGTCGAATGCGGAGCGGATTCAGAGTTATTCGGAGCTGAAGGTTGGCGATTATGTGGTTCACGTGAATCACGGGATTGCGCGTTATGTCGGGATGGAGACGCTGGATATTAACGGTGTTCATAAGGATTACTTATTGTTGATGTATCAAGGCGATGATAAGTTATTTATTCCGGTGGAGCAACTGGAGCTCGTGCAAAAATATGTTGGCTCGGAAGGTAAAGCGCCGAAGTTGAACAAGCTTGGTGGCGCGGAGTGGAAACGTGTGAAGACGCGGGTTCAGGCTTCTGTGCAGGATATTGCGGATGATTTGATTAAGCTGTACGCGGAACGTGAGGCGGAGCGGGGTTATGGCTACAGCCCTGACGGCGAAATAATGCGCGAGTTTGAAGATGCGTTTCCGTACCAGGCGACGGAGGATCAGCTGCGTTCGGTTATGGAAATCAAGAAGGATATGGAACGCGAACGGCCAATGGATCGCTTGCTTGTCGGGGACGTTGGTTATGGGAAAACAGAGGTTGCCTTGCGTGCGGCGTTTAAGGCGATGATGGACGGGAAACAGGTCGCGTTCCTTGTGCCGACAACGATTCTGGCGCAGCAACATTATGAAACGATGAAGGAGCGGTTCCAAGGATTCCCGATTGAGGTCGGGTTGCTGAGTCGATTCCGGACGCGTAAACAGCAGAATGAGACGCTAAAAGGTTTGAAGTCGGGTCACGTGGATATAGTAGTTGGAACGCATCGCCTGCTTTCGAAGGATGTGGAATACCATGATTTGGGCTTCCTTGTCATCGATGAGGAGCAACGGTTTGGCGTGACGCATAAGGAGAAGATTAAGCATATTCGATCGAAAATTGATGTGTTGACGCTGACGGCGACGCCGATTCCGCGGACGCTACATATGTCGATGCTCGGTGTGCGTGATTTGTCAGTCATTGAGACGCCTCCAGCCAACCGTTTTCCAGTGCAAACCTATGTGGTGGAGCAGAATAATGTGTTGATTCGGGAAGCAATTGAGCGGGAGCTCGCGCGTGACGGTCAAGTTTTCTTCCTGCATAACCGAGTAGATTCCATTTTGCAAAAGGCGGATGAGATTAAGATGCTCGTTCCGGATGCACGTGTTGCGGTGGCACATGGTCAGATGACGGAAACGGAGCTTGAGTCTGTGATTTTGAGTTTCCTTGAAGGGGAATATGATGTGTTGGTGACGACGACGATTATTGAAACGGGTGTCGATATTCCGAATGTGAATACGCTATTCGTTCAAAATGCGGATCATATGGGACTTTCCCAGCTGTATCAATTGCGCGGTCGTGTTGGTCGTTGGAACCGGATTGCCTATGCGTATTTTATGTATCAGAAGGATAAAATTTTGCGTGAAGAAGCCGAGAAGAGACTGCAGGCGATTAAGGAATTTACAGAGCTTGGTTCTGGGTTCAAAATTGCGATGCGTGACTTGTCGATTCGGGGCGCGGGTAATATTTTAGGGTCGCAGCAGCATGGCTTTATTGACTCGGTCGGCTTTGATTTGTATTCGCAAATGTTGCAAGAAGCGATTGCGGCGCGTCAGCCTAAAGAAGATCATGAGAAAATCGTGCCGGTGGAGATTGATATCACGGTGGATGCGTATATTCCGGAGCATTATATTCAGGACGGACGTCAAAAAATTGAGATGTACAAACGTTTCCGGACGGTTCTTGATATGGATGACTTGGAGGAATTGCGTTCAGACATGATGGACCGATTCGGCGAATATCCAGAGCAAGTCGAATATTTATTCACGATTACAGAGCTGAAAGTGTACGCGATGCGAGTTGGCATTGAGTCGGTGAAACAAGATGCGACGAAGATTACGATTCAGTTCTCAGAGGATGGTACGCAAAATATGCGCGGCGACATGGTGATGCAAGTTATCGGTGAATACGGTCGCCAAATTGGTGTGGGTATGGACGGTCAACAACTTAGAATTACGGTTAACGTCGGCGCCAAGCCGCTTCAAGAATGGCTATTTGAACTGAAAACATTGACGGACAAACTTTCAGAAGCGAAAAAAGAAGTTGCAGAATCAAACGCAGAATAAGTTGATACTAAATTTCTAGAAAAGGCGGTGGCGTACAATGGCTCAAACAACAATTAAGAATTTAATGAAGGGCGCGGTTTGGCTAACACTTGCGTCACTGCTTTCTAAAATACTCAGCGCGGTATACCGTATCCCTTTCCAGAACATGGTTGGGGATATTGGTCTTTACATATTTCAACAAGTGTATCCCATCTATGGAATCGCGATGACGTTAGCTTTAGCAGGATTTCCAATCATTGTTTCGCGTCTGATTGCGGAAGAAAAAGACGTCACGAAACGTGAAGAAATTTTTCAATCGGCATTGCAAGTTATGATCGGCGTCGGACTCGTCTTTTTCTTCGCGATTTTCTTTGGAGCCGAGTTCATCGCCCGCGTCATGGGCGACGTCCACTTAACCGTGCTGATTCGCGTCATCAGTTTTGCATTTCTATTAATGCCGTTTCTAGCCAGTTTGCGCGGCTTTTTCCAAGGACATGAGCAGATGATTCCGACCGCCATCTCGCAAACCATCGAACAACTCGTGCGCGTTATCATCATTATCGCTGGAGCAACAGGTGCCGTCGCACTCGGATGGAACCTCTACATGACTGGGGCTGTAGCCATGAGTGGTGCAGTCGTCGGTGGATTCGGCGCACTTGGCACGCTCCTCTATTTCTATCTGCGCAAGAAACCCGAAACCATCAAATTCACCAGAAAATGGGCCAGCGCGAAGTTCGTCAAACGCTTCCTAGCGCAAAGCATCGCCGTCTGCACTACAAGCGCCATGCTCATCCTGTTTCAACTTTTAGACTCCTTCCAAGTGTACCGCCTCATGCGTGAATCAGGCATTGACAGTACCACCGCGAAAAGTCTAAAAGGAGTCTACGATCGCGGACAGCCTTTGTTACAACTAGGCTTGGTACTGTGCATGGGCCTCGCGCTCGCTATCGTACCCATGATTACATCCGCAAAAGCACGCGGTGAAACAAAAGAATTACGGCGCTCTGTCCTGCTCATCATCAAGTTAACCATCTTACTTTCAGGCGCAGCGACACTTGGACTCATCGCAATTATGCGCCCAACAAACCAAATGCTTTTCGAAACCGCAGCTGGAACCGGGGTCCTACAAATTTTCATCCTATCCTTGTTCCTAAGCTCGCTAATCGTAACCATGAGCAGCATTCTACAAGGGTTTGGAAATATGGCAGGACCAGCCGTCGCCGTGTGCCTGGGACTCGCCGTCAAAATCGCCACCAATGCCATCCTAGTACCGCGATTCGCCACATACGGCGCCTCATGGTCCACCGTCATTGGCCTTACAGCAACACTCATCATGTGTTACATCCTGCTCAAACGCCAACTACCAGTCCCGTTCATCCGAAAACACATGATTGGCTGGGCCCTACTCGCGTTCGCAGCAATGATCGCCGTCCCAGTCGCGTGGGAAGCGTTCTGGCCGCTCACAAGTCGCATGGGTAGTGCCGTCGAAGCGTTGCTTGGCGCCCTAATCGGAGGGACGATCTTTTTCTACTGCATCATCAAATTCCGACTACTCACCGCCCGCGACCTCGTCTACATGCCATTTGGCTCCAAGCTGATGTGGCTCGCTAATAAAATCCATAAGAGGTAGTGAATCAGAAAAATAGTTTTCAGGATATCCCGCCGAATCGCGTCGCCACGCTGAGATAGTTGCAATTTCGCGTCAATCATGCGAAGATAAAGATAAATTTTACAAACAAAGGATGGATGAACCATGGCAGTAACAATGCGTTTAGATAAATTTTTAAAAGTATCCCGACTAATCAAACGGCGCACCGTCGCAAAAGAAGTCGCTGAAAAAGGCCGTATTTCCGTGAACGGTGTTGTCGCCAAACCAGGTACGAATGTCAAAGTTGAAGATGAACTTGTCATCAAATTCGGACAAAAAACCGTGACGGCGCGCATCGATCGTTTAGAAGAAAACGCCCGCAAAGAAGTCGCAACAGAGATGTACACGATTTTAAAAGAAGAGCGCAAAGACGAAGAATAAATGAAAATCTGAGCTTGAGACGCACGACTGGTTTCAAGCTCTTTTTTCACATTTCAAGGAGGAAAATCAATGAAAGCCATCATGTACGTTGCCCACGGAAGCCGTTTGCCAGAAAAAAAACCGCGAATTCCGAGCTTTCGTAGCAAAAATCGCCCAAAAAAAGACCGGAACCCTGTCAAAAAATCGCTTTTCTAGAAAAAGAAGACGAAACGATGCAACTCGTCGGTGAAGCGATGATGGAAGAAGGTGCCACCGAGATTACAGTCGTGCCCATGCTCCTATTCCCAGCGATGCACGCGACAAAAGACATCCCAGAACAGGTCGCTAGCTTGCAATCTGCGCACCCAAACGTGACATTCCGGATCACAGACACATTTGGCGCCGAACCTGAAACAATCGCTACAGCAGCCACACGAATCCGCGATGCCAAGCCCGAGCCCGACGCGATCATCCTCGTCATCGCCCACGGAAGCGCATCGTACGCGGAACCAAGAAATCAAATGCAACGCGTCATCGCAGAACTAAGCGCTCAACTAGGCCACAAAGTAACACTAGGCATGCTTCACGGTGAGCCGAATTACAAACAAGTCGCCACCGAATTAGCCGCGGCACAGGAAAATGTCTACTGGATGCCTTATTTCCTTTTCGCAGGTCAGCTCGTCGACAAAATTCGCACAGGCAACACCGAAATCAGCCCAACTTGGCACGAAACTAGCTGCCTTGAATTAGATGCAAACCTTACAACCGCAGTCCTGCGGAAAATCGAGGAGGCCACGACATGAGCTACCCAGTTCTCCTGCAACTAACCGACAAAAACGTTACCATCATCGGCGGCGGCAAAATCGCAACAAGAAAAGCAAGAGGTTTGCTCACAACTGGTGCCAACATCACAGTTATCGCACCAACTTTCACGGAAGAACTACAACAAATGCCCATCCACCGAATCCCAGAAAATTACCAAGCTGCGCATCTAAACGGAGCCTTTCTCATTTTTTGCTGCACAAACGATCCAGCGGTGAACACCCAAATAACCCAAGACGCCACCGCGCATCAACTAATCAACGACTGCACCGACAAATCTAGGTCCGATTTTTTCAACATGGCAACGCTGCAACAAGAAGACCACCTCATCGCGATTTCGACAAGTGGAGACAACCCGACACGAGCCAAAGAAATCCTTCAAAAAATCCGAAAGAAGCGCTGAAACGTAGGCGCTTTTTCAGTGTTTTCCCCCATACTCCGAACCCTCCAACCCCTGTATAATAGACCTATCTAATTTTATAATTATTTGTTCATATATTCACAATTAACAGGAGGAAAAACACATGCCAAAACAAAAACTACTCATGATCGGCAATGGAATGGCTGGCGTACGCACCATCGAAGAAATCCTAGACCGCAATCCAGACAAATATGACATCACGATTATCGGCGACGAACCGCATCCGAACTACAATCGCATCATGCTGTCCAATATCCTGCAAAACAAAATGACGCCATCCGAAATCATCCTAAATGACGAAACGTGGTACGCGTCCAACAACATCACGCTACATACCGACGAGCAAGCCATATTAATCGACAGGCTCACCAACACAGTTACAACCACGAAACGCAACATCACGTACGACCGGCTCATTTTAGCGACAGGATCAAGAGCTTTCATCCTGCCCATCCCAGGCGCTGACCTAGAAGGCGTACTTGGATTCCGAACAATTGCTGACACAGAAAAAATGATTGCAGCATCCAAAAAATACGAACGAGCTACCGTCATTGGCGGTGGTCTACTTGGTTTGGAAGCAGCGCGTGGACTTCTCGATCAAGGCATGGACGTCACCGTTATCCATCTCGCGGACTGGCTGATGGAAACACAACTCGACGCCAAAGCAGGAGAACTTTTAAAAGCAGATCTTGAAGCGCAAGGCATGAAATTCCTCATGCAAAAAGCCACCTCCAAAATCCTCGGTAAATCACGCGTCACAGGCCTGGCATTCAAAGACGGCACGCAAATCGAGACCGACCTCGTAGTCATGGCGATTGGCATCAAACCCGAAATCGAACTAGCGCAACACGCGAACTTGCCGACAGGACGCGGCATCGTAGTCGATGATTTCATGACAACCGCCGATCCCGCAATTTTTGCCGTTGGAGAATGCGCGGAACATAATGGTATCGCATACGGCCTTGTAGCGCCACTTTACGAACAAGGGAAAGTTCTCGCAGACCATTTATGCGGCATCGAAACGAAAGGCTATCACGGTAGCAAAATGTTCACCCAACTCAAAGTATCCGGTTGCGATCTCTTCTCGGCCGGCGACATCAAAGAAAACGCTGAAATCAAAGGCGTCACGATTTTCAATAGCATCGAAAACAAATATAAAAAAAATCTTCATGCGCGATGGCAAGCTAGTCGGTGTCGTGCTTTACGGCGATACAACAGAAGGCAACCGTCTATACAACCTGCTCAAAAAAGAAGAAGAACTCACCGACTTCACGCTCGTTTCACTGCTCCACAAATCAGGCGAATCCGAAAGTACGAGCGTCGCAGAAATGCCCGATGACGAATCCGTATGTGGCTGTAACGGTGTCACGAAAGGCGATATCACGCAAGCTATCACCGACAAAGGCCTCACCACGATTGGCGAAGTCACTGCGCACACGAAAGCCGGCGGATCTTGCGGGAAATGTAAACCAATCATCGGTGACATTCTAGAACACACACTCGGCGACGATTTCGTAAGCGCAGCGCCAGCAGGAATTTGCGGATGTACCGACTTCACACGCGACCAGCTCATCATCCAAATCCGCTCCAAACAACTACAGACCGCGAAAGAAGTCCGTCACGTCCTAGCGTTCCGCAACCCAGAAGGCTGCTCTAAATGCCGTCCAGCACTCAATTACTACCTCAACATGATCTGGCCGCAAACGCACGCCGACGAACCTGAAAGTCGCTACGTCAACGAACGGCTACACGCCAATATTCAAAACGACGGCACGTACTCCGTTATTCCACGGATGTACGCAGGCCAAACCAATCCACAACAACTCATCAAAATCGCTAAAGTCGCCGAAAAATACGACGTCCCACTAGTAAAACTAACCGGCGGACAACGCATCGGCCTATACGGCGTCAAAAAAGAAGACCTCCCGAAAATCTGGGAAGAACTCGACATGCGCTCCGGTTTTGCATATGGAAAAACATTGCGCACCGTCAAATCCTGTGTCGGCTCGAAATTTTGCCGCTTTGGCACCCAAGATGCACTCGCACTTGGCGAAGCCTTAGAACGTAGATTTGAGTTCGTCGACACACCACATAAATTCAAAATGGGCGTCTCCGGTTGCCCAAGAAGTTGCGTCGAATCAGGCGTCAAAGACTACGGCATCATCTGTGTCGAGAACGGTTATCAAATCTACATCGGCGGAAACGGCGGCACAGAAATCAAAGAAGCACAGCTCCTAACCACCGTCGCGACCGAACAAGAAGTACTCGACATTTGCAGCGCCTTCGTTCAATACTACCGCGAAACAGGCGTCTACATGGAACGAACCGCACCATGGCTGGAACGAATGGGCATGGAACACGTCCGCGACATCATTCTTGACCCAGCCGAACAAGCGACCCTAAAAGCCGCGCTAGATGAAGCGCTCGCAGGCCGCGACGACCCATGGAAGCAAGTTTTACAAGACGAAGAAAAAACAAAAAACTATATCACGTAGAAAGAGTGTGACCGCGATGGAGAAAAAATATATAGCAGACTTAGAAAATTTGACCCCACTCATCGGTCGCGAAGTGCTCCTAGATAGCGCCAAAATCGCGTTATTCCGACTATCAGACGACAGCGTGAAAGCTATCGAAAACCGATGCCCACACAAAAATGGACCACTAGCAGAAGGCACCGTATCTGGAACCGACGTTTTCTGCCCACTTCACGACTATAAAATATCACTAGAAACAGGTCTAGTCGCGGCACCTGATGAAGGTTGCGTCAAAACCTACGAAACCGTAGTCGAAAACGGCAAAATCTATCTGGTAACGAATCCATGACAAACGTCTATCTCATTGGCGCAGGCCCAGGCGATCCAGGACTCCTGACACAGAAAGGTCGGCGCCGCCTAGAAACAGCAGATATTATCATTTACGACCGGCTCGTCAACCCGATACTGCTTCACTTAGCGAAAAAAGATGCCGAGTTCCTATACTGCGGCAAACTTCCACACCATCACACGATGCGCCAAGACCAAATCAACACAGCCATCGTCACGAACGCCGCACAAGGTAAAAAAGTAGTCCGTCTTAAAGGTGGCGATCCAGCCATTTTTGGACGCGTAGGTGAAGAAATGAAAGCAATCTCAGACGCCGGTTTGACCTACCAAGTCATCCCAGGCATCACGTCCAGTTCCGCCGCGGCAATCTATGCGGGAATTCCCCTAACACATCGCGACCATAACGGGCACGTCACTTTTGCAACTGGTCATCAGAAAAACAACGCCCTCACGGAAATTGACATGACAACACTCGCACAAGGTGGCACACTCGCATTTTACATGGGAATCGAAAATCTCCCGCGCATCTGCGAGAAAATCACCACGCAACCAGAGCTCGCCAAACTTCCCGTGGCCATCATCGAATGGGGAACGCTAGGCCGTCAAAAAGTACTAACAGGAACCATCGCGACGATCGAATCCGAACTAGCGCAAACCAACATGGCGAATCCTGCCATGATCATCATCGGAAACGTCGTCAAAGAACGCAGCGACACCTCTTGGTTCGAACAAACGCCACTATTCGGCAAACGCTACCTACTAGCATCCGAAACGGGCATCACCTTCGACCAAATTTGCGACTATACCGACCTTGGCGCTCACATTTATGCGCTCCCAATCCAAGACGCGAGATTCGACGACATCACCACCCGCGTCCTATCCGAGCAACAATGGGATGGCGTCATTTTACACGATGGAACACCAGCTCGAATTTTTCAAGAAGAATTAATCCGTTTGGGCATAAATGAAACCTTTCACATATTCCAAAACGAACCTCCGCATGTTATTCTAGAGTAGTAGTTAAGGAGGAATGACATACTAATGAAAGAACAAGATATAGCAAACGAACTGATCGATATTAGGTTGCAATTCGGGCTAGACTTTGTCGGCATTGCCACCGCAATCGCAGCTGGCGGACAAAAAGAAATACGCTGGAAATACGTCGCTGGCAACCGCAATAACCGCTATCAAAAAATCGTCCTCCAAGTTGGCAAAGGCATCGCCGGCATCGTTTGGCGGACCGCGAGACCAATGATTTCAGAAGACCTCAAAACCGATAGACTCGCGCCAATTCAAGAATACCCCATTGCACTCACTGAAAATTTAGCGAGCATTATCGCCGTGCCAATTATGTCCGAGGGCGCTGTTATCGGTGTAATGTTGGGCGGCTACCGTAAACTGACGCAAATAAAAACCTCGATGCCCACAGATTTCCAAACAATTGCCGACAAAATGCAACAAAGTCTACTAGCCGTAAAGGAATGATGCGAAATGGAAATAACATCCAAACTATTCATGAAAGCCTACGAACAGATGAGCGACGCTGTTTTTTTTGTTACGGGATAAAAGTGAAATCATCGCATCGAACCCAGCGGCAAACCAATTGCTCGACCGCTATGAAGTGAAGCTAGACGATTTCTGCACTTATTGCAACGGCTACACCTCGATTTTTGAAGAACGGACATGTCTCGGCTGCTCCTTGCGAAAACGAATCGACAACGAAGCCTTCCAAATCTTCCTGAACGTGAAAAATGGCGAAAACATTCCATTCAGCGCGAGTTACACGCTCATCGATGAATCAGCTGGAATCAGCGTGTTACTCCTGCGCAACCTAACGCAACAACAACAGACCGAACAGCTTTTGAAGCAAAAAAACAATGACCGAATACGTTATCAATGCTCAGGAAAACGAACGAAAACGCCTATCCCGCGAGCTTCACGATGGTTTGGCGCAAGGCCTTTTCAGCACGCTCATCGAACTTCGCAAAATCAAATACATGACAAAAAAAAGAAGATTACGAATCAAGCATTGCGGAAATGGACTCGATGCTCGCGACGACCCTGGAAGACATTCGCAATATGGCGGTAGAATTACGCCCATCTTCCCTTGACGATCTCGGTATTTTTGCAGCGCTAAAAGCCTATTTTAAACGCTATGAGCAACTTTTCGGTGTCCATGTCGTTTTTGTTTCCGAACTTTATGGCACGCGTTTCCCAGCAAGCATCGAAACCATGCTATACCGCGTCACCCAAGAAGCGCTAACAAACGCCGCCAAATACGCGGACGTAGACGAAATCGAAGTATACCTTTTCAAAACGAAACAAACGATCGTACTCGAAATAAATGACCAAGGTATTGGCTTTTCACCAGACCATTTCACCGCAGAAGGAAGTGGCTTAGGCTTGCTAAACATGAAAGAACGCGTAGAACTTTTGCACGGGGAATTCGAGCTTCGTTCAGAGCCCAATCAAGGGACGAAAGTACTAGTCAGAATACCAATCGAGCTAAAAGGAGGCAAAACAACATGATCAAAGTACTCGTTGTAGACGACCATGCCGTAGTCAGAAGCGGCCTATCTTTTGTCATCAACTCCCAAGAAGATATGACCGTAGTAGCGGACGCTGCAGACGGTCTGGAGGCTTATCTCGAAACCGAGCGCCACACGCCAGACGTTGTTTTAATGGATCTTAGTATGCCACCAGGCGAAAATGGTTTAGTCACCACAAAAAGAATCAAGGAGAACTTTCCAGGCACCAAGGTCCTCATTTTGACGATGCACGACGACGAAGAATACCTGTTTCGAGCTTTAAAATTAGGCGCGTCCGGCTACATCTTGAAAAACGCCAAAGACGACGAACTCCTAGATGCCATCCGCGCTTTACAACAAGGCGAAACCTACATCTATCCAAAAGTCACGACGGCTCTCGTCCGCCAATTTTTACAACAAAATAACGGCGAAGAAGTCAGTGATTCCTATGTCCAACTCTCCAATCGCGAACAAGAAGTTTTGCCTTTAATCGCGCTTGGCTACGGCAACAAAGAAATCGCCAATAAACTATGCATCTCGGTGAAAACCGTGGAAACACACAAATCAAACATCATGAATAAGCTCGACCTTACTACCCGCGCCGAAATCGTTAAATACGCTATAAAGAAAAACCTCATTGATTTATAACAAGTTCGGTTTAAACTTCCTTTTTAGCAAAAAAGTAATTATAATGAATAAATGATAAAAGTTTTGAAAAGGGAGTGTAATTCATTTGAAGAAAACTAGAAAGTGGAATTGGACGAAAATCATCGCGATATTTATTTTCGCATCGCTGTTAGTATCGTTAGTATTTTCCATCTACAATTTAATAACAACACCGGAAACAGGCGTGCCAGCCGGAGAGCCAACGCGTAGCGATTATTCATTAATGGTCAGCCAATGTATCCTAGGGCTAGTCGCTATGTTTTTACCATCGATTCTTGGACGCCGATTTAAATTTGAAATTCCGGGGAACATGTATCTCGTATTCATTATTTTTCTATATTGCTCGATTTACCTTGGAGAAGTTCAAAGCTTCTACTACTTAATTCCGAATTGGGACACGATTTTGCACACATTTAGTGGTGCTATGCTCGGCGCACTCGGATTTTCTGTTATATCTTTTCTTAACGAAGACGAACGTACAACGATGAATTTAAGCCCAGCTTTCGTAGCCTTGTTCGCCGTATGTTTTGCGGTAACACTTGGCGTTGTCTGGGAATTTTACGAATTCGCCTCCGATAGATGGCTAGGTATGAACATGCAAAAAACAATGCTAGAAGACGGCACAAAACTCGCTGGAACCGCTGCGGTGACAGATACGATGGAAGACTTGTTTGTTGATTTCCTCGGTGCGTTCGTATTCGCCACCATCGGCTACATCAATCTAAAACGTAAAAAAGGTTGGATGGAGAAATTCGAATTCAAAAAAACAGTGAAAAAGTAATAGTACGATTAAAGGCTTGTAATGGTTTTTCGTTATAAGCCTTTTTTGAAAAGAAGGAGAAAAACAATGGCATTTTCGTTGGGAGACATGGTTTTTACAGCAGTCGTATTTTTCGTCCCGCTAACAATCATTATGGCAATAATGCTACTTATAATCACTTTATCAAGAAGGAAAAACAACGCAACTAGGGACAAATATCCAGACCATAAAGCATAAAAAAAATAAAATTATGCAACTAAAATAGAACAGAATGTAACTTAAAAAAAGATCGTACAAAATAAACGGAAATACCAATGGAACAAAAAGGCTTGGAAAATAATTGGTATCATTTTAAACAAGA
>NZ_AODE01000012.1 GCF_000525855.1 Listeria cornellensis FSL F6-0969
TCCAAATTTTGTAATATAAAATAAAATTCGCCGCCCGCATTCACTTCAAAAAATTCCTCTATTGAATCGTAGTATTTCAATTTCACGTGATCCCAATAATCAAGCCCAGCCCGCTTCAACATCTTGTCATCCGTCGAAAACCCGAGCGGCCGAATCAGATGCAGATACGTATCCGTCCCCGCACATGTTCGCGAAATATTTCCTGTGTTTGCCGGGATTTCCGGTTGATAAAGTACAATATGATTTGCCAATTTTTTCACCTTACTCCTATTAAATTCTTTGCGCGCGTCATTTCTGCTAAAACTTCTGCATCGTCGTCATGCGCCTGCATCAACGCCTGTTCCGCATCTGCCCCGCCAATTTTGCCGAGTGCCCAAGCCGCCGTCCCTCGAATAACCGGTCGTGGATCTTCCGTCATACATCGAATCAGCTCTGGCACCGCCGTTTTATCCTTATAACGCGCCAACACAATAATCGCATTACGCTGAATCGGCTTCTTCCCGCGCCACGAACCCGCCATCGGTCCAAATTTCTCCTTGAATTCCTTATTCGAAATCGACAAAAGCGGCTTCAATTCAGGTTTCACCAATTCCGGATCAGGCTCCATCGCCTCGTGAAAATGGAAATCATGCCCGCGATTATACGGACAGACCACTTGGCACGTATCACAACCGTATAACCGATTATGCAACACATCGCGATATTTTTCATCCAAAAAGCCTTTCGTCTGGCTCAAATAACTCAGACAAATTTTCGGATTCATCTTCCCTTCTCCGAGCAAACTCCCCGTAGGACAGGCCTCCACGCACTTATTACAATCGCCGCACAAATCTCCCATCGGCTTATCCGGCGCTAAAGGCAAATTCGTCAGCGTCTCGCCCAAATAAACAAATGAACCAAACTCCGGCGTTATCAAAAGCGTATTCTTGCTACGAGAACCAAGCCCCGCCCGTTCCGCCACCGCAACATCTGAAAATTCTCCCGTATCCACCATCGATTTAAAGCGAGCCTCCGGAACACGTTCCACGATAAAAGCCTCGAGTAGCGTCAATTTCTCACGAAGCACCGTATGATAATCCGTTCCCCAAGAAGCCCGAGAAAAAACACCACGACGCGCCTCTTTCCGGCTCACCGGCCCATTCTTCATTTTCGAAGGATACGCCAACGCAATCGCAATAATCGACCGTGGCTCTTTAAAAATAAGATCAGGATACACACGTTCATCGATATTCGGATGTTCAAAACCAGTTAAAACATCCTCTTTCGCCGCTACGTCTAGTCTTGTTTTCAATTCCAAAAAAGGATCAGCCGAAGCAAATCCTATTTTTTGAATACCTATTTCATCTGCGTACTCAATGATGTCTTGTTTTAATTCGTTCATATCTATATTTTGCAAGGTTCACACCTCAGTTCTTAGTATCTTTTGTCTTTGTCTTTCTGGGTAAAATCTAAATATGGCTTTAAACAAATCGAGCGAAAGCGTTTGAAATGGAAAGTTTAGGTGGAAGCAGGAAGCGGAGCGTACTCATGTACGTGAGAACCGGAAATCCGCCTAAACTTTCCATTGCGAACGTTTGCCGCCGATTTACACCGCATATCATCCACACAAAATAAAACGCAATGCTTCGCTTATAAAGGTCGAAACACTGCGTTGATAACATATTTAAGAGCGGGTGATGAGAATCGAACTCACGACAACAGCTTGGAAGGCTGTAGTTTTACCACTAAACTACACCCGCATAGTTTAGAACAAGTTGTTCTAGCAACATTTAATATATTATCACTACTACGCGTGTTTGGCAAGAGGTTTTTGAAAACTTTTTCAATCAACCTTATTTATACCATCACCCCCTTCAAGATAACTAATGTATATAAATCGATAATCCATCATTTCCTCTTATTATAAATTTATACCTAAATCGATTTTTTCGTTTTAAAACAAGATAAAAACCTTTAATGTATTAAAAACAAGGCTTTTAATCGCTTTTCACGTTCAATTATGATACCATATTTATATGATGGAGGTGGTTTTTATGGATATTAAAATAATTAAGAGTATCTTTAGAAATTTAGAGGGCTACGAAAATAATACGTTAACGATTGATTTCTTAGCTGCAAAAAGAGTCTATGAATTGGAAAGTGATGAAAATATTGTAACCAAGCTTGTTAACAATATTTATAAATTAAATTCAATTTCATTAGCAGGAATAAATGCTTCTGGTAAAACTACTACTTTAAATATAATATCAGATAATCTAAAAGTTTTTATCCAAAATCAGAGTCTAAACTATCAAATGATTATCTCTAATTATTTTGAAGAGCAATTGGAAATTGAAAACTATTTCTACTATGATGGCTTTGTTTATAAACTGACTTCATTCATCAAAAAAGATAATGGCAATCAATCATTGATATTTGACGAAGAATTTCTATATAAAAAGAAAGTTAATTCTAATATCGCAAAAAAAAGATTTTCTTCTTTTCGAAGATGTTGAACCAGAAATGGTACGGAGCACCCTAAAAAATAATTTTCTTAAGCCAGAGGACTCCTTATTTTCAAGCATCTTGAATACCATGGATTCATCAAGCAAAAAAATTATTAAAGACATGGGGCATCAGACAAATTTCAACTATTTGTCTGTCTACTCGGAGAAAATGCCCATATCTTTTGTGAATTATCTAGACGCATCCATAGAAGAGTTTTGTATCCTTAATCAAGAAGTTAATACCATCAAAAAAATTCCTAAATTTAAAATCAAGTTTAAAGGAAGTAATAAAGAAATAATATCTGAGGTCTTCGAATTAGAGAAATATCTATCCTCTGGAACAATTAAGGGCATTAGCATCTTAATAAACATGATGACTGTTTTAAATACTGGTGGTTATTTGCTTATTGATGAGATTGAAAACCATCTAAATAAAACCATCGTTATAAATATTATTGACATGTTTACAAGTTCATTAAACAAAAATGGTGCTACTTTAATTTTTACAACGCATTATAGTGAGATTTTAGATTCAATAGATAGAAGTGACAGTATATATATACTACACAAATATAAAAATATATCACTTGATAAATTTTCCACATTGGCTTCTGAAAAAGATCGTAGCGACAAAAAGAAAAGCGATCTTTTTTTAAGTGGAGAATTGAAATCTGCCCCAAGTTATACTGGCTACAGGCAATTAATAAAAGATATGACCCGTTTTATTGTGGAGGCAGATTAACATGCACTGTACCGAAAATGATATTGTTGCTTGTATATGTGAGGGTTCTTCTGAAAAGAACATCATTCATCTGCTACTACAAAATAACCTTCTAATTTTTTCAGAAGAACAGTTACTTCAAGGAAAGGTACTTACAGGGCCTTACCGTAAATCAGACAAATTCACAGACCAATTCCTCACAATGGATTACGGAGAACAGGAAGTAGTTATATTTATTATTCAAGATAACAAGACCTCATTCCTCATTAGAAAGCCTTACTCAAATAAAATCAGAGGTCCGCATATAGTTGTCACAGCACCAGAAATTGAAATGTTGATGATTCATTCGCTGGGTTTATACAATCAATATCAAAAGGTCAAGAAGAGCAAAAAGCCTTCTATTTTTGTCGCTGAACACCTAAAAAAAACTACTTCAAAAATAAAGAGTACGCCCTTTATTTTAGAGTTTTATCAAAAATATGATTTAAAAGAATCATTAATCCTCCATAAACGAAAAGCAAAAAATGAAAAAGGTTCATTTTTCTTGGCAGATTTCTTAAAATAAATGTTGTTTAAAAAAGCTTGCAAATCCTCATCATCTTGGATTTACAAGCTTTTTATGCTCCTAAAACATTTAAAACTAATTTCCTACATTGTTCATTCTTTTTTCACATTTGCCAGATACACTGGGGTTATAAGTAAATGAAGGAAGTGATGGAAATGGTGAAACAACGACGGATTGATTGGTTTTTAATTGGTATTGCAGTGCTCGCTGCGTTTCTGAATTTTTGGGGTGTATGGAATGATGATACGGTGAACCCTTATTATACAGCGGCGGTTACGAGTATGACGGAGAGTTGGTCTAACTTCTTCTACGGAGCGCTGGATCCTTCTGGGTTTGTAACGGTGGATAAGCCGCCGGTCGCGCTCTGGTTACAAACGATTAGTGCTCTTATTTTTGGGATTCATGGGTGGAGCGTTATTTTACCGCAAGCGCTCGCAGGTGTTGGCTCGGTATTATTACTTTATTTCCTCGTAAAACCGACATTTGGTAGCTGGGCGGCTCGAATCGCAGCACTCGTCATGGCTACGACACCAATTGCTGTTGCGGTTAGCCGGACGAATAACGTGGATAGTATTCTCGTTTTCGTACTATTACTCGGCGCATGGGCGTTGTTTCAAGCAGTACGCAAAGGAAAAATCGGCTTTTTATTACTGGCATTCATTTTAATTGGTGTCGGATTTAATGTCAAAATGTTACAAGCTTACATGGTTGTTCCCGCATTTTTATTATTTTATTTAATCGCAGCAAAATTAAACTGGAAGAAAAAACTGCTACATCTTGTGATTGCGCTCGTGATGATGCTAGGCGTTTCCGTTTCATGGGCGGTTATCGTGGACAGTACCTCAGCGGACTCAAGGCCTTACGTCGGCAGTAGTCAGACAAATTCCGTGTTAGAGCTCGCGTTTGGCTATAACGGCATGGAGCGGCTTCTAGGGCAGGAAACAGGTACGAGCTCTGGTGGTGGCGGTCAAGATGGAGCAAATTCACAAGCTGGATCATCCAGCAACTCCTCCAATAACGACAATATCGCACCTGACGCAAGTACGGAATCGGCTCAAAATGGGCAATCAACATCTGGCCAACCTCCTCAACCTCCAAGTGGCTCATCCAATGGCATGGATGGCGGTGGTCCTGGTGGAAACGGTGGTGGACAAAATGGCAGTCAGGGTGGCGGCTTGAAAATGATGGGTGGAACGGGCATGTTTGGTACTGGTACAGCCGGTCCATTGCGTCTTTTCCAAACGGCACTCGGCGATCAAATCAGTTGGTTATTACCGATGGCACTCTTCGGCATGGCAGCTATCTTTATCGCTAATTGGAGTCGCAAACGTCGCTTCTTCCAATGGAATACCGAGCAAAAAGAGATGGCTTTCTGGGCTGCATGGCTTATTCCAGTTGCCGGATTCTTCAGTATTGCTGGCTTCTTCCATCACTATTATTTAATCATGTTAGCTCCTGCAATCGCAGCGTTAACTGGTGCTGGATTTATGGCTCTACTCAAACTTTATCGCAAAAATAAAGGAGTGCCTGGTTACTTATTACCAAGCGCAGTAGTCGCAACAACAGGTCTACAAATGTTCTTCATCGCGCAGTATTCGATGCTTTGGATGGGATTCGTTGGCGTGATTGGTCTAGGTCTTGCAACGACACTATTCATCGTGAAGCATAAACAACCTGCATGGACTTCTTGGATCGCCGCGGCATCCTTGGTTGCTCTCCTGCTAGCCCCGACTTATTGGGCATTGACGCCGATGATGTACGGTGGAAATAGCGCGCTTCCGGAAGCGGGACCTCAATTAAAAACAAGCAGCGGTGGCGGTTTTGCTGATGCGACGGTGAACGAGAAATTGATTGCTTATTTAGAGGAGAACAGTAGCGGAACGGAATTCTTATTTGGTACAACCGATGCTTCAACAGCAGCTCCTTACATTATCAAAACGGGTGAATCCGTGATGGCACTTGGTGGATTCAACGGTACCGATCCAATTTTGACAGTGAAGGAATTGAAGCAAATGATTAAGGAAGGCAAAATTAAATACTTCTATTTACCATCGAATAATAAGGCGAGTAATTCAGATGTTGTGGCTTGGATCGAGGAAAATGGTACGAAAGTGGATAGCTCGGAATGGAGCGACGACACAACGACCGCAACAGATGCAACAACGAGCGCGACAACAAGTGAAAATTCGCAAGGTGGCGGCATGCAAGGTGGGCCTGGTGGACAATCTGGTGGCACACTCTACAAACTTACTGAGGAGGATTGAGGACAATGACGAAAAAAAATCTCTGTGGTCATTCCACTCTATAACGAGGAAGCTGTCATTGAACAAACGTATCAGCGCTTGAAAAATGTAATGGAGCAGTTGCCCTTGGATTACGAACTCCTCTTCGTGAATGACGGGAGTAAAGATAAGACGTTAGCACTCGTTCAGGCGATTAGTTTCGCCGATCCACACGTGAAATGCCTCGCTTTTTCCAGGAATTTTGGGCATCAAGTCGCGATTACGGCTGGGACAGATTATGCGAGTGGCGATGCAGTCGTCATTATCGATGCTGATTTGCAAGATCCACCAGAGCTGATTCCGGAAATGGTAGACAAGTGGCAAGACGGTTACGATGTCGTCTATGCACAACGGTCGAAACGAGATGGTGAGACCTTCTTCAAAAAATGGAGCGCTAAGATGTTCTATCGGACGCTGCATAAACTGACAGATGTGGAGATTCCCGTTGATACCGGGGATTTCCGCCTCATGGATCGAAAAGTTTACACGGAACTGAAAAAGCTAAATGAAAAAAATCCATTTGTTCGTGGTTTGGTGAGCTGGCTGGGCTTTAAGCAGATTGCAGTGGAATATGAACGCGATGCACGAGCTGCTGGGGAAACGAAATACCCACTCAAAAAAAATGCTCAAACTCTCCATCGATGGGATTACCTCTTTTTCTCATCAGCCGTTGAAGTTAGCGAGTTACGCAGGTGTCGTTTTATCTGGCGCTGGTTTCAGCTACATGTTAATCGTGCTATTTCAAGCATTATTCACAAGTACGACGGTAAGTGGTTGGTCTTCGATGATTGTTATCCAGTTATTGTTTAGTGGTTTCGTCCTCGTTATCCTAGGCATGATTGGCGAATATATTGGTCGGATTTACGATGAAGTTAAGGATCGACCGCTGTATATCGTTGCTGAACATTATGGCTTTGAAAAATCGCATGTGAAAAGTGAGGCAGTATTTATGAATCAGAGAGCGAATTAAAAAGGCGCAAACCACATTTTCTCGTGATGCTAGACATCACGGTAAATGTGGTTTTGTTTTGCTTCGGTAGCTTGAAAATGCAATTTTGCGGGTATTATGAGAAAATAATAGAAAATTGTTAAGGATTGGGTGAGATAGCCATGATGGATTGGTATAATTCGATGAAAGAATTTTTTTTCGTATGATAATGTGATGCAGTGGATGCAGTCGTATCGGGCATTTGGACCCTTATTAGCATTTTTCTTGCCGTTTATTGAAGCATTTTTGCCATTTTTGCCATTCTCTTTGTTTGTTATTGTCAATGTGAGCGCGTACGGTTTGTTTTGGGGCTTCATGATTTCGTGTGTCGCGGCGATCCTTGGGAGTCTGTGCGTATTCTGGATTGTGCGGCGGTTCGGACAAACTCGATTTTTACGTTTTGTGACGCATCATCGGCATGTCCGCAAAGTGATGGATTGGATTGATGAACATGGATTTGGCCCGATTTTTATTTTGCTCGTAATGCCGTTTACGCCATCTTCTGCTGTCAATGTGGTCGCTGCTTTATCAGAAATTCGTTTTTTCCAATTTTTGATGGCGCTTATCGGTGGGAAGGTGATTAAAGTTTTCGCGATTAGTTACATTGGCTATGATTTGCGAGACATCTTGCAGCATCCTGTGAAATTACTTATTTTGATCGTGATTGTCGCTATTTTATGGTACGTTGGCAAGCGGTTGGAGCGCTGGATGGGGACGAAAAAGAAGGTTTAGCACCTCAAAAAATGTGCTAAACCTTCTTTTGGTATCTATAGAAAGAAAAAATCGTAGGCTGCGATGTTAGTTTTATGAATATTCGCGAGCTCTAAGACCGGCAGCCAGTCGTCGCGCTCTGGATAGATCGTCGTCAAATCCACTTGCTGCTCCTGCCCTGTCGGATTCATCACAAATACGTGCCAATTATCTTCGGCAATATAACGAATCACGCCGAATAATGAACCTAGCGAAAATGGATAGTACCGACCTTTTCGTAGCGCTTCATTCTGATTTCGAAGCTGAATTGCCGCATGGAAAAAGTCGCTAATCTCGGTATCTTCGCGTCCCCACGGGTAAAATTTACGATTATCAGGATCTGCGCCACCTATTAGCCCAGCTTCATCTCCATAATACACACACGGCACACCCGGTAACACCATCAATAGATAAATTGCCAAACGCATCTTCGCCTTATTCTCCGATAGTATCGTAAAAATCCTCGCGGTATCATGCGTCCCAATATTATTCAAGTTCGCCTGCAACGCCTCATTTGGATAATTCTCCTTCAACGCCATCATCTTTTGCGCGGCTTGTTGCGCCGTCAAACTTCCATTGATTAAATCAATGATAATTTGGCGGAACGGGTAATTCATCACGCCTTGCAACATGCCACCCTCTAAATAATGTCGCCGTTTATCGTACGCAATTTTGTTCGTAGCATCTTCCCAAACCTCACCAATCAACACGCGATCCGGATATTTCATCAACGTCTGGCGAATCCCACCGATAAACGCATCTGGAAGCTCATCCGCAACGTCTAGCCGCCAACCAGCAATCCCGCGCGACGTCCAATAATCGATGACACTATCCGGCCCACCATAAATCAACCGCTGAAAATCCGCATCCTGCTTGTTCACAACCGGCAAATTACTGACGCCCCACCAAGCATCGTACTGGTCCGGAAAATGATGGAATGTAAACCAAGAATGATACGGCGAATCCACGCTTTGATAAGCCCCAACCGAATCAAAATTCCCATACCGATTAAAATACGCACTATCCTCACCAACATGATTGAAAACGCCGTCTAAAATAACCCGCATCCCCATCTCGCCAGCCTTCTGAATCAATTCCGCTAAAATCGACTCATCGCCAAACATCGGATCAATTTTCTTGTAATCAGACGTATCATATTTGTGATTACTCTTCGCCTCAAAAATCGGACTCAAATACAGTCCCGTGATGCCTAGCTCTTTTAAATACGTCAATTTTTGCGTAATTCCGTCCAAATTCCCACCAAAGAATTCCCAGCGCACAATCTCACCTTGCGCATTTTTAATATAATAAGGCGTGTCCTCATATCTGGCATAAATAAACGAATCTGGCTTCGGCGAACGCACATGATCATCCGCATTGAAAAATCGATCCACAAAAATATGATAGAAAACCGCATCCTGATACCACTCCGGCGCCTTATCCGCATACTCGAAACACGTCAGTTGATACGTGCACATATCATGATAATTCTCCGTGAAAAAACCTTCCCCACCATGCAAATCATGATTATTAAAATAGTATGTCGTCCGCGCCTGCGTATCAAAGTCCTGCTGAATTTTAAAATAATAGAAATAAAGCCCTGTCGCCGCATATGGCTGGAAGGAAACCTGATAAGCATTGTCCTGCGTATGGTTTAGCTCAAAACTTTGCTCCTCCATGCCATCTTTGTGAATCTTAAGCTCCACTTTGGAAACGTAAGGAAGCGCGACATCGATTCGAAAATCAATCGTCGCGCTCGCGTTCACTGCGCCAAAAGGTCGTTTGTAAAGCTCATTCCATGAATCAAATAAGACTACTTTCGCCACTGGCTAAACTTCCCCTCGTCACAGATTTTTATTGTGGTGCACGTTCCAAATCTCATCCGCATAATGCATAATCGTGTAATCCGACGAAAACTCGCCCGCATGCGCAATATTCAGAAGCGACATCTGATTCCACTTCTTCCGATCACGGTACAGCCCATCAATCCGCGACTGCGCATGTACATACGACTCATAATCCTTCAACACAAAATACTCATCATTATACTTCAAAAGCGAATCAAAAATCTCGCGTCCTTCTGCCTCAATGTTCGGAATCGTTCCATCGATCAGCGCATCCAGACAACGCTTCAATCGCGGATTATGATCATAAATCTCCTGCGAATGGTACGAATTAGAATCATAAAAATGATACAATTCCTGATCCTGCATCCCAAACAACAACATATTCTCATCGCCAACTTTATCACGAATTTCAACATTCGCCCCGTCAAGCGTCGCAAGCGTGATCGCCCCGTTTAGCATCAATTTCATATTACTTGTTCCCGATGCTTCTTTCGTCACAAGCGAAATCTGCTCACTAATATCCGCGGCTGGAATGATTTTTTCCGCCAATGTCACGCCGTAATTTTCCACGAATACGACCTTAATTTTGTTATCAATTGTCGTATCGTTGTTGATTAGATCCGCCACCGCGTTAATCAGCTTGATAATTTCCTTCGCGTACGAGTAACTCGGTGCCGCCTTCGCTCCAAAAATAAAGACGCGCGGTACAATCTCTTCCTCCGAATGCGTTTCCTTCAACTTCAAATACAACGATAAAATATGCAACACATTCAAGAGCTGGCGTTTATACGCGTGAAGTCGCTTGATTTGAACATCGAAAACCGCATTCGGATCAATCTCAATCCCCATCGCTTCCTTCACGTAAGCCGCCAATCTTTCCTTATTCGCCAATTTGACCTGCTCTAATTTTTCAAGTAGAACCGTGTCCTCTTTAAACGCCTTCAGTAAGTAAAGTTCATTCGGCTTCTTCTTCCATTCCGTACCGATATAGTCGCTGATTAAATCGCTCAAGCCTTCATTGCTAAGCAGTAACCACCGGCGATGCGTAATACCGTTCGTTTTATTATTAAACCGAGCCGGGTACGCCAAATAAAAATCATGTAGCGCCTTCTCCTTCAAAATCTCCGTATGCAGCTTGGCCACACCGTTAACACTATGACTACCGATAATCGCCAAATGCGCCATATGGATAATCTCATCTTGAATCACCGCCGTGCGATGCGTAAAATTCTCCCCATAAAGCGGCGTCATACTTTCCAGATGTCGGCGATTAATCTCACATATAATCTGATAAATTCGCGGCACTAAATTCGAAACCATCTGCTCCGGCCATTTCTCAAGCGCCTCCGCCATAATCGTATGGTTCGTGTACGAGCACGTTTTCATCGTAATCGTCCACGCCGCATCCCAACCTAAGCCTTCTTCATCGAGCAAAATCCGCATCAATTCAGGGATACACATCGTTGGGTGCGTATCATTGATATGAATCGAAATCTTCTCCGCCAAATGCTCCATGGGCACGCCAAGCTTCCGGTAATACCGAATAATACTCTGAATTCCCGCCGACACGAAAAAGTACTCCTGCTTCAAACGCAACAAGCGACCATCATAACTCGAATCATCCGGATAGAGCATCTCCGAAATACTATGAATCGACTTCCGTTTCCCTTCCGAAAAATAATCCATTTCCTCACTCGGCGGAATTTCAGCCGACCAAAGCCGCAAATTATTCACCGTATCATTTTCATAGCCTGTCATGGCCGTATCGTAAGGCACCGCCAAAATATCTTCCGTATGCGAATAAATCGGCTTAATATTACCATCCTCATCCTCTTCCAAATGAACATCGCCGAAAAAGCGTACAATCTCCGCCTTATTTTCACGCCGCGTTTCCCACACATTCGCGTGCCTCAACCAGTCATCCGGTAACTCCACTTGGTAACCATTCACAAACTTCTGCTTAAACAAACCATAGCGATAACGAATTCCGTTCCCATTTCCAGGCACATCACACGTCGCCATCGAATCCATAAAGCAAGCCGCCAATCGACCTAGCCCACCATTTCCAAGTCCAGGATCCGCCTCAATAGCTTCCAAACTGGCAAATTCCACGCCAAGTTCCGCTAACCCTTCACGAACCGTATCTAATATTCCTAAATTCAACAAATTACTTTTTAATAACTTCCCAGGTAGAAACTCAATCGAAAAATAGTAAACTTGCTTTGCCTGCTCCTGCTGATATTCCTTCTTCGTCTGCATCCAGTTTTGAGCCGTGTACTCCTTGACTACACTTCCCAATGTGATGTACTGTTCCAATGGCGTCAAATCATGAATTTCAGAGGCATAAAGACTCGTCAATGCACGATTATACTCTTTTTTTAAAATGCTCCTTACTAATTTCCAATATGATTCCTCCTTATCGGGCTTAAAAAACTACGCGTTTCCGCCAAACCACAAGCGCGGCGACAAATGATTAGATCTTAGGCAAAAGCGAGTCCAGCACGAGTGTACTAAGATACGTTAACTAAAAACAGGGAGGGAGTATTATCCCCGACCGTGTGAGAAGTTATGCGAAACTCCGTGTAGAAGAGCACTGGAACGGAACTTTTAACGACGGAGCTGATTGTTTGTCGCCACGCTTGATCAGTGTTCCTCGTAAATACCCTTATACTTTTCTGCTGAAACTTTCCAACTGAAATCCTTGTCCATCGCCTGCGTCACGAGTTGCTTCCAGATAGTAGGTTGCGCCTCATAAAGCGCGATTGCCGATTCCAAAATGTTTCTGAAAACGCCAGCCTCATAGTTATGAAAACTAAACCCCGTTCCCTCTCGCGTATACTGGTTAAAAGGCTGCACCGTATCTTTCAAACCACCCGTTTCATGGACAACAGGAAGCGTCCCATACCGCATCGCAATCAACTGCGCAATCCCGCATGGCTCAAACCAAGACGGCATCAACAACATGTCTCCCGCTGCATAAAGCTGTTGCGCAAAACCAATATCAAAATCAATATTCGCCGACATTTTTTCAGGATACACATGCTCGAAAAAGCGATATGACTCCTCAAAACCAGCCTCGCCCTTGCCTAGAATCGCGATTTGAATATCCTTTTGCAATAACGCATCCAGGCTTTCTTCGACTAAATGGCATCCTTTTTGGTGGGTTAATCGCGAGACCATGATGATGAGCGGTACATCCACACGAACCGGCAATCCCAGACGTTCCTGCATCGCCGCCTTATTCGCCGCTTTTCCCGACATATCCGCCTTCGTAAAATGATTCGGAATCAGCGGATCACTCGCAGGATCATTCAACTCCTGATCAATCCCATTCAGAATTCCCGTCAATTTCCAAGCATTCGCGCGAAGCAAACCGTCCAAACGCTCCCCGTAAAGCGGCGTCTGAATTTCCTGCGCATAACTCGGGCTCACCGTCGTAATCCGGTCCGCATACTGAATCGCGCCCTTCATAAAGTTCACATTTTCATAATACTTAATCCCGTCCTCATGCCACGTCTGCATCCCAATTCCGAGCAATTCCTCCAACACACGCGGCGAATAAATCCCCTGGAACTGCAAATTATGAATCGTCAGCACCGTCCGAATCCCCCGATAAGCCTCAATCCAATGATACTTATCCGCAAGCAACAACGGAACAATTCCCGTATGCCAATCATTCACGTGCAACCAATCCGGAATAAAATCAATTTTCTCCATCATTTCACAAACCGCCATCGAGAAAAACGCATAACGCTCCGCATCATCATAATCCCCATACACATTCGGACGGTCAAAATAATACAAGTTATCCATAAAATAAAACGTCACACCGTCACGCACCAACGATTTCACACCACAAAATTGCTTGCGCCAACCAACATCCACCGTAAACTGCGTCACGTCGACCATTTCATCCTTAAATTCCTGCGCCATCTTCGTGTGAAACGGCAACACCACGCGAATATCCACGCCCTGCTTCACCAATTCTTTCGGTAACGCATACGCCACATCCGCCAAGCCACCTACTTTCACAAACGGAAATACTTCCGCCGCTGCAAATAAGACCTTCATCCGATTTCCGCCCCTCTGTTCGTTTCAATCTGTTCATCCTTTTTAACGACAATCGGATTATCTGGCGTCCCAATCAACTCGACACCTGGTGCAATCACGCTTTTCTTATCCGCAATGACATACTCCAATCGCGCACCCGCACCAACCCGAGCACCCTGCATCACCATTGAGTGTTTCACGCTTGCGCCATCTTCCAACACCACATTCCGGAATAAAAGGGAATGCTCCGCCGTTCCACGCAACAAACAACCATTCGCGACGAGGCAATCCTTAATATTCGAGTTTTCCGCGTAAAATGTCGGCACCTCATTTTTAGCCTTCGTATGGATTTTTTGATTCTCTTGGAACAATGCCGACAAATTCTGGTCCTCTAACATATCAAAGTTCCCTTCGAAATACGAGTTCACCGAATAAATTTGGCGCAAATAGCCCGTATACTCAAAACCACTGGCATTCGTATGTTCCACCGCCTGTTTCATCACTGCATCCAACGAAAAATCTCTTCCAGTTTCCCGATAATTAGCTAACAACTTTAGCAATAATTCCTGTTTCAAAAAGTAGATCTCCAAATTCAGCGCGCTACTTTGCACCACGCCTTCTGTCTTTTCAACAATCGTATTCCCCATAATTTTGCCTTCATTATTCAGTTCAAGCGTCGTCACCTGGTCGTGATCCCCCGCCGCAATAGGTTTCGAAATCCTTTTATAAACGACCGTCACGTCCGCATCTTGCTGCTTATGATGCTGTAAAATCGTTTTTAAATCAATGTTACAAATCATCCGACTCCCCATAATAACTACATATTCCGTCGCCGATTTCGTCAAGAAGTTCAGACTATTATCATAATTCTCCTGTGAAAAATCATCCGCATTCCGCTCATCGAACACAAACAAACCACCATACATCGTGTTCAAATCCCACTCTTTTCCACTCCGAATATGGTCAAATAACGAGCGATTATTCTCATTTAAAAACATCGCAATCGTGTTAATTCCAGCATTCGTCATGTTCGACAATGGGAAATCAATCAAGCGATACCGACAAGCAAATGGCATAGCTGCAAGTGGTCGATTGTTCGTCAGCGGTTTCAGACCTTCTTTATTTTCCGATAAGTTTAAGATCCCACAAATTTTATTAGCCTTCATCTTCCGACACTCCAATCACGTCATAGTGACCAACGACTTCAATCTCGTCCCCACCAATAATTTCTACATTGTCTGCGATAATCGCATTTTCGCCAACAATCGCCCGTTTCAAAACAACATTCTTCCCAATGACAGCATTCGGCATAATCACACTGTCCTCGATGACACTATTCTCGCCAATCTTCACATTTTGCGACAAAATCGAGTGTTTTACTTGCCCATTAATAAAGCAACCATCTACGATTAGCGCATTTTTCACATCCGCCAATTTCGTGACGCGTTGCGGCGGTGCAATCGGATTTTTCGAATAAATCCGCCATTCACGATCTCTAATATTCAGCTCATGACACGGATTAATAAACTCCATATTCGCCTCCCACAAACTCGAAATCGTTCCAACATCTTTCCAATAACCCGAGAACCGATATGCAAAAATATGCTCCCCATTATTCAAATACGCCGGCACAATATTTTTACCGAAATCGTTCATATCAATATCTTTCGCCTGACCATCTTTCAAATACTGCTTCAACAGACTCCACTTAAATATATAAATCCCCATCGATGCCAAATTGCTTTTTGGCTCGGCAGGTTTCTCGTCAAACTCAATAATTCGCTCTGTATTATCCACGTTCATAATACCGAATCGCGATGCTTCTTCCATCGGCACCTCAATAACAGCAACGGTCAGCGCCGCATTCTTCGCCTTATGATAATCAAGCATTTTCTCGTAATCCATTTTATAAATATGGTCGCCCGATAAAATCAGTACATACTCCGGATCATGGCTATCAATAAAGCTCACATTTTGATGAATCGCGTGCGCCGTTCCTTTAAACCACTTCTCGCCCTCTAAACTAAGATGGGGTTGCAAAATGGTCACGCCGCCGCTTTTATAATCCAAGTCAAAATAGGAACCGTCCCCAATATGCTCGTTCAACTCAAGCGGCTGATACTGCGTCACAACCCCCACCGTATCAATCCCTGAATTCGAACAATTACTCAGTGAAAAATCAATAATCCGATATTTACCGCCAAACGAAACTGCCGGTTTTGCCATCGTTTTCGTTAAATCGCCGAGCCTTGAACCTTGTCCACCTGCTAAAATCATTGCAATCATGTCATTTTTCATAATTATTTGGGACTGCCATCTAAAGCAAATCCCTTTCACCGCCCTTTTTATATCCTTTTATTCGTTTCGGTTTAATAATCAGTACACTCATTGCGGGCATTATAACTTCAATATTATACGGTTGCCCATTATGCCCCTCTTGACTCGTACGCATTTCCGGCTGAGCGACATTCCACGTTCCGCCAAAATCATGCGACTCCGTATTCAGCAACTCCTCGTAAACCCCTTCATACGGCACGCCAATCCGCACCCGCTGTCTTTCCACCGGCACAAAATTACACGCAACAATCAAGAAATCGCGCGGCTTTACACCTTGGCGAATAAACGTCAACAACGATTCATCACGATTATCCGCATCCAAAATCGCCATTCCCGCAGGATCATGATCCAACTCAAACAACGCCCGATGCTCTACATAAATCTCATTCAACGTCCGCACAAAAAACTGGTACTGGTGATTCAAATCCTGCTCCAAATCCGCCCATTCCAATTCCTCCGCAAACTTCCACTCCAAAAACTGCCCCGTCTCGTTGCCCATAAAATTCAATTTTTTACCAGGATGCGTCATCAAAAACGCCTCCAACGTTCGGAGACCAGCAAATTGGTTATAACGATCGCCTGGCATTTTATGCATCATCGACTTCTTGCCATGCACCACTTCATCATGCGACAGCGCCAAAATATAATTTTCCTTAAACATATACATAAACGAAAACGTCACGAGATTAAAATGATCCTTGCGATACAGCGGGTCCATCTCGAAAAATTTCAAAATATCGTTCATCCAACCCATATTCCACTTATAATTAAAACCAAGCCCATTCGCGTCCACCGGCATCGTCACACCAGGATAAGCCGTACTTTCCTCCGCAATCATCAACATATCCGGATACCGCTTAAAAACCTCGGTGTTTAACTTTTGCACAAAAGCGACACCCGCCTTATTCACGTTGCCGCCATCCTCGTTCGCTTCCCAATACCCATCATCATAATCCAAATAAATCATGGCAGACACCGCATCGACCCGCAAACCATCCAAATGGCACATCTCAATCCAAAACAGCGCATTCGAAATCAAAAAACTATGCACCTCAGCCTTAGACAAGTCAAAATTAAGCGTTCCCCAGCGCACATTATCCGCCTGAAACGACTTCCAATACTCAAATTGCGGCGTCCCATCAAAATAAGACAACGCATTATCATTCCGGCAAAAATGCCCAGGCACCCAGTCCATAATCACGCCAATATTCGCCGCATGACACGCATCCACAAAGCCCATAAAATCTTCTAAGCTCCCGTAACGCGCCGACAACGCATAATATCCCGTAATCTGATAGCCCCAAGACGCGTCCAGCGGGTGTTCCATGAGCGGCATAAACTCAATATGCGTAAAACCCATCTTCGCCACATATGGAATCAACGTCTCCGCAAGTTCCGCAAACGTGTAAAACTCCGCATCTCTGCCATCCTTTGGTTTCCGCCAAGACCCAGCATGAACCTCATAAATATTCAGCGGCGCCTGATACACACTTTTGCGCTTTCGTTTCGCCATCCAGCGCCCATCCGACCACTTAAAATCAGGTAATTTCGTCACAATCCCCGCATCTTTTGGCCTCGTCTCAAACGCCAACGCATACGGATCCATCTTTAATTTTGTGTTCCCATTCGCATCCTCCACCAGAACCTTATAATGCTGCCCCGGCTTCGCATCCATCGAAAAACCTTCCCAAATCCCAGTCTCACCAATTTTACTCAATTTCACTCCAGCATCCCAATCGCAAAAATCGCCCACAATGGCAATTCCCCTCGCGTTAGGAGCCCAGACCCGAAACGAGAATCCTTCCTTACCGTTCGCATCCACTGCAAACTGACATCCCAGCTGCTGATAACTCTGAAAATGACTCCCCGTATTAAATAAATATGTATCCGCTTCTGACATGTTTCCGATCTGCAATTTATTGCTCACTTCACCACACCCTTTTTGAATAATCTGTTTTTTCTCTTTCCCAAAACAAAAAAATCATTCTGTCGCGTTCATTATGAAGTAAATCGGAAACTGTCAAACTAATTTCCTTATCTCTAATATACCAGATTGCTTCCCTTTTTGAAAATAATACCACTAGTAAAATAGATAACATTTTCAAAAACAGTGAAAAATCGCAAAAATCTGCGCAAAACAAGAGCCCAAGCTAGTTCACCTGGACTCTCCACATTCCCCTTAATACACCAAATCTAAGAAATCCTCCTTCGTGATGTTCCCAAAATAATGTCTGATCTCCACATCTTTCAATGCCTCTTCTATCGCCTCACGCTGATAATTAACGCCACGAAGCTTGTCCTCAATCTCCGTCACATCGCCAACTCCGAAGAAGTCACCGAAAATTTTCACGTCCGCAATCACACTTTTCACAACGTCTAAGCGCACATCAATGCCACCAACTGGAAAACGCTTCGTCCGCTCCAAGTTAAACTTAGGCGATTTGCCGTAATTCCAATCCCAGTTATTGTAACGCTTCTCGGAAATCGCATGAATTTTCTCCCAGTCCGCCTCCGTGAGCACATACTCCTTCACATCAGCCACACGTTCAACATCAAAAATATCAAGCAACAGCAAATCGCGAAACTCCTCCGTCGTCATCTTATTTTCCATGAACTCCGAAATGTTCGCAACCCGACTACGCACCGACTTAATACCCTTCGACTCAATCTTATCCTTGCGCACCTTCAGCGACGCCACGACATGATCCAAATTAAGATCAAGCATCAACGTCCCATGCGAAAACATCTTACCCTTCGTTGCAAACTGCGCATTACCAGACACTTTGAAGCCATCAATCAGCAAATCATTGCGCCCTTTCAACTCCGCGTTCACACCTTGCTTCTTAAGCGCCGTCACAATCGGCTCCGTGAATTTCGCGAAGTTGTGGAACGAATCCCCATCATCCTTCGTAATAAAGCTGAAATTCAGATTCCCCTCATCATGATAAACCGCGCCACCGCCCGATAAACGACGCACAACCTTGACGTTATTTGCCGCCACATATTCCGTATTAATTTCCTCAATCGTATTCTGATTCCGCCCAATAATAATCGACGGCTGGTTAATATAAAAAAGCAATACTGGCTCGTCCAATTCCAACTCCGTCAAAATAAACTCTTCCACCGCCAAATTTATCGTCGGATCCAACACATTCTTATTATCAATAAAATACACGCCTTACTTCCTCCTTAAAACTCGATAATCAAACCCTTTTCAGCCAACACAATCTGCCCATCAAATGCCGATGCCGCTTCAGCTTTTAGCGTCGCCAACTCACCAAACTGCGGTAAATGCGATAACAACAACGTCTTCACGCCAGCATCCCGCGCCAATTTTCCAACTTCCGTACTCGCCATATGAATCTGACTTTTCCCAGCCAAATCCTTATAGAAATTCGTATCCGCCATCAACAAATCCGCGCCCCTAGCAAACGGAACAAACGACTCCTGATACGCTGAATCGGCCGTGAACACAAACACCTTCCCGTTCGCCTCCATCCGCATCGCATAACAAACAACCGGATGCACCGTCTTCAAAAACGTGATGGTAAAAGGTCCAACATGGAGCGGCTTGTTCGGGTCATAAGCAATGCCCTCCGACACATTTGGCATCGAAAGATAAGAAAAACCACGCGCATCCTCGTCATGCCCATACATCGGCAACACCGGAACATCCGCGTTCATCCCACCAATCAAACGATAATGCTGCAAAATCCCAACATCCGCCACATGATCCGGATGATAATGCGAAATAATCACCGCATCCATCTCGTTCGGATCCACATAATTCTGCATAATAGAAACGGCACTCGCACCGACATCAATCAATAATTTAAATCCGTCCTCTTCCAATAAATAACTCGACGTTCCCTCATCCACTTTCGGATAACCGCCCCAATGACCAAACACAGTCAACTTCATGCCACCACGTCCTCTCTCGATTTAGTTTACCTTTTTATCATACACTAAAATCGGTATGGAGAACAGATTTTGGGATTAGAAAAGGAGAGCATGCCCAGTTTTGCGACATGCTCTCCTTTTTAGTAATTATTCATTTTGTAGGGAAGCTGGTGGTTGGTATTTCAATTCTTTTGTTCCGGGATCGTCAATTCCGACTTCGGTTCCTTGAATGTAAGCACTATAGTCCGCTCTTTTCTCTTTTGAGATATACTGAAATATATAGTGAATATCGTCCCCTTCATCTTTCGTGTAGACTATTTTTACAAAGCCAGGTGGCGCATGTGCGTAACCAAAAGATTCCTCTCTTATTGCGCTCTGAGGTATTCCATATTCCGCAATATACGCATCAATCGCATTTTCCGCTACATTTTTCTTGTATAGATAAACGCTGAAAACTACCAGAAAAACTAGCACGATTACACCGAGTATTTTCACAACTTTTTTCAAAATTTCACCTACAAGGTAGATAACAATCGAGACCCATTAGAAAAACGGGATGAAGATTCTTTTATACATTTTTAATTTCACGACTTCTTCATAGTTTTCCCCATCTTTCTCCCAAGCTATTTTTATTGCCTGAATACTACTAATATCTGGACCATTGTAAAATGTTTCAGGATCAAAGATAGTTCGTCCGTCAAAATTAGCATCCTTGTTCTTTTTCAAATCGCGCTCCTCAAATAAGTTCACTAACTCGCCGTCTACTATCAAATCTACTTGTAAAACTTTTGGTTCTTTAAGTCCTCTCCATTTTATATAGCCACTCCAAGGATTTCCTGCTGAATCTGTAACTCCACTTCCCCTTGGTTTATAGACTATTTTCCAATAGTCCCCTTTTGAATATACAATGGCTGGTTGTAACAAAGAATAAGTTATCCAGCTGACTAGCAGAACAATTATAATCAACCAAAAATATTTCTTTTTTTTCATAATAAAACTCTCCATCATCTATTAAATTTAATAACTCTTATTGAACCACCTTTAAGCCCATTCATTGAAGTTTTTATATTCCTTCTATCATAACTTGATGTATGGCCGGCTAAAAAAAGTGTTCCTCCACTTTTTTCAACTACAATCATAGAATGAAAATAACGACTCCCACCTTTTTTCTTAAACTGAATAATATCACCTACTTTGGCGTACCCTATCGCACCATCTACATTAGTATAAGTTTTTACTGGTTGATACTTGCTCCAATACGCTGCAAAGTCAGATACATTAACCCAAGACGTTGAAGGATTTATAGTTTTATAATAAACATATGAGCGTTGCGAATAAACTTTAGTATATACTATTTGACTATACCAATAACTTGTTGTCTTCTTTATACCATAGGGTACTGGACGAATAACTCTTTCACTCATACCACCATTATAAATAGCTTGGGATACAAAATTTGTGCAATCACCATCGCTATCACTAAAACTCCTATAATTAGAATTTCTTCCATACGCCCATTTTTTTGCGTACTTCACTGCTTTTGATGGATTATATGCGGAAGCTTTAAGTAAGCCAACATTAGATTCCTCAATTAAATTATTTTCAACTTCTTCAGATTTAGCGACCTCATTCATATCATTGATAGTTGTACTTTCTTCCTTTAAAAGTGGTGATACTGTATCTAAATCTTTTTTATTGATCTCGATAATCTCCAAATCTTCTGATGGCTCTGGTATAACTTCTTCTCCTGCAGAAGTATCCTCTGCATCAATTGGAGTATCAAAAACTTCCTGGGTCCCCTCTATCTGTTCTGTATTATCCTCTTTAGCTGTCTCTGCATGTAAGTATTCAGAAAGATACGAACAAATTATTGAGTAGTCTTCTCTTGATGATAAGACCGCATCCTCATCATCCATTAACTGCTTGATAACAAAATCTTTAAAGTCTGCTGAATTTATAGCTATATCCTTACCTTGCATCTTCAAATAATTCATAAGAAAACTCTCGACTTCTCCAATAGTGGAGAGTTCTGAAAGTATTTGCTCTTTTGGTATAATTGGTGTAAACACGTCCGAAATACTACTATCCATTCTTTTTCCCTCTCTTGTATACGCCTGCACACGGAACCAATAATTCTTACGTTCGCCATAGACACCACCTGAATTCTTATAGACTTGAGACGGATCTTGCGCCAACTCTTTACCTGTACCATCTGTCCGGATATTCCAACTCCCTGCTGCAACTTCTTGTTGGGTTGGCCAAATTCCTTTCCCCTTTGTTGTCCAATTAGTTTCTGCCCCGACATCAAAATAAACATTCTTCTTCCCATCAAAAATGGTGACTTTATATCCATCTGCACCCTCTATCTCATCCCAATCTAATATCACATAGCCACTATCTGTTCCTTCTGCATTAGCATATGCTTGTCCTGTTGGTGGAGCTGGAGTTTCAAGCGGCATATAAGCATCTGTAATATCTGATGACATGCCATCACCCCAATTGTACACTGGCAAAATACGAACGATATACTTTTCTTGATTACGTAGACCAAACGTACTTCCTGCTACAAAGCCATTCTCGTATAAATCACGAGGGTCGTTCGCAAATTCTTCTCCCTTGCCATCTGTATGGAACTTATATTTCCCTTCATCTATTTCTTCTTGTGTTGGAAATATCTTCTTACCTTTCGTTGACCAATTAGTCACATTGCCGGTATTGAAATATTCATAGTTATAACCGTTTCCAATCACTACTTTATAATCAATCGCTCCTGGTACGGTTTGCCAAGAAATATCCATATAACCTGTACCAGTTCCAGCACCACTAGAGAATGTTTTAATTACTGATTTCTCTGGCTTAGCTGGTAATGTTTCTGGTGGCATATATGCATCCGTGATATCCGATGTTGGCCCATCTCCACCTGGATAGGTTGCTAGAATACGAACAATATATTTGGTTTGATTGCGAAGTCCAAATGTACTGCCTGCTTTGTAGCCATTCTCATAGAGCGCACGTGGATCACTCGCAAATTCGGTTCCTTTTCCATCCGTATGGAATTTATAGAGCCCGCTCGCTATTTCAGCTTGTGTTGGGAAAATGTTCTTTCCTTTCGTTGTCCATGATGTTACATTGCCCACTGGGATTTGTTCATAGTTATAGCCATTTCCAATAATCACTTTATATCCTGTAGCTCCTGGCATCTTATTCCATGATAAATTCATATATCCTGTGCCTGTCCCAGCGCCATTCGATACTGTTTTGATCGTTGCTTTTTCTGGTTTATCATACGTGTACGTTACTTCTAGATAAGGTACATTTTTACCTGTCTCGGTCGCCGTGAATTTTTTCCAATGGTCTTGTTGGTTCACCGTGTGCATCATGAAGCCTTTGTTTGGACGGACCCCTGTTGTCCATGCGCGGACTGAGCTCGTCACATCAAAGTTTGCCCACTGATTCCGACCGATATCTACTGAACCGACGTTAAATGTTGTTGGACGTGTATTCCATGTTACGCCTGTTGTTGTCCAATCGCCAGTCACTTCTTCTAATTTCACTGGATTTTTGGCTGTTGATGAGTGATGCCACACCGCGTATGCTTTAAATGTTGCGGATTCGATAGTTGCATTCGCTAGTGAGCTTGTATCTGGTTTAATATACGCATAATTAAATCCTGTTGTATCATCGTAACGGCCAACTTTCAATACGTATTCGTTTAAAGCCGCATCCCATAATTTGCTTCCTGAGTAATTCGTGGTTGGTGTAACGCTAGAAATCCCTGCGTCCACCACTTTTTTCAATTGCACACTAGGATCAATGTATACTGGATAGACACAAGCACTGTCCTTTAACCAAACTTGATCAGCTATGAGCGTAATTTGATAAATGTTAGCTGCGATATTATTCAACTCAAATGATACCGCTTCGGATTCTGTTGCATTTCCTGTTGCTGGATGAATATTCGAATCTGTCATTACAGGTTTTGGCAGTGTGTATGCCACCACGCCTGCTCCATTTTTAAAGATAATCGAGCCATCCGCTAGCTTCTCGGCTTTTAAAGCTGTCGTTACTTTAAAATTGTAACTATGTACTCCCGTGTATTCGCGTAAAACAATATCCTCTTTAACGGAAGTATTGAACGTTAGATTCCGAAGATCTGTACTCTTTAAAATATCTTTGTAGCGGACTTCGTTATCTTTTAATGTAGCAGAAACATCTTTCACAGTCTCTTTTCCTTGTTCTCCCTCTGCCGATTCCAAAGAAAATGTGATCTGATTATCACCTTCACCAAATTGACTGTATTTCCCTTGCTCCCTTCTGTGAAGAATGTTGGCTGGATTTCCGTTCGTTCAGAAGCAATATTATCACCGCCATCGAAAATCATTGTATTGGAAATAGGCTCCCAATCGCCGTCTTCTTTCACATTAATAGGTTCTGTGTAAATCTGCTTCGTGAACATTCCATCTTGATTGTCATATACCATTTCTCTATCCGTTCGTTCTTCAACTACCTCTACTGCCTTCTTCTCTGGGCTGTCCGGTGTTTCTGCTGTAACTGTAGCATGGTCTACTGCTTGTGCGTCAAGGATGGGTACACTAGAAAATACCAGCATCATTGCCATACTGCTTACAAGTACTCTTGATAGCCCTTTCTTCATCTTGTTTCTCCCTCTTTCACTTTTTTAGCATGCCTCTCTACTTCTATTTCCCAATATGCATACTAAAAATATCACAAAATTCCCATCTAAACAATGCCATATAGATCTTCTTTAGGAAATATTTAATTTTAATGATAATTTCTTTAACAATAATTGATAAATATAGCTGATTGAACTAGGAAAATAGTTTCGTGGGAAATAGCCCCAATAAAAAAAACACACCACACAGAATCAAAATTCCATGTGGCGTGCTCTAAAAATCTTATTCAAAATATTTTTCTTTCTTCTCTTTCGTCAGCTTCTCGGTTGAAACCAACTTCCCTGTTGCAATAAACCGTTGATCCGTCTCTGTCGCAACATCACACGTGACCAGTGTAATCTGCGGTTCTTCCGTATCATCAATCACGCCAACTTCTGTATCTTTCACGATTTTTGTATTCGTTACTTCATAGGTGTACAGATTCGTCAAATCGGTCAAATACACCTTGGCGCCTTCTTTCACGTTCATCACTGGACCAAATAGCATCGAACCGTTACGCATGTGATGTCCGGCAAGTGGGTAATTGCCTTTCCCCATTACTTGATCCGATCGCATCGTCGTCGCACCAGCGAGTAGGTTTGCCGTGTTTGTTCCTTTTAAGACCATCAAACTAAGATCGACGCTCGGAATAGCAATCGAGCCTACAACGGCATTCTTGTCGTAATTGGCTGCACCTCTCACCACGGATGTCATCGAGGGTAGTTCGACACTCGCAAAATCAAAGTTTGCGTCTCTGTTATTATTTTTTTCAATTGTTTCTACACTGTAATTCGTCACCGAGTCCCGTTCACTTAGATACTTCACAATCCCGCTTTTAATGAACGGTGAAAGCACAAGTAGTAACCCGACTATTAAAATGATAATAGCAATCGTTTTCTTCAATATATATTCCTCCTTGCTGTTCTTTTTATTATATAGTAGGTTTAGTGTTAATTGCAACCTAGAAAAATGCTGGACATTATTCTATACGTTCTTTTTTATACACATAATCTTCTTCCTATATTCCCCAGTCTATCCCCAAATAAACCACCCAACCTTTCTCTTTCAATTATCGATATTCCGCACCACGAAGGGATTCCCATATGAACTCGGTCTCTAGACGCATGTTTTTTAGTTTTGTTTTTGTTAAAGTTATGTTACAATTAGATTAACGTGGGTTTGGAATTAGCGTAACGCTTCTTACATATAGAGCCCAGTTTTTTTTTATTCTATTAAATATGAAAGTACTTACTCACACAGAGTATTAGGAGAGGTGAACTATGAACGAATGGAAAGGAAAAGTCCTCAGCTTCTTAAGTAAGAACTACGGATTTTTTATTCTAGCCGTCATTCTATTCTGGCTAAAAACGTATATTGCTTATCAAACTGAATTTAATCTTGGTATCGAGAATGCCATGCAACAATTTTTATTACTTATTAATCCGCTGAGTTCGGCTGTGTTCTTTATGGGACTTGCCTTATTTGCAAAAGGTCGACGCTCGTTTGTCTGGATTATTATCATCGATCTACTATTAACTATCGTCTTGTTTGCGAACATGGTTTACTACCGGTTCTTCAGTGATTTTATTACACTGCCAAACATTAAAGAGGCGTCAAGCCTTGGCGAACAAAGTGGTAGTATTGGTGCTTTGATGAACTGGACGGATGCGCTTTACTTCTTGGATATCATTTTCCTGATTGGATTATTGGTATTCCGCGTTGTGAAACCGAACAAAGAAGCGCGTATTCGTGCTCGTAAAACGGTTGGTGTCTTGACGCTAGGTGTGGCGATGTTCTTTGCTAACTTAGGCCTTGCGGAAATCGATCGTCCTGAGCTTTTGACACGTACTTTTGACCGGACGTATATTGTGAAATATCTTGGTATGACGAACTTCCAGCTGTATGATGCAGTGAAAAGTACGCAGAACTCGACGCAGCGTGCCCTCGCCGATAGTAGCGATGTCAATGAAGTGTTGAACTATACGAAATCGAATTATGCCGCGCCAAATCCAGAATACTTTGGTAAAGCGAAAGGCAAAAACGTGATTTATATTCACTTGGAGAGTTATCAGCAGTTCTTGATTGGCTATAAACTTCACGGTGAAGAGGTTACACCATTTATCAACTCGTTCTTTAAGGACAAAAATACATTTAGCTTCACGAATTTCTTCCATCAAACTGGGCAAGGGAAAACTTCCGATGCCGAAATGATGCTTGAGAATTCTTTATTCGGACTTCCACAAGGTTCTGCCTTCTCTACAAAAGGTAAGAATACGTATCAATCAGCGCCTGCGATTTTAGGCCAGCAAGGTTATGATTCAGCGGTTTTCCATGGTAACTATAAGAGTTTCTGGAATCGCGACGAAATTTACAAACAGTTCGGTTATAATCATTTCTTCGATGCGAGTTATTATGATATGAACGAAAAAGATGTTTCCAACTACGGTTTGAAAGATAAGCCGTTCTTCCAAGAATCAGAGAAATATATCGAAACGTTGCAACAACCGTTTTATGCGAAATTTATCACGCTGACGAACCACTTCCCTTATCCGATTTCGGAGGAGGAAGCGACGATTCAACCAGCCGAAACTGGCGATGCTTCGGTAGATAGTTATTTCCAAACGGCGCGTTATTTAGATGAATCTGTGAAAAGTTTTGTGCAGTATTTGAAGGATAGCGGTTTGTATGAGAATTCGGTTATCGTGATGTACGGCGATCACTATGGTATTTCTGATAATCACGCGCAAGCTATGAGTAAAGTGCTTGGTACGGATTACGATGCTTACCAAAATGCTCAAGCGCAACGTGTGCCATTCATGGTTCGTGTTCCTGGCGTGGAAGGTGGCGTGCAGGATACGTACGGCGGTGAAATCGATATTTTACCAACGCTACTTCACTTGCTAGGTACGGACACGAAAAACTACGTACAATTAGGTAATGACTTGCTTTCAAAAGACGCGAAACAAGTCGTACCATTCCGAAACGGTGATTTCATTACCCCTGCTTATTCCATGATTGGTGGCAAGTTCTACAATCAGAAGACAGGCGAAGAAATCACAACCGAGACGGATGCAATGAAAGCAACAAAAGACAATGTCGCAAAAGAGCTTGAGCTTTCCGATGAAGTCTTACAAGGTGATCTGCTTCGTTTCTACACTCCGGAAGGCTTTAAGGAAACAGATCCTTCGAAGTACAATTATAACAACAAAAATAAAACAACGAGTACAGACAAGGAAGACACAGACGAAACATCAACAAACACCAAATAAGCATCCAACCTCCGATTCTAAGAAATTTTTAGGATTGGAGGTTTTTCTTTTGCACTTCTTTTAAAAAAGCGCTTCCCTTTCGTGCTTTAAAATGCTATTCTAGAAAAAGATAAAGGGAGGTTTACTACATATGAAGATACTTAAAAACTATGCATTCAGTTTATTCTTAATCGCCGGAATTATTGTCGGAGGTGCGGCTGGCCTTATTTTTGGAGATAAGACATCGGTTGTTCGACCTATTGGGGAATTATTTCTTAATTTGATGTTCGTCGTTATTGTACCGCTTGTGTTTTTGAGCGTTTCAAGTGCTATTGCGAACATGCAAGGAATGAAGCGACTCGGTAAGATTATGGGGACCATTTTTGCGGTGTTCTTTACGACGGCCTTGATTGCTGCGGTGATTGCGTTTATTGGAACAACGATTTATAATCCGCTTAAAGGTGTGGATATGACGCAGATTATCAAGAACTTGCCTGCAGCTCCTGAAGCGGCTAGCTCGACAATAGGCGAAACAATCGTCAAAACGTTCACAGTGCCTGATTTTCTGGACTTATTCTCTAAATCTAACTTATTACCCTTGATTGTATTTTCAATCCTCTTGGGGCTTGCTACGTCGATGGCAGGCGCGAAAGGAAAACCAGTGGCAGATTTCTTGAATGCTGGTACAGAAGTTATTTTGAAAATGGTGAAGGTAATTATGTACGCTGCACCGATTGGTCTTGGGTGTTACTTTGCGGATACAGTCGGAAAACTTGGACCACAGATTATTAATGGTTATTTGAACTCTTTCTTACTTTATTTAGTACTCGCGGTTATTTATTATTTTGGCGCTTTCACCTTGTACGCTTTTATCGCAGGTGGTCCGCTAGGTGTCAAAGTTTACTGGAAAAACGTGATTACGCCTTCGATTACAGCGATTGCTACATCGTCAAGTGCGGCATGTATTCCGGTTAACTTACAAGCAACGAAAAAAAATGGGTGTGCCAGATGATATCGCAGAAACAGTGATTCCTCTTGGGGCTAATACACATAAGGATGGCTCTGTGATGGGCGGGATTATCAAGATTATTTTCCTGTTTACGTTATTTGGAAAAGATATGACCTCGCCGATGAGTATTCTAGCGATTATTGGTGTCGCTTTCCTTGTTGGCGCTGTAATGGGCGCAATTCCAAGTGGCGGTATGACTGGCGAATTGATGATTTGCGCGGTGTTTGGTTTCAACCCTGAACTCGTTGGGACGATTATGATTATTAGCACGATAATTGATATACCTGCAACATTATTGAATTCAACAGGAAATACGGTTTGTGCGATGCTTGTTAGCCGATTTGTGGAAGGCAAGCATTGGCTTTCAAAACAGTTTGCTTAAATTTACTTGCCATGCGAATCGTGACGACAAATGCCTAGTTTCTAGGAAAAAGCGAGTACCAACGTGGAGTGTACTGGAGTCCCTGAGCATCGGAACGGAGCTTTTAACGATGAAAATAGTTTTTTGTCGTCACGCTGAGGCGAAATGGAGTTTTTTAGACTTCTTTCGCCTTTTTATTTTGCCTAAAATTGAGGCTCCTCCCCGCTTCGAAAAATTATTTTAAATTATGGTTTACTTTTCTCAGATTTAGGAGTATGATATGTCGCATAGCTCGAAATAGAAATAATAGTTCACTTTATGAAGTACTGGTATAACTAAGGTTTCAAGGTTTTTTCATAGCAATATTTTCGTTTAAAAATCGATTTTTAACAAGTGCATATGGCGTGAATAACAGGATACAGAACTTGTATTTCGCGATAAGAAAAGGGAGATGAAACATTGTTTAGTATGGTTCCTTACTTATGATCCGCGGATGATGAATCTGGGGTGTTTTTTTTATTGGAGTCTAGCTTAAAAACTCGGCATAGGTAATTATGGGAGGTTTATTTTATGATAATAATGCTGTTATTTGCGATTTTATTGTTGGGTTACTTAGTCTATGCGTTAATCCATCCGGAGAAATTTTAGTTGAGGGAGATAAGAAACATGGAAATTTTACAAATTGTTGTTGTCATTTTGATTTTGTTTTGCTTAATCAAGCCGCTTGGGACTTACATGTACAAGATTTTTGCGGGGACACCGACAAGGGGGAATCGCTTTTTTGAGAAAATAGAGTCCGGTATTTTCCGGTTGGCTGGTTTGAAAGAGCGCCCTGCGATGACTTGGAAACGGTATGCCTTTTCGCTCGTTTTAGTCAATGGAATTTTGATGGTTGTTGGTTTTGTGATGGTTTTTATGCAAGGGCTTTGGGCGAATCCTGATGGTTTGAAGGGGCTTGATCTGACGCTTGCTTTTAATACGGTGATTAGTTTTATGACGAATACAAATCTGCAACATTATAGCGGGGAAACGGTGCTGACGAACATGACGCAGATGATGTTTATTACGATGATGATGTTCACGTCGGCGGCAAGTGGGATCTCGGTGGCGATTGCTTTTATTCGTGGGATTACGAGTAAGGGCGAGACGCTAGGCAACTTTTATGAGGATTTCACGAAGGCGATAACGCGCTTATTGTTGCCGCTAGCTTTTATTTTGACGCTTGTTTTGGTTGGATTGGCGGTTCCGCAGACGTTGGCAAGCTCGCATGCTGTGACGACGCTAGAAGGCGTGAAGCAGACGATTGCGCTTGGTCCGGTGGCGTCGCTTGAAGCGATTAAACACTTGGGCACGAACGGCGGCGGGTTTTTCGGTGCTAACTCAGCGCATCCTTTTGAGAATCCGACGCCGCTCACGAATGTGCTAGAAATGCTGGCGATGTGGTGTATTCCTGCTTCTTTGACTTACACTTACGGTCGCTTCGCTAAAAATCAAAAGCAAGGCTGGGTCATTTTTTCAGCGATGTTTGTCTTGTTTATCGTGTTTCTCGGACTTATTTTCATGTCGGAAAAAGCGGGAAATCCGGTGTTGACGGAGCTTGGTGTTTCGAACGCACAGGGCAGTATGGAAGGCAAGGAAATGCGATTCGGACTCGGCGCTTCGACGTTGTTTAGTACGATTACGACCGCGGCTACGACTGGTTCGGTGAATAATATGCATGACACATTGACGCCGCTTGGTGGTATGGGGACGCTCGCGCTGATGATGCTGAACGTAGTGTTTGGCGGTGATGGTGTTGGTTTGATAAACATGTTGATGTACGCGATGCTTGGTGTGTTTTTATGTGGGCTCTTGATTGGGCGTACCCCGGAATTTCTCGGCCGCAAAATTGAGCCGCGCGAGATGAAGTTGATTACGTTGACGCTTCTGATACATCCGATTATTATATTAGTCCCTACCGCTGTGGCCTTACTTACATCAGCGGGAACGGATGCAATCTCCAACCCTGGTTTTCACGGGATGACGCAGGTTTTGTATGAGTTCACGTCTTCTGCGGCAAACAATGGCTCGGGATTTGAGGGACTTGGAGATAATACGGCGTTTTGGAATATAACGACGGGCATTGTGATGTTTTTAGGTCGGTACCTCTCGATTGTGCTTTTACTCGCGGTCGCTGGTTCGATGACGCGCAAGCCATTTATTCCGGAAACGATTGGTACTTTTAGAACGGATAATGGCTTGTTTACTGGGATTTTAGTAATGGTTGTGCTCATTATTGGCGCCCTCACCTTCTTGCCAGTTCTCGTACTTGGACCGATTGCAGAAAGTTTAACTTTATAGGAGTGTGTGAAAATGGAGAAAAAGAACGTATTATTTAACCGCAAAATGATGCTCACTGCTGTGAAAGATAGCTTTGTGAAATTAAATCCAGTAGCGATGATTAAAAATCCAGTCATGTTTGTTGTCGAAGTTGGGACATTTGTTGTCTTGTTGTTAATGCTTTTTCCACAGTTTTTTGGGGTTACCGCTTCGATTGGCTATGAGTTGACGGTATTTCTAATTTTGTTAGTTACGATTTTATTTGCTAATTTTGCAGAGAGTTTGGCGGAAGGTCGCGGGAAGGCACAGGCGGATTCACTCAAAAAAACGAAGCAAGATACGATGGCAAAACTTATTCAAAAAGATGGTTCGGTGAAGGAAGTTGTGGCCTCGACGTTGCACAAAGAGGACATTGTGCTTGTCGAAATGGGCGATTTGATACCGAGTGATGGTGAGATTATTGAAGGGCTTGCCTCGATTGATGAATCTGCTATCACCGGAGAATCAGCGCCTGTCATTAAGGAAAGTGGTGGTGATTTTGCTTCGGTTACGGGTGGTACGATGGTGCTCAGTGATTCGATTAAAGTTCGGATTGAGAGTAATCCTGGTGAGTCGTTTCTTGATAAAATGATTTCTATGGTCGAAGGTGCCAAGCGTCAAAAAACACCGAATGAGATTGCGCTCACGATTTTGCTTATTACACTCACGATTATTTTTATGATTGTTGTGATCACACTTTATCCGATTGCCCGTTTTAATGGGGTCGAATTGTCCATTCCAACACTGGTTGCGCTTCTTGTTTGCCTGATTCCAACGACAATTGGCGCCCTACTTTCTGCGATTGGTATTGCCGGAATGGACCGGGTGACTCGTTTCAATGTCCTTGCGATGAGCGGGAAAGCCGTGGAAGCTGCCGGTGATATCAATACGATTATTTTGGACAAAACGGGAACGATTACGTTTGGAAATCGGATGGCGAGCGAATTTTTGCCTGTAGGAGGTCATTCGGTGGCGGAGATAGCGGAAATTGCTGCGATAAGTTCACTGAAAGATGATACGCCGGAGGGGAAATCGGTCTTGGCGCTTGCCAAACGAATGGTGATTGCGTTTCCTAGTGATGACGCGCAGATTGCTGAGGAAATTGAGTTCCAAGCAGAAACACGGATGAGTGGGATTACGCTTCAAGATGGTCGTAAAATCCGAAAAGGTGCGGCGGATTCAATTAGTCGCTGGGTCGAGAGTCTTGGTGGAATTTTGCCAGTAGAAATGCAAGAAGTTGGTGACAGCATCGCGCGTCTTGGTGGTACGCCACTCGCCGTCTCTGTTGATTCGGAAGTCTACGGTTTTATTTATTTGAAAGATACTGTGAAACCTGGGATGCAAGAACGATTCGCCGAGCTCCGCAAAATGGGAATCAAAACTATTATGTGTACTGGAGACAATCCGTTGACTGCCAAAACGATTGCGGCAGAGGCTGGTGTCGATTATTATATTGCTGAATCCAAACCCGAAGATAAGATCCAGGTCATTAAAGATGAGCAAGCGCTTGGCAAACTCGTGGCGATGACTGGCGATGGAACCAATGATGCGCCAGCCCTTGCTCAAGCGGATGTTGGCCTCGCAATGAATTCTGGGACCATCGCTGCAAAAGAAGCGGCTAATATGGTCGATCTTGACTCTGATCCGACGAAAATCATCGAAGTCGTGTCGATTGGTAAACAGTTGCTCATGACTCGTGGCGCCTTAACAACATTCAGTATTGCTAATGACATTGCGAAATATTTTGCGATCATTCCAGCTATGTTTGCCATCGCGATTCCTGCCATGAACAAACTAAATATTATGCAACTCGACTCCCCTACTAGCGCGATTATTTCGGCATTGATTTTTAATGCCATCATTATTCCGATTTTGATTCCACTCGCAATGAAAGGCGTCAAGTATGTACCGATGAAAGCTAGCAAGCTACTCAAAAAAAATCTATTCGTCTACGGTCTTGGCGGTGTCGTCGCCCCATTTTTTGGAATTAAAGTGATTGATATGGCCGTTTCGGTCTTTATGTAGGAGGGAAAAAAGATGAAAGCACTAAGATTATGTCTCGTGTTCACCGTCCTATGCGGGCTGATTTATCCGCTCGCTGCAACCGGCGTCGCACAAGTTATTTTTCCAAGCCAAGCGAACGGTTCTCTGATTAAAAAAGACAACCAAGTCCTCGGCTCCAAATGGATCGGTCAAAATTTTGCATCAGAAAAATTCTTCCATGGCCGCGTTTCGTCGATTAAGAATGATGCCAGCGCAAGCGGTTCTAAGAATCTGGCACCATCGAATCCAGAACTGAAAAAACGCGTGGTAGCATCGATTGCGCGTCTTGAAAAAGAAAATCCAACGATGCAGCGTACCAATATTCCTGCTGACTTAGTCACGAATTCAGGCTCAGGACTTGATCCCGATATCTCCGTTACCAGCGCGGAACTACAAGTTGCACGTATCGCAGAAGCAAACAATCTAAAACCGGACGCTGTGCAAAAACTCGTAGCAGACAACACGACACCGCGCTCCCTTGGCCTTTTTGGTGAATCGCGCGTCAATGTTTTAGAACTAAATCTAGCCTTAGAAAAACTACTTGATTAAGGAGGTCCAGCCGCTATGTCCGAAGAATCTGAGTTTTCCTTTCGTCGCAAAAGTCCGGAAGAAATCCTTGCCGAAATTGAGCGCTTGAAAAAAGGGAAGCTGAAAATATATATTGGCTCGGCTCCTGGCGTCGGGAAAACCTATCGGATGCTCTCCGAAGCCCAAGACCTGCTTAAAGAAGGAATCGATGTCGTTATAGGCCTTGTTGAGACCCATCATCGACCAGAAACGGCGGCCATGATTGGTAATCTCGAAACGCTTGCCTTAAAGGAGATTCCCTACAAAGGCACCGTTTTCCAAGACCTAGATGTCGAAGCGATTTTAGCACGCAATCCAGATGTCGTTGTGATTGACGAACTCGCGCACTCCAACATCCCTGGCTCCAAGCACAACAAGCGGTATCAGGATGTACTAGAAATCCTCGATCACCGTATCAATGTTTTGTCCGCTGTCAATATTCAGCATTTGGAAAGCCTGCATGATACCGTGCAAACCGTTACCGGTGTCAAAGTTCGTGAACGCATTCCCGACCATCTTTTGGACACGGCAAGCGAAGTCATCCTCATCGATGTCTCCGCTGAAACGCTTCAAAAACGGCTTCGAGAAGGGAAAATATACGCCAGTCATAAAATTAATCAATCCCTTGAAAATTTCTTCACGCAGCGTAACCTGTCCGCTCTTCGTGAAATGGCGCTTCGAGAAGTAGCTGATGACGTCGATGACAAAACAGACAAAACGGAAGCAAAACTCCGTGCCGCTGCTGTCAATGAGAAAATTCTTGTTTGTGTTAAAAATGATGACAATGCAGAGAAACTAATACGGCGTGGTTGGCGAATTGCCAATCGTTTACGAGCAGAGTTATTTATTCTAACTGCTATTCCAGGAGATTTTGGCGATTTGGATCCCTATACCCGTAAAAAATACGAGTCCTGGAAAAAACTTGCTAATGAATTCGATGCTCATTTTTTAGTTGAAACGAACCATAACCGCAAAATTTTTTAGCGTTATTACAGATGTAGCAAAAAAGCATCATATCACACAGATCATTCTCGGCCAATCGGTAAAAACACGATTAGAAGAACTCACGAAGGGCTCCGTTGTCAACGCGATTATGCGCGAAACGGACGGCATCGATATTCACATTGTCGCAGATTCCAGAAAAAAATTAAAAAAAACAGGGTGGATATGCCAAATTTGGCGCATCCACCCTGTTTTTTAACTAATACCATTTACGATACAGCTCACCGTCCGTTCAATCTCCGCATCGTCATCCCACTTGGCATCAGGCATAATCATAAATCGCGTCACCAAAAATCCAACAATATTCGTAATTAGTGTCCGCATAATCGTACTATTCGGCATCTCATTAATTTCCCCACGCTCTTTATAAAAACCAATAATCCGATCAAACTGCCCCTTCACATGCACCATAAACACCTTCGAAAACTGCTCTCGCATCTCCTCGTGATACAACAATTCCTGCATATAAATCTTAATCACCTGGCTATTCTCACGCGCAAACTCAAACCGATTCCGAATAAGCGCCTTTAAAAAAGTCCGGAAATCAGGATATTCCTGCTCAAAAACCTCCGCCACAAAAGCCTGCGCTAAAAATGGCGCCACACTATCAATCATAATCGGCACTGTAATCGACGTCAACAAATCCTTCTTCGTCTTATAATGTCTAAAAATCGTGCCCTCCGCAACACCAGCACGCTTCGCAATTTCACTCGTTGATGTCGCTGCAAAACCACGTTCCGCAAACAATTCAATCGCAGCCGCCACGATTTTTTTTCTGCTTCTCACTCATTTTTTTTATCCTGCTCCGCCACCTCTAACATTTGCGTCAGAATGTCTTTATTTTCACCCATTTTCGCCATTCCTTCCTATATTTTACGATATTTTTTCAATGCAAAAATGTTTAGAATCATGAATACGAGCGCAAATCCGACCAAAATGTAGAAATCCGTCGCAAAACCACTGAATCCCTCTCCCTTTACCATAATCGACGTCAAAGCATCCGCGCCATAATAAAGCGGCATAATGTGAGCGATCCACTGCAACCAATCCGCCATTCCCTCCAGCGGGAAAATCCCACAAAACAGCACTTGTGGCACAATCACAATCGGGATAAACTGCACAATTTGGAACTCATTATTCGCAAATGTCGACAGCAAAATCCCGAGCGTCAAAGCAACCATCGCGAGCATCAACGTAATCAACAAGACATACCAAATCGACCCCATCTGCACCATATCCAGCACATGAATCGAGTACAGCGCAACAATAATCGACTGCGCCAAAGCAAAAATACCAAATCCAAGCAAATATCCCGTTTCCAGTTCCCACCGTTTAATCGGCGTCGCCATCAACCGCTCCAAAGTCCCCGTTGTCCGCTCCCGCAAGAACGAAATTCCCGCAATCAAAAAGACAAAGAAGAAAACAAAGAAACCAATGAAAATCGGTCCAATCGTATCGAAAAACGTCGTATCCGCGTCACCATATATATAGGCCGTGTCGATTGATAATTGCTGTTGCTCCGGAAGCTTCAAATTCACCGTTGGAATATCCAATTGCTGCCCTGTTTGCGCCGCATACTGTTTCGCAATCGCTGCCAATGACTGCTGTATCTTCGCACTCGCCTCCTGCATTGACATACCCAACTGCTTCATCGCGTCCTTTTGCTCCGCCATCAAAGCCGCCTGCAACTTCATCTGAATCTGCTTACTAATACCAGGATCACTATTCTCAAAAGTCAGCGTCACATCCGCGCCATCTTGCTTCACAAACGCATCCAGCCCATCCGACTTTATTGTCCCCTTCGCGTCTCCCGCAGAACCATACTGTTTCACAGACATATCGGTATCCTTGAGCTGTGTCACCATTGATGACGACACACCTTCCACACCAATTTTTGGCTTCACCGTATCCCCATCAAATAAATAATTAATCAGCGTAATCAAAATAAGTGGCGCAATAAACATCAAAGCTAGTGTCCTTTTATCTCGTCTAAACTGATTCGCAATCCGCTTCACAATCGCCATTACTCGCATCATGATTTCGCACCCCCAAATTGCAAAAAGGCATCTTCCAATTTTCCAGTCGACGTCTGCGCTTCGAGTTCTGCAGGCGTCCCAACCGCGATAATTTTCCCATCACGAACCATCGCCAACCGATCACATTTTTCCGCCTCATCCATCACATGCGTTGTCACGAGAATGCACTTGCCTTCCCTCTTCAACATGTCCAGTTCCTCCCAAATCGACTTCCGCAATTCCGGATCAATCCCGACTGTCGGCTCATCCAAAATCAGCACATCAGGATCCTGCAACATCGAAATCGCAAGCGACAACCGCCGCTTCATGCCTCCCGAAAAATCGCTCACCTGTTTATTCAATTCCCCTTCTAAATTCACAAGTTTTGCCGCATAAGCAATCCGTTCCTTACGCTTCGCACCCTTCAGTGAATATAACGCTGCAAAAAACTCCATGTTCTCCTTCGCCGTCAAATCAATATATAACGCATCCGATTGCGCCATATAACCAATATTCGCAATCACACTAAGATTTGGCATCCGCTTCTCCAACACCGTCACCTCGCCAGAATCCCCTTTTTCCATCCCAACAATGACTTTCACAAGCGTCGTTTTCCCGGCCCCAGAAGGACCAATCAATCCAAAAATTTCTCCCTTCGCCACTTCCAGTCCAATATCCGTTAAAATCTGTTTTTTCCCGAATGACACATCAAGACCTGCCACCCGGATCGCTACTTCTCCCATTTCGAAAACCTCCTCTAGGTTAAAAAAACATAAATGAGTGATTACTCACTTTTATTTTAACCTAAAAAAAATAAAAGTAAAGTAAAAAGCTGTACATAAGGGGTGAAAAAACATGGATATCCATCATAATACAAGTTTACAAGAAAGACTTAATTTACCCGCGTAGCCGTGCTATAATGAAGGAGTCGTCAACCTTCAAATGTCACGTTTCACTGAAGGGAGGTGTGTCCATTGATTCTGATTTTTTCCAGCATTGTTGCTCCGATTCTTGTAGGTGTAACGCTTGTCACTTATAAGTACTGGTTAGAACGTCGTAGCAACAAGAGTAACCGACGACCCAAGTTCTAACCACAACAAAAGAACCCCGATGTCTTTGAGCAGCTTCGGGGCTCTTCGTATGTCCACTGATTCTTTTTCCTAACACCATCTTAACACATTTTTTTCCCTTTTTCAACACCCTGGGCTACTTCCTTAAATACACGTCCGATATCAAATGATCTGCGCCTTTTTTCAAAATAAGCTGGGCGCGATATTTCGTCCGTTCAATATTTTCCTTCAAGTTCACGCCATTAATTTTATCCCATGTGTCTAAGGCAAACTGGCGTGCTTCGGCCTCACTGATTTTTGTGTAGCGATGGAAATAGGAACTTGTATCTTGAAAAGCAGTCTCGCGTAGCATGAAGAATCGCTCTAAGTACCAACGCTTAATCTCGCTTTCTTCCGCATCCATATAGATCGTAAAATCAAAGAAATCACTCGGAAAAACGGCTTGTTCGGGGTCTACTTGTAACACATTGATCCCCTCTACAATGATGATGTCCGGCTGACTAATCACCCGCGTTTCCTCCAATATATCGTACGTAAAATGCGAATAAAGTGGTACTTCGACATTCTCTTTATTACTTTTCAAATCGCTCAAAAAAGCAACAAACCGACTCCGATCATAGCTCTCTGGAAAACCTTTACGCTCCATCAAACCTTTTTCCTTAAGCACCGCGTTCGGATATAAAAAACCATCCGTCGTAATCAATTCGACTTTCCGCGTTTTAGAAAACCAGCGATCAAGCATAATTTTGAGTACCCGCGCCGTCGTACTTTTCCCGACAGCCACACTACCTGCGATGCCAATCACGAACGGTGTGTGCGTTGCATGCCGCTTCAAGTATTCCATTTTTTCACCGTGAATAAAAATCTGCTCGTGATAATGAATCGCAAGTAATTTCACGAGTGGTAAATATATTTCAGCAATATCTTCGAGTGAGATGCGGTCGTTTAAACCACGTATATCTTCCAACTCTTCCGCCGATAACATCTGGTCTTTACTTACTTCCAGCTTACGCCAATCCTCGCGCGGAAAATGAAAGTAGGGGGAATAATGATTCATAGTCATTCCATCCTTCTCTAGTTTGTTTTCGTTTTCACAGGTTTAAGCATACCGTATCTGACCCGATTCCGCAACCTAATATTTGCGATAAACATACACATCTTTCGGCTTCGGAATTTCACCATATTTCGTCACCTTCACCGCTGGAATATCCATTTTAAAAGGAGCGTAGTATTCCTGTTCAATCACACCGCTCACTTTCACCCACGTATCATTGCTAAGATTCGTCTCCTTGTCTGGCATGTGCACAAGCATTCCATAAACACCAGAGTCCGCGACACAATGAATAATGCCAAAACGGAATACAAACAGATTCGCGCCCTTCGTCACAGGATCATTATAAACAAAGCCAGTAAATTCAATCCGCTTCCCTTCAAATTCACCAGGATAACTATAAATAATTTCCATCGTCATCAGATAATTCTCATCCGTCACCTTGATTGGATCATCATCAATAATCTGGTCCTTCTCTTTTTCAATCATCTTCTCATAATCAGACTTACCAAAATAACCACTCGTATCTGGCTTCAAAAATTGATTCATCGCATACGGATCATCGCCCGCCGCATTATTTTTCGGAAAATGAAACCCTTTCGCATCCACAATCGTCGAATTCAGCGTCGCAATCGGAAACATAAATCCAGCAATCAGCGGATAAATAAGCAGTCCATACACCAAAATCTTTTTCCAAAACGTATTCTCACCATCATGCGTGTGCCCCATATGCGCGTGATCCTGCTCCAAGTCCTCGTCGCGGAAAATCATAATCAGCTGCACCAAACCTAGGAAAAACGCGGCAATCATCGCAGCAAGCGACAAATAGGCATATTTCATGTTAATATACTTGCTAATATCGCCCGTCACATGTAGTTGCATCAAGTAGAAGGCGAATCCGAATAAAATAAAGACACGAAACATCAAAACGCCCTCCTTCTATAATAATAATGCATAGACAAACACCGTCACGGTAACACCAATCACGACAAATGCTACAAACTTCGCTTTAAAAGTCGCCAGCATCATCATCAAATTTTTAATATCGAGCATCGGCCCAAAAACGAGGAAAGCAACAATCGATTGCGTCGAAAAAACACTGCGGAAAGAAGCGCCAATAAAGGCATCTGCCTCCGAGCAAAGCGACAAGACAAACGCCAAAACCATCATTAACAGAATCGATAAAACGGGTCCATGCCCAATCGAAACGAGCGTCGACGTCTTAATATACGTTTGCATAACCGCCGCCAGCAACGCACCAAACACAAGAAATTTCCCAACTGAGAAAAATTCATCCACCGCATGTTGCAACGTGTGCCAAACCCTATCTTTCATCGGCATTTTAGCCTCATCATGACTATGCTCGTGGTGATGATGAGGCTGTTTTGCCTCCGTTGGCATCGTATGCGCCGATCCTGAAGCAATTGTCCCGTCCATTCCCACAATCGCCATCACAGCTGGAGCCTCCGCTTTCTCCTTGGCCTCTCCCACCGTTTCATACAACATAAACTTCTCTTTCAAACCTTCACCTTTATAAAAATAAGCAATCGCGTTCCCTACAACCATCGCGACGACTAAACTCCCTAAAACACGTAGCAGCGGAACTTCCCACGTACTCCCAAACGCAACATACGTTGAAAATAGTACCACAGGATTGATAATCGGCGCCGTCAACATAAACGCGATTCCCGCATGAAGCGGTACCCCTTTTGCAATCAAATTTCGGACAATAGGCACAATCCCGCACTCACACGACGGAAAAAGCACACCGATCACCGAACCTACAATCACCGCTAAAAATCGATTTTTTGGCATAATCTTAGCAATAAACGCCTCAGAAATAAACATTTGAATGAAACCTGCAATAAAAACCCCAATCAACACAAATGGTAAAGCCTCAATCATAATCGAGATAAAAATCGTATTCATTTGTAAAAAAGAATCTGGTAAATTTTGAAACATATGTTCACTTCCTTGCCTCTTTCAGTTTTGCTAAGCTAACCTCTTGATTTTATGCTTCTTGGGGCAAGAAATCAAGTTGTACACGATAAAAAAGGAAGCATATCCTCCGCTTTTACGAGAGAACATGCTTCCTTACTAACCACTATTTTAATTTCGAATAGGCTTGCGCGTGGAACATCCATAGTAAGCCGTACTTATCTTTAATAATTCCCATTTTTCCGCCCCAGAATTTCTCGTCAAGCGGATCAATAATTTCGGCACCACTTTCGGTTACATTCTTATATAGCGCCTCCAATGCTGCAACATCCTCTGCATCTTCTGAATTAAAGTCCAGCATCAACGTAACACTGGAGGAAAACGGTTCACCTTTACCAAAACGATCACTACAGAAAATCGTGTTTCCAAGCACAACAAAGCCACCATGAATTGTTGTATCCTCTAAATTCTCAGTTGACATGCCCCATTCTTTCGCCATATTCTCATCCATTCGATTGCGTTTCAATAAGGTTGCACCAAATACCTCTTTATAGTATTCCATCGATTCTTTCGCATTTTCAAAACTTAAATAAGCATGTAATTTTGCCATCTTGTTTTCCACCTTTCAAATGAAGTTACAACTGGATTATAAGGGATGGCTCGAATAATTACAATGCATATCCTAGCTATACACAAAAGTTGGGTGATTTCACAAAAGTGGTCTACTTACGATACATTTTGAATTCCAAGAACAATTCATTGTAATGCGCCAACATTTTCTTACCTAAATTATCGTAAACCTCTAAATTTTTCAATTGGTCTAGGTCTGGATAGAAGCGTTCATCACTTGAAATTTCCTTTGGCAAAAGTTTTACAGCAGCTTCATTTGGCGTCGCATAACCGACATATTCCGCATTTTGTGCTGCATTTTCAGGTTTTAACATGAAATTGATGAATTTATGCGCCCCATCCACATTTTTCGCGGTTTTCGGGATGACCATATTATCAAACCACAAATTGGAACCCTCTTTTGGAATCACGTACTCCAAGTCCTCGTTTTGATCCAACATCTCGGCAGCCTCACCAGAGAACGTCACCGCAACTCCGGCCTCATTTCCAGCCATCAAAATTTTAATTTCATCCCCAACAATTGCCTTCACATTCGGCGTCATTTCCTTTAGTTTCATCAACGCTTCCTGTAACTGCGCCTCATCCGTACTGTTCAGCGAGAAGCCAAGGCTGTTGAGTCCAAGCCCCATCACCTCACGCGCGCCGTCGATGAGCAGAATCTGATTTTTCAATTCCGGTCGCCACAAATCGTTCCAACTCGTGAACGGAATATCGTGAACCATCTTCTTGTTATAAATAATGCCCAGCGTTCCCCAGAAATACGGCATCGAGTACTTATTTTCCGGATCAAACGACTGGTCCATAAAACGCGGATTCAAATACTTCCTATTCGGCAATTTCGCTTTATCAAGTGGAATTAGCAAGTTCTCCTCCCGCATCTTACTAATCGCATAATCACTCGGAACCGCGATGTCAAACGTTGTCCCGCCTTGCTCAATTTTCGTCATCATCGCTTCATTCGAATCAAACGTTTGATAAATCACTTTGATGCCAGACTCTTTTTCAAATTTCTTCAGTAAATCAGGATCAACATAATCGCCCCAATTGTAAATCGTCAGCGTATTGCCGCCCGAATAACCTTCCGATTTATTCAGTGAAAAGGTAAGCACCATCATCAATAGCGCCGCAATCACGACTAGACCAAAAAACACGAACTAATGACTTCATTTTTTCGGCACCTCCATCGCTTGCGCCGCCTTCGCATTGCGCTGATTAATAAAGTAGTAACCGATAACGAGCACAATCGTAAATAGGAATAGCAAGGTTGACAACGCGTTAATCGATAGCGAAATTCCTTGGCGCGCCCGCGAATAAATCTCCACAGAAAGCGTCGAGAAACCATTTCCCGTTACAAAGAAAGTCACCGCAAAATCATCGAGTGAATACGTCAAAGCCATAAAGAATCCCGCAAAAACACCTGGTGAAATATACGGCAAAATAACCTTACTCAACACGTTCCACTGGCTCGCTCCTAAGTCCCGCGCTGCATCAATCAGCGTCGGACTCATCTCTTGCAATTTTGGCAGAACCATCAGGACAACAATCGGAATACTGAACGCAATGTGCGACACGAGTACCGAAATAAAGCCAAGTTTTACACCTAAAATCGTGAAGAAAATCAGGAACGAAGCACCAATCACAACGTCTGGGCTCACAATCAAGACGTTGTTCAAACTGAGCAATGAATTTTTGGCGAACGGGCGTGGCATATAGCGAATCGCCAGTGCTCCGAGAACGCCTAGAATCGTTGCTACCACAGAAGAAAGTAGCGCAATCACAAACGTATTCAACACAATAATTAATAGTCGGGTATCTTGAAATACCTCTTTATAATAATCCCACGTAAAGCCACTAAAATGATTCATCGTTCCACCCGCATTAAACGAGTAGAACATCAAATAGAAGATCGGCGCGTACAAAACAAAGAATACGACGGCTAAATAAATTTTTCCCCATTTGTTTTTCTTCATTTCATCGCCCCTTTCTTCCGTTTAGCACCACTTACAAACATAATAATAAACATCGCAATAATCAAGAACACGCCAATCGTCGAGCCCATTCCCCAGTCCTGCGTCACCAAGAAATGCTCCTCAATCGCAGTCCCAAGCGTAATCACCCGGTTTCCTGCAATCAAACGCGTAATCATAAAGAGCGACAATGCCGGAATGAAAACCGCCTGACATCCCGCTTTCACACCATCTAGCGTAATCGGAAAAATAACCCGCCAAAATGTCGTCCAACGCGTAGCACCCAAATCCTGCGCCGCATGCGTTAACGACGGATTCATCTCCTCCAGTGCATTATAAATCGGCAAAATCATAAACGGAATAAAAATATACGTCGACACAAACAAGAAACTAAAGTCCGTAAACAAAATCTGCTGCGTACCAATCCCGATAAATTCTAAAAACTTATTCGCCGTTCCATACGTTCCAAAAATCCCCATAAACGCATAGGCTTTTAGCAACAAATTAATCCAAGTCGGCAAAATAATCAACAACAACCAAAGCTGTTTATGTTTCAATTTTGTCAAAACAAGCGCCGTAGGATACGAAATCAATAACGTAAATAACATAATCAAAAATGCATACCAGAAAGAGCTCACCGTCATCTTCAAATAAACCGGCGTAAAAAAAATTCACATAGTTCGAAAACGTAAAATTCCCATCAATATCAAAAAACGAATAGTAAGCAATCAACACAATCGGCGCAATAACAAACAGCAAAATCCAAAAGGCATAAGGAATCAAATAAAAAGTCCGCGCTCGTCTCGTCATCGCACTACGCCTCTTCGTAACTTTCTAGACGGGCATCAAATTCTTCTTCGGTTTCCCCAAGACGCATAATATGGATTGCCTCTGGATCAAACGCCAGCCCTAATTTTTCACCAATTCGTGCTTTTTTAGTAGAATGCACTAGCCATTCATTGCCGTCCTCATCGATACAACCAATTTCATAATGAACCCCGCGGAACAAGACCCAGTCAACCGTCACGCGTAGATTTCCTTTTTCCTCCGCCGTGATTTCCAAATCCTCAGGGCGAATAATGACTTCGACAACCTCATTCGGATGGAAACCTTGGTCGACACACTCAAACCGGCGCTCCACAAACTCGACCTCGAAATCCTGCACCATTTTACCGGAAACAATATTCGATTCACCGATAAAATCCGCCACAAAGCGATTAATCGGCTCATCGTAAATATCCATCGGCGTCCCACTTTGCTGAATCTCGCCCTTATTCAACACAAAAATCTCGTCACTCATCGCCAGCGCCTCTTCCTGATCATGCGTTACAAAAATAAACGTAATCCCAAGCCGACGCTGCAAATCACGCAACTCATATTGCATCTCCGTCCGCAATTTCAAATCAAGCGCCGACAATGGCTCATCCAGCAAAATAACTTCCGGCTCGTTCACAATCGCGCGCGCAATCGCCACACGCTGACGCTGCCCGCCAGACATTTCTGTAATCTCACGTTGCTCATAACCCTCCAAATTCACAAATCGCAATGCTTCCGTCACTTTTTGCTGAATCACGTCTTTCTTCAATTTCCTAATACGCAAACCAAAAGCCACGTTCTCAAACACATTCAAATGCGGAAATAAGGCATAATCCTGAAAAACCGTATTCACCGGTCGCTTATTCGCAGGAATATCATTAATCACCTTATCATTCAGAAAAATCTTGCCATCACTTGCCTCCAAAAAACCAGCAATCAGGCGCAAAATCGTCGTTTTACCACACCCCGATGGACCGAGCAATGTATAGAATTTCCCTTTTTCAATCTCAAAACTTACATTATCAAGCACTGGTGGATTATTATCGAACTGCTTGGTCACATTTTCGAAGCGAATAATTGTTTCTGCCATTTGCGTCTTCCTCCTTACAAATACGAATCCGTTGCCACCAAAATCAGTGTCGCCGGTACATCTTCCTCGTTACAAATTTGGTGTTCATCCGAAGCATGGAAATAAATTGCCTCGCCTTTTTTCGCCATGTATGTTTTCCGGCCTAATTTGATGGTCACTTTCCCCTCTAAAACATAGGCAAACGTCTCCGATAACGAAGGCTCAAACTGTTTAAAAGCCCCTTTTCCAGAAAGCGTTAAATAAACCGGCTCCATTTCTTTCTCATTAGACTCAGGGACCAACCACTTTACTTGGTACCCTTTTTCCTCATCTTCAAAAAAAAGTATGCTCGCTCGCGTCGTACACAACCTTCTGCTCTTGCTCTTCCTCATCAAAAAATTCTTTCGGCGTACAGCCAAGAACCTCTAAAATATCAAATAACGTTTCAATAGAAGGCGAGCTCAAATCCCGCTCCAACTGTGAAATATAACCCTTTGTCAGATCCGTTCGCTCCCCAAGCTCTTCCTGCGTCAAATTCTTACTAAGTCGTAAATTCTTAATCCGCTTGCCAATATCCATAGTCGCGCCCTTCCTATTAGTTTAGTAGAAGTAAACTCCGAGTCATTATTGTTTAGTAATAGTAAACTTCATGTTTACTACAGCACCGCTAATTATACATCATTGTACGCCACAATCGCAATACTTTTTTACAAAAAAAACAAGCCTGATGAAAGTCGGATACTTTCATCAGGCTTGCCCTTTCATGCTAATTCTTCATTCCCAAAATAATACGTCTCATATAAATTCAAATTCTGCCGCAACTCACGCGCCAAATCCCTTGAAATTCTACCTTGCTCAAACAGGCTCTGAATCACATCACGTTCAATTTGAACCGCTTGAAGTTGCACATCTTTTTTCGCTTGTTCAAACTTCTCTCTTGATTTCATACTGCCACGCTCTTGTTTCATCTGTTCCAAAATACGTTTATTCTCATTGATGAGTGGCCAAATCACAGCTTGGTTCGTATCATTCAGCAATGCCTTTAGTTTATCATTAACGACACTCGCATTCTTCTCACGCAAATCCCTAATTTCACCAATCATTTCTTGATACTGCTCTGGATTTTGCTTCATTTCATTCATTTTTTTCTTTCGCTCTTTGCCACTGCTTAGGATGCATCACTTGGCGCATCAAGCGCTTAAACATCATACCCATCATGCCAGAGCGCGATCGTCCTCTACCAGACAATGCTTTTTCCATCGCATCAAGATAATTATTGTAACGACTGGCAGCATGATGACTTGCCTCGCCCTGCGCCAACAATTTATCCGTATTTTGTTTTTCCCACTGTACAATTTGTAAACGCAAAGCATGTTGCTCCCGATCGATTTCCCGTCGTTTGCCCATGTCTATATCCTCTTTTTGAATGGCACGCATACGCCCACGATAATCATCCATCACAAACTGTGTTGCCGCCTTGTTTTCCGATGTTATCTCTTTGTTCAATTGCTCTACAACATGACGACAAACACTCAGCTTCATCGATTTTTCAGCACGAGGGCTATCCGATTGACTCTCATCTTTTCGAGCCAAAAGCGGTAAAATCGCTGTGGCAATAATGAGTGAGCATAAAATAACACCTGACGCGATACAAATAATCAAAGATCGCTGTGGAAACGGGCTACCATCCCCAAGTACAAACGGAATCGAGAGCGCCGAAGCAAGCGTTACCGCGCCACGAACACCCGATAAAGAAGTCAGTACTGTCGCTCGTAAATTCGGCTTACTCAGATCATTTCCTTTCATCAAATGCGGAATCAGCCAACCTAAATGAATCCACAAGAAACGAATCGTAATCAAACTAAACGTGATGAGAAGGACGTAAAACACGACTTGCCAGTTGCTCACACCCGAATTTTCCCAAACGACTTGAATAATATCTGGTAATTGCGTTCCTAAAATAATAAACACTAAACCGTTCAACACGAAAATAATAACCGACCACGTGCCTTGCGATACCACGTTCAATTTCACGGTCATCGGATCCATTTTCCGCTTTTCAAAAGCATGCATAATCCCAGCCGCAACAACCGCTAAAATACCGGATACATGCAGTTCTTCCGCCACCAAATAAATTACAAACGGCGTCAAAATTTGAATTAACATATGTAGCGTAACATCTTCCATGCCCAGACTACGAATCCATTTTAGAAATTTAAATTTAACGAAAGTCAGTACGAGACCACAAATAATCCCACCGACCGCGATAATCACAAAGCTAATCGAAGCACTCCAAATTGAGAATACACCCGTCACCATCGCCGCAATCGCAAATTGGAAGGCAACCAGACCCGAAGCATCGTTCATGAGCGCCTCACCTTCTAAAAGATGCGTGATTTTTTTAGGCAGATCGATGCGTCCAGAAAGCGATCCTACAGCCACAGCGTCCGTCGGTGCAAGTGCTGCTGCGAGCGCAAAAGCCGCCGCTAGTGGAATCGTTGGAATCATCCAATTGACAAAATACCCAATCACGAGCACCGTCACAAACACAAGCCCTAACGCCAACATTAAAATCGGCGCACGCAAATTCCATAACGCCTGCCGATCCGTCCGTTTTCCGTCATTAAATAGCAATGGTGCGATAAATAACACCAAAAATAGTTCTGGATTCAATTTCAATTCGAATGCGAGCGGCATGCAAGCCACCAAAACACCCAATCCAATTTGTATCAATGGTATCGACACAAACGGAATAAACCGGTTCACAACGTTCGAAATTAAAATCGTCGCCAGCATAATTAATACGTAATAAAATATTTCCACCCTTTTTTCAACCCCTTATTCGCCTTCAACCTCATTTTTGTATTGATCGATCTCGTCATTTAAATATTTCATTTTCTCATCTAAGTGCTGGATAATTGCCGCAGCCTCATATAGTTCCTGCGTCAAATGCGCCGGTGCCGTCGATTTATATTTATAGTAAATCTTATGCTCCAAACTCGCCCAAAAATCCATTGCAACCGTTCTAATCTGAATTTCCACACACATTTTGCGCGACGTATTCGTCAAGAAAATCGGCACTTCACAAATCAAATGCAGACTCCGATACCCGTTAGGTTTTGGGTTCTCCACATAATCCTTCACATTCAAAATCGTCATATCATCTTGGTTCGCCAACATCTCATAAATCTTATAAATATCCGACACAAACGAGCATGTCACCCGAATTCCAGCGATGTCATGCACATGCTCATACGCATTCTCCGGCGTAATATCGAGCCTTTTTTTCTCCAATTTTGCCGTTAAGCTCTCAAAGCTCTTGACCCTCGATTTCAAATGCTCCATCGGGTTATAATCATGCAGAAATTGGAACTCATCATTCAATATTTTTAATTTCGTATTCACTTCTTCTAAGGCAAAGCGATGCAATAACATCACATTACGCCATTCTTTCAATTCATTTACGGAAGGTTGTTGCACAAAAATTACTCCTCTCTCCACTTCACTATTCTACCTTCCTATGTTACTACATTTTGCAAGTTTACGCACAATTATTCATCAAATCAAAGCGATTTCTTACTATTTTATCATCATTTTATTAGGTAGCGAGCAGCTTCTCTCAAAGTATAACACCCTTTTATGAACTAAAAATGAATTTTCGCAAAGCCATTTCTATTTACCATTTTTTTTTGGTATGATGGACGTATATAAAAATCGAAAACGGGGGCTTGTTTGGATGTTAAATAAAGAAGCAGAGTTGCAGTTCAATATTATTCTAAAAGCATTAAATATGACCAGTGTTGGCGTTATCATTACAGACGGTGATCTACCGAATAATCCAATTATTTATGTGAACAGTGGCTTCGAACGAATTACAGGCTATACCTCCGAAGAAGTTATGGGGAAAAACTGCCACATGCTCCAAGGCCGCAAAACAGATAAATCTGCGCTAGCTAAAATCGGCCAAGCCATAAAAAACCGTACCACCGTGAACGTCTTCTTGCAAAACTATCGTAAAAATGGCGATGTCTTTTTCAATGAATTGACGATTGATCCGCTTTACGATGAAGCTTCTGGTAAAAACTACTTTATCGGCATTCAACGTGATGTTACACGCGAAGAAAAATACAAAATGTTACTTGAAGATTCGATTGAAGAAATCGTCAAAATGTCGACGCCAATCGTTCCCGTCCAAGAAGGTGTCGCTGTGCTTCCTCTAGTTGGCGCGCTGTCGACCGATCGTTTTGAAGAAATGACGCAAAATGTAGCTTCCTATCTTGAGATAAGTCATATCGATTATTTAATTATGGATATTTCCGGACTCGCTGATTTCAATGAAGATGTTGCCGCGAATCTGATCAAATTTTTAGCCTTAACGAAATTAACAGGCGTTAGCCTCATGCTGACCGGTGTTTCACCACGTTTTGCGATGTTGATGGTCAATTACGACAATCGCTTACCAAGCATTCCCACTTATAGCACCGTTCGTGAAGCTCTAAAAAACGTTTGAAATACAAAAAAAGCCTTGCAATTCCTCGCTATATTCGTTAGTATAGAACATGAAAACTTAATAAAATCCTCATCCAAACGGTGAGGTAGAGGTTGCGAAATTCACAAGTAACGTTGACGAGGTGCATAACACACTGATGACTCACCGCAAAAAGGATGCTCGCCGAAGTGAAGACAGGTTTATGACTGCTCTTTAGCTGGGACTGTTATCGAAAGAAACAGGACTGCCGTTTTTGCCATTAGCTTGACGAAACGGATGTGCTATCTAACGCTTTTTGATGTTGGTATCTATAGACTGATCTCGAAAGAAGCACACGGGATTCGGTTTTTTTTGTTCCCAAAACCTCATTTTCAAACAGAGAAGAAAGGGAGTTTTACTAGTGAAAAAAGAACAGCAACAAGGTCACATTCGTAGAGATTTAAAAACGCGCCACTTATCGATGATTGCCATTGGGGGCTCGATTGGAACAGGATTATTCCTTGCGAGTGGAAATGCCATAGCAGTAGCAGGACCTGGTGGCGCACTTGTCGCTTACGCTGCGATTGGCTTAATGGTTTACTTTTTAATGACGAGCCTCGGGGAAATGGCGACGTACATGCCCGTCTCGGGTTCCTTTAGTACCTATGCTTCACGGTTTGTCGATCCCGCTTTCGGATTTGCTCTTGGTTGGAATTATTGGTTTAACTGGGCGATTACGCTTGCCGTTGATATTTCGACCGCCGCACTTATTATTCAATTTTGGTATCCCGATGCACCGGCTTGGCTTTGGAGCGCCGTATTCCTATTGCTCATATTCGGCCTAAACGCCCTATCCGTCAAAGCTTACGGTGAATCAGAATATTGGTTCTCTATCATCAAAGTAGTCACCGTTATCGTCTTCTTAATCATCGGTGTCCTTACGATTCTTGGTATTCTTGGTGGGCACTTCATCGGTTTTGAGAACTTCACAATGGGAGACGCACCATTTAAAGGTGGATTTTTCGCCATTCTTGGGACCTTCCTGCTCGCCGGATTCTCCTTCCAAGGAACAGAGCTCGTAGGTATTGCAGCAGGTGAAAGTGCCACACCTGAGAAAAGTGTACCGAAAGCGATTAAACAAGTTTTCTGGCGCATCTTGCTTTTTTACATTTTTGCGATTTTCATTATTGGTATGATTATTCCCTACACGAGCCCAAACTTGCTTGGTGGCGAAGCGACAGATGTTGCGATTAGCCCATTCACGCTCGTTTTTGAAAAAGCAGGCCTTGCCATTGCGGCTTCCGTGATGAACGCGGTTATCTTGACTTCCGTATTATCCGCTGGTAACTCTGGACTATACGCTTCCACTCGGATGTTATGGTCCATGGCAAGAGATGGAAAAGCGCCGAAGTTTCTATCCAAAGTAAACCGTCGCGGTATTCCAATGGCAGCTCTTATTTTGACGACGATTGTTGGTGCTATGACGTTCATCACCACTTTAAGCGACAATGGTGCCGTGATCTATACTTGGCTTCTGAGCGCCTCTGGTCTGACCGGTTTCATTGCTTGGGTCGGTATCGCGATTAGTCATTATCGTTTCCGACGCGCATATGTGAAGCAAGGGCTTAACTTAGACGATCTGAAATACAAAGCGAAATTCTTCCCATTTGGTCCGATTCTAGCACTGGTATTATGTTTGTTAGTTATCATTGGACAAGATTATAACGCATTCTTACACCCAGACATTTCAAATCCACAATGGTGGCAAAAAATCGCGATTTCCTATATCGGACTTCCGATTTTCCTAGCATTTTGGCTCATTTATAAGTATACGCAAAAATCAAAAGTTATCCCACTCGACGAATGTTCTTTCGATGAACACTCCTATGAAAACGGAAAACGAGATTAAAAAAAGCAGATTGGCCATATGCCAATCTGCTTTTTTAATCTTTCAGCGCGCCGAGGTTCTGCGGCTTCGTTCAATGGTTTTTCGCTTTTTCTTAGTCTGTTTTTAAAAGACTTTCGATTTTGTGGTTAATCTCTATCAACTTATCGATATCCTCGTCATCCATTTCGTCCAAAGCTTTCATCATTGCTTTGTATGCGAATGCGTTTTGCGTCGAGCGCTCTGACATTTCCTTGCCTTTTTCTGTCAACTGCAAGCGCCATGCATCGGCATTTTCTACAAATTCTGTGTTCATTTTTTCGACTAGTCTGGCGTGAACCAACCCATCCACGTTTGCCGAAATGACTTCTGTCGATGTGAATAGTTTCTTCTTTAAGTCATCTACTGTCGATTCTGGACGTCCATATAAAATATTAAGTATCGCCATTTGCTGCAACGATAAACCTAAACTCAGTGCATTCTGTTCGGCATGCTTCGCCGTAATTCGATTAATAGCCCAATACGACCCCAATACGTCACGTACCCGATTTACTCTATCTTCACTTAATTCCATCTAGCATCACCTCTTCCTCTTCTATTTTACGCTACTTTCTATTATACACAATGATCTTTACATAAACTTAACGAAATCCATTTTTTTTTAAAATTTTTTTCTAAATCACTTGACTTACTTTTTACAAGTATGTTATTATTTGTTTGTAAGATATTTCGATATTAAAACACTTTGTTGAAACGAGGTGATATCCTTGGACAATGTTGATTTGAAATTATTTACGGTTCTGCTGAGATCGGCAGGCTGGATTCAAAAATTGACTGCTCAATTAGTTGAGGAAAATGGGATCACGCCAAGTGAATTCGGTGTTTTAGAACAGATTTATCACCTTGGACCACAACAACTACAGGCTATCGGTCAAAAAAATCTCATTTCAAACGGTAACACGACGTACATGGTAACAAAACTTGAAAAAAAAACAATATGTCGTGCGCACAACAGATCCAAACGACCGCCGTATCGTTTATGCAACGCTGACAGAGCAAGGCACAACTTTCATCAGCAACTTATTTCCACAGTTTGAAGCATTGATAAAAGAACAACTCGATGTGTTAGACGAGGAAGAGAAGGGAACATTAATAATGGGACTAAAAACAATCGGTCTAAACGCCGAATCCCACTGGCGAGCAAAATGAAGATGGCGCCAACAAAAAAATTGACTAATTGGAGGAATTTTAAAATGACAGTAGAAAAATGGAATGTAGACCCAGCACACAGTTCAATCGAGTTTCAAGTGAAGCACATGATGGTATCTAAAGTGAAAGGCGCATTCAAAGATTTTAGCGCCGATTTAACGCTTGATCCAGAAGACTTAACGACAGCTAGCCTAGCATTTACAGTAGACGCAGCGTCTGTTGATACACGTCAAGAAGCGCGCGATGGCCACTTGAAGAGCCCGGATTTCTTCGATGTAGAGAACTATCCGTCGATTACTTTTAAATCTACAAATGTTGTGGCAGATGGTGGTAACGAATATAAAGTAACTGGTGATTTAACAATTCGCACAGTGACTAAACCAATCACATTCAACGTAGAATATGAAGGAACAAGCAAAGACCCAATGTCAGGAAATATGGTTGCTGGATTTGAAGGAACTGGTAAATTCAATCGTAAAGACTTCGAACTAAACTACAATGCAGTTCTTGAAACTGGCGGCGTACTTATTGGTGACGAAGTAAAACTAAACATCCAAATCGAAGTTTCCAAATAAAATAAAAGGTGAAGTTAAGACGCTCAATCTACAATGGTACCTATAGAATGGACACTTCAAAAAAAAGAAGTGCATTCTATAGGTATTTTTTATATACTCAAATAAAGCAATAACTCCGCCAGAAAGGAAGCAATCATGAACAAAAAAACTATTCTCAAACGCCGAAATCCAAAAATTAAAACAAAATCCAAATGTAAGAAACGTGTCGAGCAATGTGCCAGCCACTGGAAAAAGCCTATGAAAAAGACAGTGTCATAGGTTTGATGGACAATCGTAAAGGGGCTCAAAAAAAATCTCAAACGAGTACTGACACCTGAAGAATCAATCCAACGACAACAAGCAAGAATAGCTGTATTAGAAGAACAAGTAGAGGTTCTAAAAAGCTTGAGAAGATAGAAGGAAGGTGCTTCACAAGAAAAAACAGATTAACAACGGATATGAAATTTCAATGGATTCAAACACTGGTCTCAAATAACAATTTTTCTCGTTGCGTTAGCTATTTCTCTAGCTTATTAGAGGTATCTAGATCAGGCTATTATCGGTATGTACAGTGTCAATCGCAGCGAACAAAGCGAGAAAATCAAGACGAGGCATCGCGCGATATTATACTAAAAGCTTTCCATCGTCGCGGTTTCAAAAAAGGACGCTAGAAGTATCAAAATGATACTAGAGAATGAATTTGGCATCATTCTCTCCATCTATCCGCCACATCTACACCATACAATTTTTTTTCTAGTAGTTATTGGACTTCGGCTTCTTTTGCAACCTTATCCTTGCATGGCGCCTTCTATGTGATTTCTGTTCGTCGGACCAGAGATTTGCCTTGAGCTTCCTTCAGATTCCACGTCGCCATGGACACCCTTGCTGTTGGCTAGGTGCTTACCACTACTCGGTCGCACTCGAGACTTTCA